>CAZGUW010000358.1:0-4660 GCA_964528705.1 uncultured Geminicoccaceae bacterium
CGTTCAGGCCTTCAACAAGGGCGACGTGGTCAAGGCCGTGGTGCTCGACGTCGACGTCGAGAAGGAGCGCATCAGCCTCGGCATGAAGCAGCTCTCGGACGACCCCTTCATGGAGGCCACCTCCGGCATCAAGAAGGGCGACCGGGTCACCTGCACGGTCAAGGAGATCACCACGGGCGGCATCGAGGTCGAGACCTCGTCGGGTGCCGTCGGCTTCATCCGCAAGGCGGAGCTCAGCCGCGACCGCGACGAGCAGCGCCCCGAGCGCTACGCGGTCGGCGAGAAGCTCGATGCCCGGGTGACCAACATCGACGCCGCCAGCCGCCGGCTGACGCTCTCGGTGAAGGCGCTCGAGATCGCCGACGAGAAGCAGGCCATGGCCGAGTACGGCTCGTCCGACAGCGGCGCCAGCCTCGGCGACATCCTGGGTGCTGCCCTGCGCCAGAAGCAGGAAGAGGCGAAGGCCGAGGACGGCGACAAGTAGCGACGCCGACCGCACTTTCCGGTCATCGAACGGACGCCGCCGGGCCCTGCCCGGCGGCGTTCCGCGTTTGACGACACGGCAGCGCCTCCCTTGACGCTACCCCTTCGCTTTGCGAAGCTTCACCTGCAGCTTGCGGCTTCGGCCGGGTGGGAAGCGCCATGACCAAATCGGATCTCATCAAACGCCTCGCCGAGGCGAACCCGCACCTCTTTCTCCGTGATATCGAGCGGATCGTCTCGACCGTGTTCGACGGCATCGGCGACGCGCTCGCGGAAGGCGACCGGGTGGAGCTCCGCGGCTTCGGCGCCTTCTCCGTGCGCCCGCGTGGCGAGCGCACCGGGCGCAACCCGCGCACCGGCGACGAGGTCCAGGTGCCGAGCAAGCTCGTGCCGTACTTCAAGACGGGCAAGGAATTGCGCGAACGGCTCAACAAGAGCTGAACTGAACCCCTCTCTTCATCACGAGGACCGCCCGCATGGCGAAACTCCTGCGAACCGTGGTCGGGCTGCTCGGCCTGCTCGTCATCGTCATCTTCTCCGTCGCCAATCGCGGCATCGTCGACGTCAGCTTCTTCCCGCTGCCCATCCCGTCGATCCCGCTCCCGGTCTATGCCGTCTTCCTCATCGGCATCTTCCTCGGCGCCATCATCGGCGGCCTCGCACTCTGGCTCTCCGAGCACCGCATGCGCGCCGAGTGGCGCCAGCTCCGCCGCAAGGCGCGGGCCGAGGCGCACCAGCGCCAGCTCCGCGAGCAGGAGGAGGAGCGCGCCGCCGCCGAGCGCTCCCGCCAGCGCCAGGACGCCTTGGCCCTCGCCGCCCCCCGGCGCTGAGCGCAGCCTGGGCGCCCGGCCTGTGCTGCCGCTCCTCGACCGGGCGGCGGTCGACGCGGCCCTGCCCTTCCCCGAGCTGATCGAGGCGTTGCGCACCGGCTTCGCCGCCGGCTGCGAGGCGCCGGTCCGCCACCACCACACCGTCCCCCGCAAGGACGCGCCGGACGCCACCCTGCTCATCATGCCGGCCTGGCAGCAGAGCCGGCGGCTCGGCGTCAAGGTCGTGCAGATCTCGCCCGGCAACGACGCCCTCGGCCTGCCGACCGTCGACGGGCTCTACCTCCTCTTCGAGGCCCATACCGGCCGGCCGCTCGCCGTGATGAACGGCCCGGCCATCACCGAGCGCCGCACCGCCGCCGCCTCGGCCCTGGCGGCGAGCTATCTGGCCCGCGCGGACGCAAGCCACCACCTCGTGCTCGGTGCCGGTGCCGTCGCCGCCATGCTGGTCCCGGCCCACGCCGCCATCCGGCCGATCGAGCGGGTGACGCTTTGGAACCGGACGACCGCACGGGCCGACAAGCTGGCCGAACGGCTGACCACGGAAGGCTTCGAGGTCGCCGTGACCACCGACCTCGACCAGGCACTCGGCGAGGCCGACATCGTCTCGGCCGCCACCATGAGCGACGTGCCGCTGGTCAAGGGCGATCGCGTCCGCCCGGGCACCCATGTCGATCTCGTCGGCGCCTTCAACCGCAAGCTCCGCGAGAGCGACGACGCCCTCATGGCCCGCGCCCGCCTCTTCGTCGACACCCGCGGCGGCGCCCTCGGCGAGGCCGGCGACATCGTCCAGGCGATCGCCAGCGGTGCCATCACCGAGGCCGCCATAGAGGGCGATCTCGCCGAGCTCTGCCGCGGCGACCACCCGGGCCGCCGGACGGCCGACGAGGTGACGGTCTTCAAGTCCGTGGGTGCTGCCATCGAGGACCTCGTGGCCGCCGAGCTGGTCTACGCCCGGATCGAGCCCTGACCGCCCCCAGCCTTCCAGGCCCGTTCATCCGCCGGCTCCTCGCTCAGATGATCGCCGGGCGGCTCGCCTTCGCGAGCTTTCGTGACTGGCTCGCTGCGACCCCGGCACGGGCCGCCTAACGATGTTCGGCTTCCTCGGCCGCTTCGGCAGGGCGGAGGGCCTGCGCCAGCTCGACACGGCCCTGCGCACCGTCGACCTCCACCCCGCCCTCGTGCCGGAAGCCGTCAAGCTCACCACGCTCCGCCAGCTCCAGCAGGCGAAGGGCACGAAGCCCCAACCACCCGACTTCGCCGCCGCCGCCGAGCTCCTCGCCTACTGCCTGACCGGCCCCGAAGCCTTCACGCAAGCCACCGACCCCACCCTCGCCGCCACCGTCGAAACCCGCATCGAAGCCGCCATCCAGGCCGGCGACAGCCTCGACGCCCGCCTCGTCCTCCTCACCCTTCACGCCGGCCTCACCCAGCCGGCAGTCGTGCAGCGGTTCGGGCTGGAGGCGGATTGAGCGAAACGTTGCGGTGGCAGGGTCGAGAATCTCCAGGCGGTGAACGTCGACGTCAGGACGATGGCATGAATTCCGAGTCCTGAGTTTCGTCAGTAGCCTCGGATGCGATCACTTCGGCTCTCTCGGCCACCTCGACTAGAGGCTCTGGTTCGGTGCTGCTATCCTCCTTACGGAGTCGAGGAGGCGGCACGACATACGCGCGGAGATGCTGGCCGACCTGATCATAGAAATAGGGAACAGCCTCCTCCAATTGCTCGATGAAGGTCTTGCTGCCGATGAATTTGCCGGCCAGATCGCGAACCAGAATGACTTCGAGCTGGGACGGCAGCATCGCCCGATTCTCGGCTTCGATGGCTGAAGGGTCCTCTCGGAGCTGCGCGAGCATGGCCTGCGTGGGTGGCGCACGCCCCGGCCAGTACGCGCGAACGTGCAGCCCCTCGGGCCGGGATTTCGTAAGTTGGCGAACGAGCCATGTCACTCTGCTGCTTGTTCGGCTCTTGTCGCGCGGTGCGGCGAGCGTCATGGAAATTGACAGGCTGCGGCGAGCAAGGTTGGCGACGACTGAAATTGGCGCAGCCGCGTTTGGCACGCTGAGGGAGCAGTTCAGCTCATGCTGCTCCGCCAGCAAAGCGCCATCGTCCCGTACACGTTGTGCGGGATCGTCGGCGTGTGCTCTGCTCAGCCGTGTTTGGACAGGACGACCTATCTTCCTCGTCAACAGCAAGCAGAGATCGCGAACCTCCTGATGCCAAGCGGCGACAGAGTTCTCGACCATCGTCGCCGACTTATTGAGTTTCGCGCCCGCCTGGATCTGAGCATTTAGCTCTCTCCATTCCGGGTTCATTCGATCAAAAGTTGAAACTCCGACCGATGGGTGCGAGAAATATCGAACCATCTCCGCGAGAATAAACCGCTGCCCTGAATGTTCAAATTCATTGTTAAGCATCAACATCGCATGCGTTAACAGATACATCCATGACCAATGGAACAAAGAGACGCCGCGCAGCGCATTTTTCGCAATCGCCACTGGCGAGTGTTTGGCGGAGGCGACGAATTGATTGGATATCGTGAGAACCGCGTCAATTTTGTGGGTTCGCGCAAGGTTGAGATATTTGATAAGCTGATCACTGTCGAGGTCGGCTCGACCGATCTTTGCTTCTACCAGACATCGCCACGTTCGACCTCGCCCTCCATCAAGTATCATCAAGCCATCCGGTCGAATTTTTGACGTGTTTGCCGCCTCCTTGAACACTACCTCGGTGAAGCAATCGAGGTTGGTTCGTGTCCCCACGCGCTGCTCCAACGACCCGAGCATCTCACGGGCAAAAGTAGGCACACTCATCAGAGTGGCGAGGAGAATCGAAGCTGCCCGTCCTTCCTTGCTTACATCGGCCGCAACCGGGATCAATCGTGCTTTTTCGCCGGATGCCAGATATTCTGGAATGCTCATCTTTTTAGCCCCCCGTGTGAAACACGCTCATTTTCGTGCGGGGAAGTTACTTAGGCAAGCTTCATTGAGCCGCCTTACGGTTGCGGGGGCTTATGTGCCCCTTGTGCGCATCGAGCGCTGGGGACACCTGCCTTCTCAACCATTCATTCGGAAACGCATAGCCGACCATCAGCGGAGGGAATGGCTGAAAGAGTAGGCGTCTCCCTCGAGGCATCACGGACGAGCGCCAAACGTCCTGACGTTCAGTGTCGGGCAGTCCACGGGTCGATTACCGGCACACCTGCCGCGTTGAAGGCGCTGGCATCGCGCGTCGCAACGGTGAAGCCATGGGCGGTTGCGATAGCGGCGATATAGCCGTCCGGCGTTGGCAAGCCCTTGCCCGCCTTGCGGGCCGCAACGGCAATGTCGGCATAGTGGCGGGCGGCATC
>CAZGUW010000359.1:0-4646 GCA_964528705.1 uncultured Geminicoccaceae bacterium
TGCCGAAGAAATACTGGAAGAATCTCCCCGAGACCCGCCACATCCCCGCCATGCTCGCCGATGCCGAGGCCCGGGTCGAGCGGATGCAAGACGCCGCGGCCAGCGAGCCCCGCCCCGGTGCCGCGGCGATCTCGACGCGCTACCGCGCCACCCTGCCGGCACCGGTCGAGCTGCCCGCGACATTCGACGAGGCGCGCGAGGCGGCACTGCAGTGCCGTCGCTGCGGGCTCTGCGAGGCGGCGACGCAGACGGTCTGGGGCGAGGGCGATCCGCGAGCGCAGCTCATGCTCGTCGGCGAGCAGCCGGGCGACCAGGAGGACCTCGCCGGCCGCCCCTTCGTCGGCCCGGCGGGCCGCCTGCTCCGCGAGGCGATGGGCGAGGCCGGGCTCGATTCCGACGACGTCTGGCTCACCAATGCCGTCAAGCACTTCAAGTTCAAGCCGCGCGGCAAGCGGCGCATCCACCAGAAGCCGGACCGGAGCGAGATCGAGCACTGCCGCTGGTGGCTGGGGCTCGAGCTGGCTTTGGTCCGCCCGCGCCTCGCTCTGGCCCTCGGCGGATCGGCCGCCTTCGCCCTCACCGGCGACAACCGGCCGCTGGCACCGCGGCGGGGAAGGATCGAGTCCGGCCTGCATGGCGGCCCGGTCCTGCTTACCTGGCATCCCTCCCACATCCTGCGCATGCCGGATCGGGCCGGGCAGGCCCGGCTGCGCCGGGAGCTCGAGGCGGACCTCACCGCCGGCCGTTGCCACGTCTCGGCCGCTACCGATTGACGTGGCGGGATCGTCCCGGCATCCCTATCCGTGGCGTGGCCCACGCCGAACCTCCAGAGGCCGTTCCCGGCACGGTCGCGACCGGAGGCAAAGGGACTTTCGCTCTCGGGTCGCTTTCGCTGGTCCGACCGTTGCGGACGCGCTTGCCGGGGAACGCCGTCCGCGACGTGGAAGGCCACACCCATGACCGGAAACGGTAATCTCAAGCGACGCGTGCGTGCCCGCGCCGCGAGGACCGGCGAGTCCTACACGGCAGCCCTCCGACACGTCCGGGACGCCTCGCGGACCGGGAACATCCCCGAGGCCCGGACCCTGCGCCTCGCGGTCGCCCAGACCAGCGGCTTCGACGACCCGCGCGATGTCGCCGGCCTGCAAGCCAGCGGCGCGGAGCTGCGGCGCCTCATGCGGGACGCGCATCGGGCTGGTGCCCGGCTCGTCCATTTCCCCGAAGGTGCGATCTGCGCGCCGGCCAAGCGCATCCTGTCGGCGCTCGGCCCGGCGGAGGTCGGCCCCGCCGACTGGGACCGCGTCGCCTGGGCCACCCTGCGCGAGGAGTTGCTCCTGACGTGCGACCTGGCCCGCGAGCTCCGGCTCTGGACGGTCTTCGGCTCGGTGCATCGCCTGACCCCGCCGAACCGGCCGCACAACAGCCTCTACGTCGTTTCCGACGAGGGTGCGCTCGTCACCCGCTACGACGAGCGCCTGCTGTCGCACACCAAGATCTCGTTCATGTACACGCCGGGCAGGGCACCGGTGACCTTCGACGTCGACGGCGTCCGCTTCGGCTGCGCGCTGGGCATGGAGACGCACTACCCCGAGATATTCCAGGAGTACGAGCGGCTGGATGTCGACTGCGTCCTCTTCTCGACCACCGGCAGCGCCTCTTCCCCCAATGGCCCGGCCTTTGCTGCCGAACTGCTGGGCCATGCAGTGAGCAACGCCTACTGGGTCGGCTTCGCACCCCACGCGCCGCAGAGCCGAACCGCCCCTGCCGGCATCGCTGCACCCGGCGGGCGATGGGCGGCGCAGGCCACCCGGGATGGCGCACCCTCGATCGCCTTGGTCGAAGTCGGCAATGACCCGGCCGGCCTCGCCCGCCCCTGGCGCCGCGCCGCGCGATCAAACCGCTATGCGCCGCACATGGTGGCGGGCGACCCGCGCAGCGAGGAGCGGGACCGGCTCTAGGCCCCGCCGATCAGAATGCCCGCGGCCAGCACCAGCGCACCGCCCAGCACCACCTGAAACGTTGCCCGGGCAAACGGTGTCTCCATGTAGCGGTTCTGGATCCAGACGATGGCCCAGAGCTCGAAGAAGACGATGACGAGGGCGATGATCGTGGCCGTCCAGAATTCGGGGATGAGATAGGGCAAAGCGTGGCCGAGGCCGCCGAGCGTGGTCATGATGCCCGAGGCGAGGCCGCGCTTGATGGGCGAGCCGCGGCCCGAGAGCTTGCCGTCGTCATGGGCGGCCTCGGTGAAGCCCATGGAGATGCCGGCGCCGATCGAGGCGGAAAGCCCGACGAGGAAGGTCGTCCAGGTGCTCTGCGTGGCGAAGGCGGTGGCGAAGATCGGCGCGAGCGTCGACACCGAGCCGTCCATCAGCCCGGCGAGGCCGGGCTGCACCCAGGTGAGGATGAACTGGCGCCGCGCCGCGCGGTCCTCCTCGTCGCGCGTCTCGTCGTCGAGATGGCGCTCCTCGAGGACGCCGGCCTTGTGCAGGTGGCCGGCCTCGGCGGCGGCGAGGTCGCCGAGCAGCTTGCGCGTCGTCGCGTCGGTCGTGCGCGAGGCGGCAGCGACATAGAAGTCGTGCGCCTGCCGCTCCATCGCCTGCGCTTCCTCGCGGATCCGCTCGAGCGGCAGGTTCTCCACCAGCCAGACCGGCCGGCGGCTGTAGAAGTCGGCCACGTGCTCCCGGCGGATCGGCAGGATCAACTCGCCGAAGCGCTGCCGGTAGAGCTCGATCAGCCGGCGGCGGTGGCCGTTCTCTTCCTCGGCCATGCCGGCGAAGACGGCGGCGGAGGCCGGAAAATCGGCATGGAGCTTCTGGGCGTAGAGGGCGTAGATCCGTCCGTCCTCCTCCTCGGCCGAGATGGCGAGCGCCAGGATCTCCTGCTCGCTGAGCTGGTCGAAGCGTCGCTTGCCGCCGAAGCGGGGCAGGGGGAATAGGCTGATCATCCTGGCTCCGGAATTAGATCGATTCCAATCTAGTCGATCCATCCGGGGCGGCAAGGCGAGTGATGCGGCGCGCCCGGCCTACTTCCGCTCGCGGCCTCTCGGGTCGAGCTTGAAGATGCCGGGCGAGGTGCGGATCAGGCCGACGAAACCCTCGCGGCCGGTCGTGGGCAGCCGCGGCCGGCGGCCGATCCGGTAGACGGTGAAGAGCAGGAAGCAGCCATGCACGGCCGAGGTGTACCAGAAGAGCGCCTGCGGCCCGAGGAGCGCCACGGCCCCGGCGCCGAGCAGCGGGCCCACCATGGCGCCCATGCCGTAGACGAAGAAGAGCCCGGCGGCCACCTCGACGAACTCGTCGGGCTGGGCGAGGTCGTTGGCGTGCGCCACCGAGAGCGAATAGATCGGGATGGCGAAGCCGCCGAAGAGAAAGCCCGTGAGGATGATCGCGGTCGGCGAGAGCCCGGTCGCCACCGACATGGCGAAGCTGGTGGCGATCGCACCCAGGGTCGTGACCAGCAGGACGGTGCGCCGGCTGAGCCGGTCGGAAAGGGCGCCGATCGGAAACTGCATCACCGCACCCCCGGCGATAAACGCACTCATCAGCCAGGCGATGTCGGCGATCGTCAGCCCCTGGTCGAGCAGGGCGACCGGCGCGACGGTGCGGAACGTGCTGTTGACGAGCCCGACCGCGAAGACGCCGATCGTGCCGAGCGGCGAGACGGCGATCAGCCGGCCGAGGCGGAGCCTGGGCGTCTGCAACGGCGCCGGCAGGGTCGAGCGGGTCATCGCCAGCGGCACGAGGCAGCAGCAGAAGAGGATGGCGACGAGCGAGAAGAGCTCGAAGCCGCGCGGGTCGGCGAGGGTGAGGACGAGCTGGCCGAGCGTGACGCAGGCGAGGTCGACGAGCCGGTAGAGGCTGAGCACGCGGCCGCGGTCGCTGTTGGGCGTGCGCTCGTTGAGCCAGCTCTCCAGCACCAGCGTGAGCCCGGCGAAGCAGAAGCCGCCGAGCGTGCGCAGCATGAGCCAGAGCCAGGGCTCGGCCAGCATCGCGTGCAGCAGGGCCGCGACGGCGTACATCGCCCCGGCGGCGGCGAAGGTGCGGATGTGCCCGGCACGGATGATCAGCCGCGGCGCGTAGAGCGAGCCGGCGACGAAACCCACGTAGAAGACCGAGCCGAGCAGCCCGATCGTCGTCGCCGAGAAGGCCTCGAGATTGGCGCGCACGGCGATCAGCGTGCCGAAGAGCCCGTTGCCGCCGAGCAGCAGGCCCGCCGAGATGAAGAGTGCCGTGAACGAGGCGAGACGGACCATGGCTTCAGTCCTGCGGTACCGGCTCTCGCACGGTCAGAAGGAGCAGCAGGCCGCCCGTCAGCAGCAGCAGCACGACCACCGCCATGCCGGCGCGCTGGGTGGCGAAGAGGGTCGTGGCGGCGCCGAAGAGGAAGGGCCCGATGAACGCCGTGAGCTTGCCCGAAAGGGCGTAGAGGCCGAACATCTCGTTGCGCTGGTCCGCGGGCGAGAGCCGCGCCATCAGCGTGCGGCTGGCCGACTGGGCGGGGCCCACGAAGATGCCGACGAGCACACCGACCGCCCAGAAGGTGGCCTTGTCCTGGGCGAGGAGCGCCGCCGTGCCCGAGACGACGAGGCCGGCGAGGGCGAAGAGGATGGTCCGCTTCGAGCCCAGCCGGTCATCGATGAAGCC
>CAZGUW010000360.1:0-4551 GCA_964528705.1 uncultured Geminicoccaceae bacterium
ACTGCTCCTCACTGAGTGTCTCTCGCTTGCCGCAGCGCCGCTCGGCGCGCAAGCGCCGTCCTGCACGGCGGAAACCGCCGACGAGGTCGCCTGCATCGCCGAGAAGCTCTGCCGCTGCCGCTTCGAGCGCGGCGGCAGCCTCAGTGTCGTGCCTGCCGGCTGGCGCTGGGATTGCGGCACGCTGCGCCCCTATTGTCATCGTCCGCCCGTCCTCGCCCCTGCCAGCGAAGCCCTGGGCGGCGTCGTCATCGACGGGCCGTGGCGCCTGGAGCGGCCCCGGCCAGAGCCGCCGCCGGAGGGGCCGGAGATCCCGCCGGAGCTGCCGGTGACGCCGCAACCCTTGGCTCCCTAGGCGCCTGGCCGGCCCGCCGCCAGGGCTGGCGCTTGTACCAGTCGACCATGTAGGCGACGCCGATGATCGCTGCGAGACCGAAGATGTTGGCGGCGGCCACGGCCAGAGGATCGCGGGCGGGCCGGTAACGGCTGCCGGTGGTGATGCCCTCGCCCGAGAGCTGGTCGAGGGCGATGGACAGCATCCAGGCCAGCGCCATGCTCGCCATGAAGGTGGCCAGCGCCTGCTGGCCCACCTTGATGATCACGCGGGCGGGCGCGCTCTCGAGCAGGTGCTCGCGACCGTGCAGCAGCCAGAGGGCGAGATAGGCGAGGGCCAGAAGATGCAACCAGCGCAGGGGGTGCTGATTGGTCTTGAAGATGCCGCCCTGGTCCCAGTGGCGCAGCCAGAGCCAGTCGTGGGCCTCTTTCAGCACCGGTACCTGCATGTAGATCTGCCAGCGGCTGATCGGGATCATGACGAGGACGTAGGCGGCGGCGAGGGCGAGGAGCCAGGGCCGGTAGGCCGGCGGGCGGATCCAGCCGCGCGACAGCATGAAGCCGGTGAAGAAGACGACCTGCCAGCCGAACGGGTTGAAGAACCAGACCCGGTCCGAGAAGGGCTCGGCCGGCAGATTGAGGTTGAAGGCCCAGGTCGCGGCATAGAGCAGGAGGCAGAAGGCGATGGCAGCGGCGAGGTGGAGGCGCTGCAGCAGCATGACGAGCGGGATCATCGCCAGGATGACGAGGTACATCGGCAGGATGTCGAAGTAGTTCGGCACGTAGGTCAGGGTGAAGAGCCCGACCAGCTGCTGCTGCGGATCGTCGAAGAAGGGCTCGAGGTTCAGGACACCCAGATAGTTCCACCGCTCCGTCCCGAAGAGATCATTGGCGACGACGGTGATCGCCGCGATGGCGAAGAAGAGCCCGAGATGCGCCCAGTAGACCTGCCAGCAGCGCAGCGCGATGCGCCGCACGCCCATCCAGAACCCGATATTGACGAAGGTGCCGCCGAAGGCGATGGCCGCGGCATAGCCCGAGCAGAAGACGAACATCTCGGCCGCGTCCGACGGGCCGAAGCGCGCCGGAATCCAGAGCGACCACGAGTTCCACTGGATGTGCGCCACGAGGATGATCAGCATGGCGATGCCGCGGAAAAAATCGAGCCGCGGATCACGCCGGCTCTTGCCTGGCGCCTGGCTGTGCGAAAGGTTTGATTGCATGCGAGAGGCGTTCCGTCGAGCCGGCGAGCGGAAGGGGATGAGGCAGCTGATGCGGGTAACAGTCGACGCGCCACGGGCGGTCGTCAAGAATGCCGAGGCAGCGCCTGGCCCCGGAGTGCGCTCGCGGGCGTTCACATTCCCGTTTTTGGCATGTGTCGCTGCGGCGCTGTGCGGCGTTTTCGTTCTTCTGGCGGTCGGCGCCGGTCCGCGTCCGGCCGAGGCGGCGGACCGGCTCTTCGGCTCGTCGTCACGCGTCGGCTCGTCGCCACGGGTCGGCTCGTCGCCTCGGGTCGGCTCATCGTCGGCCCGGACCAGCCCGAGCCTCGAGCGCCAGATCGATCGAGCCCGCCGCGACCCGGCCGGCACGAGCACGCTCCAGCGCCGCAACCTCCAGGACCAGCTGCGTCAGCAATCGCCCGGGGCCGAGCGGACGCGCCAGCTGAACACGCTGGACCGGCTGGCGCCGCCCCGCCCGGCGACCGGGCCGGAGCCATTGCCGGCGCCGCTGCCGACGACGCAGCTGCCGACCTCCATCCCGGCGCCGGAAGGCGGTCTGCCGACGTCGCTGCCGCCGCCCGCCGCGCGGCCGGCAACACCCTGACCGGCGATGCGCTGATCCGCGATGCAGGGCGTCGACCTCTTCCTCATCCGCCACGGCGAGACGGCGTGGAACCGCGAGCGGCGGTTCCAGGGGCAGCTGGATTCGCCGCTGACGGAGCGCGGCATCGAACAGGCCGAGCGCGCCGGCAAGCGCCTCCTTGCCGAGCTCGACGACCCGGCGGGCTACCTCCTCGCCTCGAGCCCGCTCGGCCGGGCGCACCACACCGCCGCCCTCGTCGCCCGGGAAATCGGCTGCGCCGCAGGTGAGATCACCCTCGATGACCGTTTGATGGAAATGACCTGGGGCCATTGGGACGGGCTCACCGCCGCCGAGATCGAGGCGCGCGATCCCGAGCTCTGGCAGGCCCGCATCGACGACCGCTGGACCGTGGCCCCGCCCGGCGGCGGCGAGACGCAGCAGGCGATCCTGGACCGCGCCATGGCCTGGCTCGAGGATCTGGCGCCGGCGGCACGCGTGGTCGCCGTGGCCCACGGTGCCCTCGGCCGGGCCATCCGCACCGCCTATCTCGGCCTGCCCGCCGCCGCCATGCTCGAGCTGGACGAACCGCAGGACGCCTTCTTCCGGCTCCGCGACGGCCGGGTCGAGCGAATCGAGATCCGGTGAGGGGGCCGCGGGGGAAATCATTTCCCCCGCCTCTTTTGGCTTTTCTTTTTACCGACCGTTCGCCTTGCGCCATTCGGCGAAGCGGGCGCGGCTTTCGTCGGTGGCGGGGTAGGTGCCGAAGATCGGCCGGCCGTTCTTGACCTCGCTTTCGACGAAGTCCTCGTAGGCGGTCATCTCGAAGGCCTCGTCGGCGATCTCGGCGGCGAGGTGGGCCGGCAGGCAGACGATGCCCTCGCCGTCGCCCACCATTATGTCGCCCGGGTAGATGGCGACGTCGCCGCAGCCGATCGGCAGGCCGATATCGGCGGCGTGGTGGAGGATCGGGCCGGTGGGTGCGGAGGGGCGCTGGTGGTAGGCCGGGATGTCCAGCTCGGCGATCGAGGGCGTGTCGCGGAACCCGCCATCGGTGACCACGCCGGCGACGCCGCGCATCATCAGCCGGCGGACCAGGATGTCGCCCGCCGAGGCGGCCCTTGCGTCCTTGCGGCTGTCCATCACGAGGACGTGGCCGGCGGGGCAGGTCTCGATGGCCTTGCGTTGCGGGTGCTCGAAATCGGCGTAGGCGTCGAGGACATCGATGTCTTCGCGCGCCGGGATGTAGCGCAGTGTGAAGGCCGGCCCGACCATGCGCGTGGCGCTGCCGCCGATGGGATGCACGTCCTGCAGGAACTGGTTGCGCAGCCCGCGCTTGAACAGGCAGGTCGTCAGCGTCGCCGTGCTGACGGCCGCGAGCTTCGCCGCGACCGATTTGTCCATGGCATCCATCCCCGGTCTCCTCTTGCAGTGCAGCGCAGGGCCGCGCAAAAACCCCGATGCGCCGCGCGGCCGGTGCACCGAGCGAGAAGCCGGAGGAACCGCCGACATGGCAGGTGACAAGGAACTGCCCGACGCCAAGGAACTGGCCGCGCGTATGGCCGAGATCGGCGAGCGGAGCAACCGCATCCTCCGCAAGTTCCTCGAGCGGCAGGACGACGATCAGTTCCAGATTCCCGACCCGAAGGTGGTCACCGACGCCTTCGCCCGCCTCGCCGAGCATCTCTTCGCCCGGCCGGAGCGTCTGGTCGATGCGCAGCTCGCTTACTGGGCGGAGATGGGCCGCCTCTGGGAGAGCTACATGCGGCGGGTGCTGGGCGAGGAGGTGCCGCCCATGGTCGAGCCGGCGCCCGACGACCGCCGCTTTCGGGACGAGGCCTGGAGCGAGGATCTCGTCTTCGACTACATCAAGCAGTCCTACCTGGTCACCGCCAGCTGGATCCAGGGCACGGTCGCCAATGTCGAGGGGCTCGACCCGGCGCTGCGCAACAAGGTGGCGTTCTACACGCGCCAGTATGTCGACGCGCTGGCGCCGTCCAATTTCGCGCTGACCAATCCCGTGGTGCTCCGCCAGGCCGCCGAGACCCGGGGCGAGAGCCTCTACGAGGGGCTGCGTCGCCTGCTGGAGGATCTGGAGCGCGGCAAGGGCGAGCTGAAGATCAGCATGACGCGCGAGGACGCGTTCGAGCTCGGCGAGAACATCGCGACGAGCGAGGGTGCGGTCGTCTTCGAGAACGAGCTGATGCAGCTCATCCAGTATGCGCCGAGGACGCCGACCGTGCAGCGGCGGCCGCTCCTGATCATCCCGCCCTGGATCAACAAGTTCTACATCCTGGACCTGAAGCCGAAGAACAGCTTCATCCGCTACGCGGTGGAGCAGGGCTCGACGGTCTTCGTCATCTCCTGGGTCAACCCCACGGCCGAGCTCGCCCACAAGAGCTTCGAGGACTACCTCCTGCA
>CAZGUW010000361.1:0-4544 GCA_964528705.1 uncultured Geminicoccaceae bacterium
CCCCGGCGCTCATCTTCCGGGGCGAGGACGGCACGGGGCGCGAGCTCTCCTGGGCGGCGCTCCAGGCGGAGGTCCGGGCCATGGCCGCGGCTCTCGCGGCGGATGGCGTCGGCGTCGGCGACCGGGTCGCGGGCTACCTGCCGAACTGCCCCGAGGCCATCATCGCCATGCTGGCGACGACCGCCCTCGGCGCCATCTGGTCCTCCGCTTCGCCGGATTTCGGTGTCGCCGGCGTGCTCGACCGCTTCGGCCAGATCGAGCCCAGTGTGCTCGTCACCGTCGATGGCTACCACTATGCCACCAAGCGCCTCGACATCCGCGAGAAGGTGAGGGACGTCACCGCCGGCCTGCCGGGCCTGGTGCGCACGGTCGTCGCATCCTTCCTCGAGCGCGATCCCGATCTCGCCGGCATCGCCGGGGCCGTGCGCTGGAACGACTACCGGCGCCCCGAGGCACCGCCTCTGGACTTCGCCCAGCTGCCCTTCGATCACCCGGTCTACATCCTCTATTCCTCCGGCACGACCGGCAGGCCGAAGGCCATCGTGCACGGCGCCGGCGGCACGCTGCTCCAGCATTTGAAGGAGCACCTCCTGCACTGCGACACGCGGGCCGGCGAGCGCGTCTTCTACTTCACCACCTGCGGCTGGATGATGTGGAACTGGCTGGTCGGCGGACTCGCCGCCGAGGAGACGCTCGTCCTCTTCGACGGCTCGCCCTTCCATCCCGAACCGACCGCCCTCTTCGATATCGCCGAGGAGGAGAAGGTCGCCGTCTTCGGCACCAGTGCGAAATACATCGACGCCTGCAAGAAGGCGGGGCTCCGGCCGAAGGAGACGCACGACCTCGGGACTCTGCGCGCCATTCTCTCGACCGGTTCGCCGCTCGTTCCGGAGAGCTTCGACTACGTCTACGATGCCATCAAGACGGACGTGCAGCTCGCCTCGATCTCCGGCGGCACGGACATCGTCTCCTGCTTCGTCCTCGGCAACCCGGCCGGGCCCGTCCACCGGGGCGAGATCCAGATGCGCGGCCTCGGCATGGCGGTCGAGGTCTGGAACGACGAAGGCCGCCCCGTCACGGCTGAGAAGGGCGAGCTCGTCTGCACCGCACCCTTTCCCTGCATGCCGGTCAGGTTCTGGAACGACCCCGACGGCAGCCGCTACCACGACGCCTATTTCGCCCGCTTCCCCGGTGTGTGGTGCCACGGCGACTTCGCCGAGCTGACGCCCGCCGGCGGCATCGTCATCCACGGCCGCTCGGATGCCGTGCTCAATCCGGGCGGCGTGCGCATCGGCACGGCCGAGATCTACCGCCAGGTCGAGCAGATCCCAGAGATCCAGGAGAGCATCTGCGTCGGCCAGGACTGGGAAGACGACGTCCGCGTCGTGCTCTTCGTCCGCCTCGCAGAGGGGGCCGTGCTGGACGCCGCGCTCGAGCAGGCGATCCGCAGCCGCATCCGCGCCAACTGCACGCCGCGCCACGTCCCGGCCCGGATCGTCGCCGTCGCCGACATCCCGCGCACGCGCTCCGGCAAGATCAGCGAGATCGCGGTGCGCGACGTGGTCCACGGTCGGCCGGTCAAGAACACCGAAGCCCTGGCCAATCCCGAGGCGCTCGAGCACTACCGCGATCTCGCGGCCCTCCAGGCGTGAGCCCGCCCATGCAGCCCATCTCCAAGGTTATCGCCGCAGCGCTCGTCGGCGCCGGCCTCGTCGCCGCCGGCTGGCTGGTCGGCGAGGGCTTTCGCGCGGGCCGCACGGCGGAGCGGGTGGTGACGGTCAAGGGGCTCGCCGAGCGCGAGGTCCGGGCCGACCTCGCGCTTTGGCCCATGCGCTTCGTCGCCACCAGCGACGACCTCGCTGAGGCGCAGGCCACGCTCGCCCGGGCCGAATCCGCCGTCCTCGCCTTCCTCGCCGCCGGCGGCGTGCCGCGCGACGCGATCGAGGTGCAGGGCATCGACGTCACCGACCTCCTGGCCCAGGCCTATCGGAGCGGCCCGGTCGAGAGCCGCTACATCCTGGGCGAGAACCTGATGGTCCGCTTCACCAACGTCGACACCATCAAGGCGCTCTCGCAGGACGTGGGCAAACTGGTCGAGGCCGGCGTCGTGCTGACCAGCGAGGGCCTGCGCGGCCCCTTCTACCTCTTCACCGGCCTGAACGACGTCAAGCCCGGCATGATCGCCGAGGCCACCGCCAATGCCCGCGCCGGTGCGGAGCAGTTCGCCAGCGACAGCGGCAGCACCATCCAGGGCATCCAGCGCGCCAGCCAGGGCCTCTTCCAGATCCTGCCGCGCGACAACGCCCCCGGCCAGAGCGAGGAATTGCAGGTGACGAAGACGGTGCGCGTGGTGACGACGATCGACTACCGGCTGGCCGACTGAGCATGCCCGATCCCGCCCACATCCTGCTTGTCCAGCTCGACCCCGAGGCACCCCCGGGCCTGATCGAAAACGTCGTCGAGGCGTCCGGCCGGCGTCTGACGACCATGGATGCCGGCGATGAGGTGCCTCTCGACGCGCTGGCCGATGCCGCCGGCCTCATCATCCTCGGCAGCGCCGCCGCTTCGCTCGACCCTGAGAGCCCGCTCGTCGCAGCGCTCCGGGACCGCGTGCGCGACGACCGGCCGGTCCTTGCCCTCGATAGCGGTGCAGCACTCCTGGCCATCGCCTGCGGCGGGACGGTCCGGGCCGGCGGGTCGCACGAGTTCAACTATGTCGACCTGACCCCGACCGCCCTGACCGAGGCCGACCCGGTCCTCCGCCCGCTCGGCACCGGCCTGCCGTTCATGGAATGGCACGACGACGCCATCGACCTGCCGGAAGAGGTCGCGATCCTCGCCCTTTGCGGCCGCGCCCGCCCGCAGGCCTTCCGCGTCGGCCGATGCAGCTACGGCCTCCGCTTCCATCCCGGCGCCACGGGCGAAATCATCCGCCGCTGGACCGCCATTCGCGGCGCCGCCAGCAACAACCCCGCGATCCGCGTCCGCATCGGCGCCGAGACCGTCCGCCACCAGGAGCGGGCAGAACGGTTCGGCCGCGAGGTCATCGAGGCTTGGCTGGCGCTCGTCCCGGGCGGCTAGGGCAGGCGAACCGGCTAGTGTAGATCGGGATATTCTCGCCTGACCGAATGCCTCAGGGGCAGTCGGCGCCGGCCCACTCGAACAGCGCCAGCTTGAAGGCGCCGCCCAAGGGATGCAGCTTCGACTGCGCGCGCTCTTCGCCCTGCGCCACGTAGAACTTGCCCTGGTCGCAGAGCGCTTCCTTCGTCCACTGGTGGCAGGTGCTGCAGGTCTGGCCCTTCCAGGCCGCGTCGTCGAGGCCCTCGACCGGCGTGAACTTGGGCGAGCCCTTGACGATCTGCTCGATCGACCGGCCGGAGATCGACGGGTCGTCGCTGACGATGGGCAGGCTGAAGCCGAGGGCACCCGGCACCAGGGCGAGCTCGGTTTCCTCTTCCGCTGCCGCAGCGGCATCCTCGCCGGGGACCGGCACGGCCGATACGCCGAGCAGGGCATCGTTCACGAGGCTGCGTGCCTCGTCGGCATAGGGGCTGTCCGGGTAATTGCGCAGAAAAAGCACGAGCTGCACCGGGTCGCGCGACTCGCTGACCGCCTCCCACAAGCGCCGCTGGGCCGTCTCCTCGGCCGACGGCATCTCCGCCGGGCGGAAGGTGAAGTCGCGCACCAGGGACGAGCTGTCCCAGGGCGTCTGCGCGCCATTGGTCGCCTCGAGGACCGACACCCGGACATTCTTGAACATCTGCTCGATCGGCACGCCGGGCTGGGTCATCGCCTGGGCCAGGGCGGTCGTGAACGGGCTGTTCATGCCGGTGCCGTCGAACGCCACCTGCCCCGGGGCGGTCGCATAGGTGATGAAGGTGCCGGTCGGCGCGTCCATGCGGGCGAGACCCTGCTCGAGCGACCCGACCTCGGCGAACGGGTTGTCGCGGCAGGCGTCGAGAATGACGATGTTGGTGATGTTGCGCGCCGACTCCATCTGCCGCAGCACCCAGCGCCCCTCGACCCCGACGAGGTCGAGATCCGCCTCGTCGCGAATCGTGCTGCGGATCGGGATCAGGTAGTTGTTGCCCTTCGCCTGCACCGCATGCCCGGCATAGTAGAAGAGCCCGACCGTGTCCGGCCCGCCGGCCCTGAGGCTGCGGCCGAAATTCGCGATGGCGTCCTTCATCGTCGCCTGGTCGGCATCGATGAGCTGGATCACCTCGAAGCCGAGCGAGCCCAGCGTCTCGGCCATCAGCCTGGCGTCGTGCGCCGGGTTGTCGAGGGCCGGGTTGATCTCGTAGCCGGCATTGCCGATCACCAGCGCCACACGCTGCTCGGCCCGGACGGTACCGGTGTGCGCCAGAATGGCGAGCCCGGCCAGTGCCGACAGCACTACCCCGACCCAACTAAAGACCTTTGACTTCAATGCCTGCCAGCGCATGGCCCAAGGTATCTCTGGCACCGCTGCAAAATCAAGTGCCGCCGACGACTTGCATGCACGGGTGGACCGTGCGACCTCTCTGCTCTCGATCATCCGGCGA
>CAZGUW010000362.1:0-4531 GCA_964528705.1 uncultured Geminicoccaceae bacterium
GAAGAGTTCGCAGTGATCGAGCCAATGCTGCCGCCGGCGAAGTGGGGCGGGCGGCGACGGACGACGGCGTTGCGCGAGGTGTTGAACGCGATTCTCTATCTGCTGCGGACCGGCTGTCAGTGGCGAATGCTGCCCGAGGGGTTCCCGCCACGCTCGACGATCTATGGTTATTTCCGTCGGTTCTGGCAGCTCGGGATTTGGACCCGGATCTGGATGGCGCTGATGATGGCGGCGCGCGAGCAGACGGGCAAAGAGGCCTCGCCGAGTGCCGCAATCATCGACAGCCAAAGCGTCAAGACGACAGAATCCGGTGGAATCAAGGGCTTCGACGCGGGCAAGAAGACCATGGGCCGCAAGCGGCATCTGCTCACCGACACACTCGGCTTGCCACTCGCTCTGGTGGTTCATCCTGCCGACATCCAGGATCGAGACGGACTGGCCCAGGTTTGCCGCCGCGTGCGTCGCCGGTTCCCGTGGCTGACGTTGGTCTATGCCGATGCCGGCTATCAGGGCGACCACGCCGCCTGTGCTGCCGCGCAAGAGCGGCTCCGCCTCGAGATCGTCAGGCGCCCTCGCGACGCCGAGGGATTCCATCTGCTGCCACGACGCTGGGTTATCGAGCGCACCTTCGCTTGGCTCGGCCGCAATCGCCGCCTCGCCAAAGACGTCGAGAAGCTGGTCGAGACCAGCACCGCCATGGCCGCCGTCGCCATCGTCCAGCTCCTTGTCAGGCGGCTCGCAAACACATGAAACTATTCATGAACTTTTCGGACAGGCTCTTAGACCGGCTTGGCGAAGAGCGCGATGCGATAGGCGTCCGCGACCACCTCCGACTCGAGCACCAGTTGGCTCGCCTTGAAGCGCTCGTTGATGGTCCTGGCCCCGAACTCCTTGAGATCGAGCCCCTCGGTGTCGTCCTTGCGCGAGCGCGCGTGGACCATCAGCAGCTTGCCGCCCGGCGTGAGCAGCTCCACCACCCGCTCGACCGTGCGGTCGAGCTGCTCCAGGGTGAGGTAATAAAGCACTTCCGAGCAGAAGACGAAGTCGAGGCTCTCCGGCGGCTGGTCGATCGAGACGACGTCACCCTGCCGGAAGGTGACATTGGGCAGCTGGTTCGCCTTTAGCGCCCGCCGGATCGCGAGGTCGGAGATGTCGATGGCCGTCACATGGTCAGCCAGCGCCGCGCAGTGCTTCGACCAGCGGCCCTCGCCACAGCCCAGCTCCAGCGCCTCGCGGGCCCGGAACCCGTCGACCAGCGAGAAGGCGCGCTCGATCTTCAGGTGCTGCCGGCGGGCGACCAGCGCGTAGGGGTCCGGTTGCCGGTAGACCAGGTTGAAGTAGGCGCGGACGAACAGCCGGTTTCCGGTGACGAACGCCTTGAGCGGCGTCCGGTTGAGCAGATCGTGGAGCAGCTTCGACCGCAGCACGCGCACCCTTCCCTCAGGAGTGAACCGGGGAGTCCACAGGGGCGGCCGACTTGTCCGGGTGATGACGGGCGCCCCGCGCCTGCCCCCCCAGCCAGCCTTCCGGATCGCAACAGGGATATAGATGCCTGCGGCCACATTTCCGCCAGGCACCGACCCGAATCTCGATGCAGTGCTGCAGCGCCGGCTGATGGCTGCATCCTTGCGGCCACTCAGCACCGTGCCGGACAACGAGGGCCGGCGGGGACCACCTAGGCTGTCGCGCCGGTTGGCGATCTCAACCGGCTCGCGAGAAAACCGGCGATCCGGTCGAGCACCACTTGCGGCTGCTCGAGGTGCGGGACGTGCCCGCAGCCGGGCAGGATGGCGGCTTCGGCCGGGCCGGCGACGCGGGTGGTGATCTCGTCCACCTGGGTCATGGTGCCGTGCTCGTCGTTCTCGCCCTGGATGGCGAGGACCGGGCAGGTGATGCGGGCGAGATCGTCCAGCATGTCCCAGCCGGCAGGCGCATGGCCGAGCCAGACATCGAGCCAGCCCTTGACCAGGGCATCGACCGACTGGTGGTGTTTTGCGAGGCGGCGGCGGAACTCCGCATCGTTCTGCCAGCGCTCGGCGAGCGCGCCGAGGCCGGCCTTCGTCTGCTCCTCGAGGACCACGTGGGCCGCCAGTGTGACGCAGGCCGCGGGCCGGTCCGGGAAGGCGGCGGCGAACAGGAGCGCGATCGTGCCGCCGTCGCTGTGGCCGACGAGGACGGGCCGGCCCACGCCCGTCTCGGCGAGCAGCGCCGGCAGGACGCGCCGCGCCTCCCGGCCGAGGAAGTCCCGCGGCGGCGGCTGCGGCGCCGGGTCCGACCGGCCGTAGCCGAAGCGGTCGTAGACGAGGGCCGGCAGGCCGCACCTGGCCGCCAGGGCCTGCGGGAAGTCGCGCCACATCGTGATGCTGCCCAGGCCCTCGTGGAGGAAGACAAGCACGGGCTGGTCTGGCCCCCAGTCACCGATGCGGCGCGCGGCGAGACGCCGGCCGCCCAGATCGACCTCGAGGTCGGTGATCAACGGGGCTCGGCGGCGCGGACGGCGCCGCTGGCGATCAGCTCCTCGATCTCCGTGGCGGCATAGCCGAGCTCGGCCAGGATGTCCCGGGTCTGGGCACCCAAGGGCTGCGGCGGCAGGGTCACTGACGCCGCGGCCCCGTCGTAGCGGATGGCGTGGTTGACCACCCTGATGGGCGCACCGGTGGCACCCTCGACGGTGAGGAAGCTCTCGTTGTGCCGGACCTGCGGGTCCTGCTGCACCTCGTCGTAGTCGTTGACCTTGGTGTGCCAGATGTCGTGCGCCTCGAAGCGCGGCTGCCATTCGGTGAAGGTCCGCGTCGGCAGGATGCGGTTCAGCAACGCGACGATCTCGTCACCCCGCGCCGACGCCTCGTCGTCGGGGATGGCGGCGAGCTCGGGCGAATCGAGAGCGGCACCCAGGTCCTTCATGGTGGTGAGCGAGATGGCGACGTGGTCGTCCTTGACTGGATAGATGCCGTAAGGCGCCGTGTAGTACCAGCCGCCGACCCGGTGCGGGGCCGTCACGTCGTGCTTCCGCGTGGCGTTGAGGTAGCAGACGAAGGATTCCATCTGCAGGTCGATGGCGGCCGAGAGCAGGTTGACGTCGACCCGGCACCCCTTGCCGGTGCGGCCGCGCCGGAAGAGCGCCGCGACGACGCCGAGGGCGAGGAGCACGGCACCATGATGGTCGGCAGCCGAGACGCCTACCGTGCGGGGGCCGGTCGAGGCCTCGCCCGTGATCTTGGCGAGCCCGGACATGGCCTGGATCAGCATGTCCTGGCCCGGCCGCTTGGCATAAGGCCCGTCGGCGCCGTAGCCGGAGGCGGCGGCGTAGATGAGGCCCGGATTACTCTCCTTCAGGGTCTCGTAGCCGAGGCCCAGCTTCTCCATGACCCCGGGGCGGAAGTTCTCGCTGACCACGTCGGCCTCTTCGGCGAGGCGCAGCACCACGGCGCGGCCCGCCTCGGACTTGAGGTCCACGGCGAGATTGCGCTTGTTGCGGTTGCCGGTGAGGTAGAGGGAGGACTGGCCGTCGACCCAGGTGCCGCCGCCGGCGAAGCGCCGCTGGAAGGCGCCCTCGATGGGCTCCACGGCGATTACGTCGGCGCCGAGATCACCCAGGATCTGCATGGCGACGGGGCCGAGCAGGAAGTGGTTGAAGCTGACGACGCGCACGCCGTCGAGGAGATCGAGCATCGCGTCCCACCCGGTGATTCTGGCGCGGCCGGCGGCCGCCAGCCGCGCCGTTGCTTTCCTTTATTCGGCAGCAGCGGCGAAGGCGCCCTCGCGGCCGAGGCCGGCCGTTTCGAGCGCCTGGCGCAGCCGGTCGAGCTCGGCCTCGCCGAGCTTCATGAGCGGCGGGCGGACGACCGCCCGGTCGAGCCGGCCGAGCATGACGAGGCATTCCTTCATGCGGTTGTGCATGTCAAGGAAGGGGGGTGCGTAGAAGGCCTGGACCATCGGGTAGATGCGCTCGTTGATCGCCTGGGCCGTCGCCAGGTCCTTCGCCTGGACCGCCTCGAAGAGGGCGACCTGCAGCTCCGGAATGACGCTGCCCGCCCCCGAGAGCAGGCCGCCGCAGCCCATGGTCAACGACGCCATCAGCCAGCCGCTGTGGGTGGTGAGCACGGTGACCGGCCGGGCGAGCGACTGCAGCGTGCGGGTGTGCCGCTCGTGCAGCAGGCCGTCGTTCGACCAGTCCTTGATGGCGACAATGGACGGCACTTCCTCGCACATGCGGAGCAGCGTCTCGAACGGGTAGCCGAGGCCCGTCGCCTGCGGGTACTGAAAGACGATGAGCGGCAGGTCGGTGGCCGCCGCGATCGTCCTGAAGTGGGCGAGCGCCATTTCCGGGCGAAGCTGGCCGCCCATGGCCATGCTCTGCGGCGGGAAGACGAGCAGCGCCGACGCCCCGGCCGCCTCGGCCATCCGGGCGAGCCGCGCGGCCTCGAGGCTGCCATCGGCATAGATACCATTGATCAGCGGCAGCCGGTCGCCGACCTCCTCGAGCGAGATGTCGAGGACGCGCTTCTGCTCGTCGAAGGTGCAGGCGTGC
>CAZGUW010000363.1:0-4530 GCA_964528705.1 uncultured Geminicoccaceae bacterium
TTCGGCGCCCGTGAGCAGGCAACGCCATGACCTGCCCACGAGCGCCGGTGGCAGGAGGAGGCGGGTGGCGGCGAACTGCGGGCCGAAGCGCGGTGCTTCGTTCACCGGCAGGGCCGGCTCGGCGCGGAGTGGTGCTGCGACCAGCACCGCTTCGCCGGCGGTCACGCGGACGAACGCCACCACACGACCGGCAGCGGTACCGCTGGCTTCGAGCGGAAGGTAGTCGCCCCCGGCGTAGAGCTCGGGCCGGGCCGCACGGTCGGCGAGCAGGCGCTGGATCAGGAACTGCTTCACGCGGCCTCGTCGCCAGTCGCGCGCGAACTCCGGGGGCGCCTCGGCGAGTTGGGTAGCCAGCTCCCCGAAATCGGCCGGGTGGCGGTTGTCCGGATCGACCAGCCTTAGGTTCCAGGTCTCCGCCCCTTGGTAGATGTCCGGAATGCCCGGCATGGCGAAGCGAAGGGCCGTCTGGGCGAGGCTTCGGGCAATGCCCTCGGGCAGGAAGCGGCGGTGGAAGTCGTGGAGTGCTTCGCCGGTGGCGCCCACGAGGCAGGCCGTGGCGAAATCCTGCACAGCTCTCTCGTACGCCTCGTCGGGCGTCGTCCAGCTCGAGCGCGCCTTCGCCTCGCGCAGCGCCTTGACCAGATAGGCGTTCAGCCGCCCGGCAAAGGCCTCGCGGCCGGCCGCGTCGCCGGGCTCCAGGCCGTCGGGCCAGGCACCGACGATGGTCTGCCAGACGAGAGCGGCGTCGCTCGCCGCGATGCCAGCGGGCCTTGCCTCGAGACAGCCGTTCACGAATTCCCGCCAGGCCTCGGCATGGTGGCTGAGGCCGATCAGGCGGGCGCGCAGGTCCTCGCCGCGCTTGCTGTCGTGGGTGCTGCCGGCGAGCTGGCAGAGCGGCGGCGTGGCGGCGGCGAATGCGTGAAACGCCTCTGGCTCGAGGACGGGGTGGTCCGGCTCGCCGCCAACCTCGTTGAGCGCCACGAGGCGGATGTGGCGATAGAAGGCGGTGTCCTCCTTGGCCTTCGCCATGATCGGCCCGGTGAGCTGCTGCAGTCGCGCCGCCCAGTCGAGGGCGGCTGCATCGGTGGTCGTGTCGTCGAGCAGGCGTTCGATGAGGGCAAAGGGCAGGTCGTCGGCGAGATCGGCGCGCCTGCGTGCTTCGGCGAGAACTTCCGCGAGCCGCTTACGATCGGCGGCGTCCGGCGGCGCGCCGTCGAGATAGGTGCGGTAGACGGGGAACGCCAGGATGACCGCGGTCAGGGCCCGGGTCAGGCTCGCCCGGCCGGTATCACGGTGCCGGTCGTCGGCAGCGGCCAGGCGCAGTGCCGAGGCGACCAGCCATTCGAGTTCGCCGGCAAAGCTGGCACCCAGGACCAGTGCCTTGCAGTCCCTGAGCATGGCCGCGAAATCGACCTCACCCGATGCGACCTCGTGCCAGAGGTCGTCCAGCGTGCCCATGCCGTCGGCGGCCACGAAGAGTCGGGCGAGGCGATCGGCAGCCTCGTAGCCGGTCGTGCCGGCGACCGGCCAGTCCGGGCGAAGCCGCTCATCGCCTTCCAGGATCTTCTCGACCCAGACGGGCGGCGGGGCGCCGCCGGTGGCCTCGCGCAGCGCCGCGTCCAGCCGGTGCAGGTAGCCCGTGGGATCGCGCAGGCCGTCGATATGGTCGAGCCGGACACCCTGCACGGTCCCCTCGGCGACCAGCTCGAGGAGCAGGCGATGGGTGTCGGCGAAGACGGCCTCCTCCTCGACCCGCACGCCGACCAGCCCGTCGATGTCGAAGAAGCGGCGGTAGTTGAGCGCCTCGCCGCCGAGCCGCCAGTAGGCGAGCCGGTAAGGCTGGCGCTCGAGCAGCTCGTGCAGCTCTCCCTGCCCTGCCGGCAGCGCATCGGCCTGCAACGGGAAGCGCTGGTCGTGGTAGCGAAGCTCGAAGCCGCCTGCGGTCGCCTCGACCCGAAGATCGTCCGAGGCCAGCACCTCGCCGTAGGGGGCGCCCAGCACGGGCAGCAGCAGACGCCCCGGCGTGGCGCCGGCCGTGGCGTCCCAGTCGATGTCGAAATGCCCGGCGAACTGGCTGGCCTGGCCGTTCTCCAGCACGTCCCACCACCAGGCATTGTCCGCCCCGACACCCATGTGGTTCGGCACATGGTCGAGGATGATGCAGAGCCCGGCCGCCCTGGCCCTGGCGGCGAGGTCGCGGAAGCCCGCTTCGCCCCCGAGATCGGGTTCGATGACATTCGGATCGACGACGTCGTAGCCGTGCGTCGAGCCGGCACGCGCCCGCCAGATGGGTGACAGGTAGAGGTGGCTGACGCCGAGGCGGGAGATGTAAGGAACGGCGGCGGCGACGGTGGCGAAGTCGACGCCGCCGCGGAGCTGGATGCGATAGGTGGCGCGGAAGGTTTCAGCCACGCGGGCGCTCCTCGGCAAGGGCCTCTATCAGGCGCCGGGCCGGCCCGCTGCCGAGCAGGCCCGCAATGTCATGAATGGTGCGCCGGCGCCAGTTGGGATGCTCGTCGATCGTCGCCGGCAGGTTGGGCTGCTCGAGCGCACCGTCCAGATCCTCGAGCTGCGCCATGGCGATGGCCGAGGGGGTCCGCGCAAGGAAGCGGTGCAGCGCCAGGGCGATGGCCTCGGGTTCCTCGTCGGCCGACAGCCCGTCATCGAGCAGGCCCTCGAACCGCAGCGCGTCGCGCAGCTTCCGGCAGTCGAGGTCCCGCTCGGCCCGGGCTGCAGCGGCCGCCGCCGCGTCGAGTTGCCCGGCCCTTTCGCGCCAGTCGATGTCGCGCCCCTGGAAGTAGCCACGCACGGTGGCGAGGTCGTGGGTCGAGACGGTGGCGAGTGCCGCCTCGGGGTAGCGGTCGGAGGCATGGAAGAGACCGCTCTCCCAGCGTTCGAACCAGACGACCTTGTAGGAGAGGAGCCCCGCCCCCTGCATCGCCTCGCGAAAGCCCGGGGCGACGGTGCCCAGATCCTCGCCGATGACGATGCAGTCATGGGCACGGCTGACCTCGGCCACCGTCGCCAGCATGCGGTCGAGCGGGTAGCGCACATAGGCGCCATCCGCCGGCGTGCCGCCGGCGGGGATCCAGAAGAGCCGCATCAGCCCCATGGCATGGTCGATGCGCACCGCGCCGGCATGCCGCATGGCGGCCGTCAGGATGGCGCGCAACGGCCCCATGTCGCGCCGCCGCAGCGCCACGGGCGAGAGCGGGGCGACGTTCCAGTTCTGGCCCATCGGGCTGAACGCATCCGGCGGCGCGCCGATCGTGGCACCAGCGACGACCGCCTCGGGATCGGCCCAGACATCCGCACCATCGGGCACCACGCCGACCGCGATGTCGGCATAGAGGCCGATACGCATGCCGGCATCCATGAGCGCCTGCTGGGTGCGCGTGAGCTGGCGCTCCGCCAGCCACTGCAGGAAGGCGGAGCGCTCGACCGCAAGGGCGTGCTCGGCGGCGAAGGCGGCAACACCGGGCGCATCGACCCGGCGAAGCTCGGCCGGCCAGTCGGGCCAGGCGACCGGCCGGCAGGTCCGGGCGCGGAGGGCCAGACCAACGGCCTCGAAGCGGGCGAAATTCTCGAGCGCTGAACCCTTGGCGACCCGCCACTCGTGGAACTCGGCGAGCGCCGGATGTCCCCTGGCAAAGCGCTCGTGCAGCGAGGCGAAGGCCTGCTCCTTGATCGCCGCCATTGCCGGATAGTCGACGAACTCGCCGCCCGGCGGGGCGGGCAAGGCCGGCAGATCGAGGCCGAGCTCGGCGGCGGCTGCGTCGAGGGCGATGGCGAAGGGATCGAGCCAGAGCCGACTCGACGGGGCATAGGGACAGGCGCGCTCCGGCTGGTCGCGAAATCGGGCATGAAGCGGGCTGAGGCCCAGCAGATCGGCGCCCTGCGTGGCGAGGCCCGTGCCCAGCCGCTCGAGATCGGCGAAGTCACCGATGCCGGCATTGCGCGGCGAGCGCAGGCCGTAGGTCTGGCAGGCGACACCCCAGAGCCGGCCGAGCCCGCGTTCCGCCGGAGTCACGGCGGGCGTGAAGGGACCCTGCGGCAGCTCTTCGGCGTCATCGGGCGGGCCCATGGCCTCGAGCAAAGCAGCCTTGGTCGCCGGCGAAGTGACGTGCCAGACGCCCTCGAGGTCATGGAAACCGGGCTCGATGCCGGCTGCCCGGGCGCGGCGGTCGAGATCGCCGCTCACGGGCGCTGGTCGATGCTGGCAGCGACCGACCAGCCCGGCCTGCGTTCGGCCAGAGGATCGGTGCCGGGACTGGCATGGAAGCAGTGCCCGGGAAGCGCCGGGAAACCGGCCAGAGGCTCGCTCCCCAGATTGGCCTGAAGCGTCAGGACGCGGCCGTTCGCCAGCCGCCAGGCGAGCGTGAAACCGCATGCGCCATGCCGGGCAACGGCAGTGCCGGGCGCCATGCCGGCAAGGCCCGGCACGATGTGCTCGCGGCGAATGGCCAGAAGATCGCGGACGAGGCGGCGGCGTGCGGCGTGGTCGGTCTCGGCGGCCTCGGCCCAGTCGAG
>CAZGUW010000364.1:0-4520 GCA_964528705.1 uncultured Geminicoccaceae bacterium
GCCGAGCTTGATGCGCGCCGGGTTAAAGATGTTGGCGAAGTAGGTGGCCCAGAGCGCCGACGAGGCGTCGTCCGGGAGGTCGGGGCGCTGGCCGCCCGGCTCGAAGGAGAGGCGCCCCTCGACGTAGCGGGCGGTGAGCCCTGGTGTCGCGATCACCCAGTCCATGTCGGCGAAGCGTTTGACGAAGAAAGTCGAGCCCGGCTCCAGCGTGTGGTGCGTCGGCTCGAACCAGGCGCCGAAGCTGCGCCGCTCGCCCGTGGCCGGCAGCTCGTGGAAACGGACGAACGCGTGCATCTTGTGGATGTCGCGTCCGACCGCCTTCGCCATCAGGGCGAGCCGGTGCCCGAGCGGATCGGCGGCGGAGAGGGGAGCGCCCGCCTTGCGGTCGAGCCGCCAGAGCGCCTGGTAGAGGAGATCGAAGCACTCGGGTGCCGAATGCCAGAGCACCGAGCCGGCGAGCCTGATGAAGGCAGCAGGTACGCGGGCCGCGTGCGGTCCGGTCTCGGCCGGCAGCGGTGCGCCGGCGAAGAGGCTGTCGCCGCCGTGCCAGTCGATCCGCTCCGGCGGGATGCGATGGCTGATGGCGCGGCGGGCGAGCGCGCGCCAGGCATCGGGGACGCCGCGCTCGGGCAGCGTGGCGGTGTAGCTCACAGGAGCCGCAGCTGCTCGGGCGGCGGGGCGAAGCGGGCGCGAAGCCGGGCGTCGTCGGTCAGCCGGCCGGGCGACCAGTCGGGCAGACCGATGAACGGCCGCGCCTTCTTCATCGACGCCCCGATCCGGACGAGGTCGTCGAACCGCAGGGGGCCGTGGCGGCGCGCCTCGATGATGCGGTCGACGGTGCGCACGCCGAAGCCCGGCACGCGCAGCAGCCGGTCCCGCGGGGCGCGGTTCACGTCGAGTGGGAAGTCGGCGCGGTGCTGCAGCGCCCAGGCGAGCTTGGGATCGACGGCGAGATCGAGATTCCCGGCCTCGGTGCCGGTGGCGATCTCGCCGGCCGAGAAGCCGTAGAAGCGGATCAGCCAGTCGGCCTGGTAGAGGCGCTGCCGATGCGTCGGGGATCGGGCTGAAGGCGGAATAGTAGACGCGCTTCAGCCGGTAGCCGCTGTAGAGCCGGGTCGAGGCGTTCAGGATCGCCACGTCGTCGGCGCCGTCGGCCCCGACGATCATCTGCGTGCTCTGCCCGGCCGGGGCGAAGCGCTTCGCCCCGCGCCCGGTCTGCGGCGTCTCCCGCGCCGCCGCGCCGGCCAGCCGGACCTGCGCCCACGCGGCGCGGCTGGTCGCCCGGCGCCCGGTATGCGTTTTCTCCCGCGCCGCCTCGCCGGCCAGCCGGACCTGCGCCATGGCGGCGCGGATGGTCGCCGGCCGCTTCTCGGGTGCCAGCCGGCGCACGCTCGCATCGAGCGGCAGCTCGACATTGATCGACAGTCGGTCGGCCCAGCGCCCCGCCTCCTCGATCAGCTCCGGCGCGGCATCGGGGATCGTCTTGAGATGGACATAGCCCTTGAACTGGTGCGCCTCGCGCAGGGTGCGGACGATGCGCACCATGTCGGCCATGGTCTGGTCGGGCGAGCGGATGATGCCGGAGGAGAGGAACAGGCCCTCGATGAAGTTGCGGCGATAGAACTCGAGCGTCAGCGTCACGACCTCCTCGACCGAGAAGCGCGCGCGCTCGACGTTGCTGGAGACCCGGTTGATGCAGTAGGCGCAGTCGAAGATGCAGAAATTGGTCATCAGGATCTTGAGCAGCGAAACGCAGCGGCCGTCCGGCGTGTAGGCGTGACAGATGCCGCTGCCGCCGGACGAGCCGATGCCGCCCTTGCGGGAATCGCGCTTCTCGCCCCCGCTCGAGGCGCAGGAGGCGTCGTACTTGGCGGCATCCGAGAGGATTGCCAGCCGGTCCTGAAGGGAGCGTTTCATGGCCGGCGTTCACTTATTGTTCTCGCCGGCCGCGGCAAGACCCCGACCCGTCGACGGTGCGGCGAGCGACCGCGTGACGCAGCTCTCCCGCCGGCCTCCGGCCGGCGCGGTCCACGTGGTTCAGGTTAGTAGAGGCCGGTGAAGCCCGTCGGGATGCTCGACTTCGAGCGGCTCTCGGCGTTCGCCATGACCGGGCGGGTGATCTGCACCGGGATGCCCTGGCGGTTCACCAGCTCGCGCTCGATGACGTCCCAGGCGAGCCGGCCCGCCTCGGCACCGGCCTTGGCAATGATCCGCGGGGCGACGTCCGGCGGCGGCTTCTTGGTGAAACGGTAGTCCACCTCGAGCTGGTCGAACTGCTCGGCGTCGGGATGGACCTCGATGTAGAGCTCGCCGGCCGACCAGCCGAGCTTGATCGGGTCGTCCATGATGCGCACGGGCGTGCCGACCGGCACCTGCTCGAAGAGCGAGGCGACGCCCGAGGGGTACATGCGGATGCAGCCGCGGCTGACCCGGCGGCCGACGCCGTAGGGCTTGTTGGTGCCGTGAATCAGGTAGGTGGGAAAGCCGAGATAGAGCGCGAAGAGGCCGAGCGGGTTGTCGGGGCCGGACGGCACCACGGCCGGCAGGTCGGGCCGGTCGGCCCGGGTCGCTTCGGTCGGGTACCAGGTCGGGTTCGCCTGCTTGCGCACGACGCTCGTAGGCCCGAGCGGCGTCGAGAAGCCGTCGCGGCCGATGCCGATGGTGTGGACGATCGGTGCCGCGTCCGGCGTCGGGAAGTAGTAGAGGCGGAACTCGGCCAGATTGACGATGATGCCGCGCCGCTCGTACTCAGGCAGGACCTGGGCGGTCGGCAGGGTGACCAGCCGCTCGGGCCCGGGGATCCAGACGTCGACACCGGGGTTCACGGCCGAGATGCTGAGAATGCCGAGGTCACGCTCGACGGCGATGTCGATCAGCGTGCGCTCACCGTCGGTCACGAGATAGGTCAGCCGACCGGCGAGGTCGCCCTCCGGTGCCGGCAGCGCCGCGTGGCCGGGCAGCGCTGCCGCCAGCGCCGCGGAACCGGCGGCGCCGGCAAGCAGCCGCCGGCGCGACAGGCGGGCGGTGGACGAACGCCCGGTGCGGGTCGTCTCGATCGGGGTTCGTCCACTCATGCCTGGCTGCTCCGTCGCCCTGCTCTTACTTGCGCAGGCCGGCCCGGAAGATCTCGTCGGCCTTGCGGCTCGCCTCGGCGGCGTCGGCGGCGGCGAGATCGGCGGAGGCGGAGGCGGCCTGCGCCTCGGCGAGCGCCTGGGTGGCCTTCTGGTCGGCCGCCTCGGCCGTCGCCTGGGCGCTGGCGATTTGCGACTTCAGCGAATCCATCTCCGCGGTGTTGCTGCAGGCGCCGAGCGCCAGCAGCAGGCCTGCGGAAGCACCGATCATCAAGAACCGATTGGTCATCTCTGTCTTCTCCTCGAAAAGGGCAAATCGTCTTTCGGCAAGGGATGCCCGCGGACCGAGCCGCGTGCGCCATTCCCCCTTCTGGTTGAGCTCCCGCGAGGAAGCAGCCGCACTATAGGCATTTGTCCTTCTGGTAGAAGAACATCCACCGGTTTCATGCGAGGATCTCGATCGGTGTGCCCAGCGCAACACTCTCCCAGAGCACGTCCATCTCCGGATTGGTCACGGCGACACAGCCATTGGTCCAGTTGAACATCCAGTGGCGTTCGCGCCAGACCGCCCCGATCGCCGGGTCCAGCCCGTGCAGCATGATCTGCCCGCCCGGCCGCACCCCGGCCGCCCGCGCCCGGGCCCTGTCCTCAGCGTTAGGGTAGGAGATCAGCAGCGAGCGATAATAGGCACTGTCTGGCTTGGCGGCGATGATGGAATACCGGCCTTCCGGCGTGCGGCCGTCGCCTTCGCGCAGCTTCGGCCCACGCGGCTGGATGCCGAGCGCCACGTTCATGGTGAACACCTCGACACCGCCGGCAAACGCGTAGAGCCGGCGTGCCCGCTTGACCACGCGAAGCTCGTCGACGCGTCCGCGAAAGGGCTTGCGGGCGGGTGTCGCAGCCATGGCCGGATCCATTTGGAGCCCGGCGACGGCAAGCGCCAGACCACCGATGAGATCACGCCGCCGCATCGTTCGGTCCGTCAGAAATCACGCTCTTTACCCAACCGCCGGTACCGGCCTCAGTTCCCGCCACACGCGAAAGTCGTCTAACACGGCAGGCTTAAGAATTCATCAATTTCGCGCCGGCTCAGGGCCCGATAACAGCATCGTGTTGCCGCTCCGCGGCACGCAGGCCAAGACCGGCGAGAACGACGATGGCGGAGGCCGCAAGGCAGAGGACGAAGCCGGCACCATAGGCCGCCGCGTCGTAGACGCGGGTGCCCCCGACGACGGCGCCGTCCCAGCGCGCGTCCAGCATGGCGCCGAAGGCGGTCTGCATGCCGGCGCCGAAGAGGAGGACGGCGCTGTTGACGATGCCGAGCGCCCGACCCGCCGCGGTCACGCCGAAGACGCTGCGCACCACGGCAAAGGCGACGATCATGCAACCGCCACCAAAGCCGAGGGCCGCCATGAGCGGCACGACGAGCACGAGCGGCAGGTCCGGTGC
>CAZGUW010000365.1:0-4518 GCA_964528705.1 uncultured Geminicoccaceae bacterium
CGCGACGGGCGGCGCCGGTCTCGGCCTCGCCATCGCCCGGACCATCCTGCGCAGCCATGGCGGCGACGTCAGCCTCGCCAACCGCGCGGGCGGCGGCCTCAGGGCCACGGTGACGCTGCCGGCCGCCCGGGGCGACATTTGACTTGCAGTCGCCCGGGCTTTTGCCTACCTACCGCGCACCGGTGGACGGGGCCGTAGCTCAGCTGGGAGAGCGCCTGAATGGCATTCAGGAGGTCGTCGGTTCGATCCCGATCGGCTCCACCAACCGTTTCCGCATCCTGATCCCGATTTACTGCCCGACCGTTCGGCCGTCGCCTCAGGCGACGGAACGCGCGGCTGCCGCGTCGTCGGCGGGCTTGCGGGATGCCACGAGGCAGTCCATCGCCGCCTGGGCGCCGCCCGTCTTGTGCGGCACGCCGGCGAGGCCGAGGCCCATCTCGACGCCAGAGAGCGTGCCCATCAGCATCAGGTCATTGAAGCTGCCGAGATGGCCGATGCGGAAGACCTTGCCCGCGAGCTTCGAGAGGCCGGCGCCGAGCGACAAGTCGAAGGCCTCAAGCGTCGCCTTGCGGAACGCGTCGGCATCGTGGCCGGCGGGCATGAGGATGGCGGTGAGGGCGCTCGAGTATTCCGCCGGGTCGGCGCAGAGGATCTCGAGCCCCCAGGCCTCGACGGCCCGGCGGGTCGCCGCGGCGTGGCGGTCGTGCCGGGCGAAGACGTTGTCGAGCCCTTCCTCCTGCAGCATCGCCAGGGCCTCGTGCAGGCCGTAGAGCAGGTTGGTCGCCGGCGTGTAGGGGAAGTAGCCGGTCTGGTTGGCGGCCAGCATCGGCGCCCAGTCCCAGTAGCTGCGGGGCAGCCGTGCCGTCTTCTGGCTGGCCAGCGCCTTCTTGCTGATCGCGTTGAACGACAGGCCCGGCGGCAGCATCAGGCCCTTCTGCGAGCCGGCCACGGTGACGTCGACGCCCCACTCGTCGTGGCGGTAGTCGATCGAGGCGAGCGAGGAGATGGTGTCGACCATGAGAAGGGCCGGGTGCCCGGCCGCGTCGATCGCCTGGCGAACGGCGGCGACGTTGCTGGCAACACCGGTCGACGTCTCGTTGTGCACGACCATGACGGCCTTGAAGGCATGGGCGCGATCCTCGGCCAGCAGCACCTCCACCCGGGTCGGATCGACGCCGTGCCGCCAGTCGCCGGCGACGAACTCGACCTCGAGGCCGAGCCGCTGGGCAAGCTCGCGCCAGAGCGCGGCGAAGTGGCCGGTCTCGAACATCAGCACCCGGTCGCCCGGCGAGAGCGTGTTGACGAGGGCGGCCTCCCAGGCGCCGGTGCCGGAGGCGGGGTAGATCACCACGTCCTGGCTGGTCCTGAAGACGGTCTTGAGGTCGGCCAGGACCTTCCGGCAGAGGGCCCCGAACTCCGGCCCGCGGTGGTCGATGGTCGGGTTGTCGATGGCCCGGAGGACGCGGTCCGGCACGTTGGTCGGGCCCGGGATCTGCAGGAAGTGGCGGCCGCTCGGGGCGTTGCTGAACCTGATCATGGCGTCTTTCCTGCATGGCGCTTGCGTCGTCGAACGGCTGAACCTAGGTCGGAGGCAGCGCACCTGTCCATTTTCGGCACTCAGGATAACGCGCAGGGCGCGGCAGGGAAGCGAGAGAGCATGTCGACCAGAGCCGCCGAACGGCCGCCGGCCACCGCGACAAACGAGGTGAGCGAGCGGCTGGCGCAATTGTTGCGCACCGAGACCGAGGGCGATGTGCTGTTCGACGCGGCGTCGCGCGGCCGCTACGCGACGGACGCCTCGATCTACCAGATCATGCCGGTCGGCGTGCTGGTGCCGAGGAGCGAGCGTGACATCACGGCGGCGCTCGACATCGCCCGCGATCTGAAGGTGCCGGTGCTGCCGCGCGGCGGCGGCACGAGCCAGTGCGGCCAGACCGTGGGTGCAGCACTGGTGATCGACAACAGCAAGCATCTTCGCGGCATCCGCGAGCTCGATGTCGAGGGGCGCTCGGTCGTGGTCGAGCCGGGCGTCGTGCTCGATCACCTGAACGCCGGGCTGAAGCGGCACGGGCTCTGGTTCCCGGTCGACGTCTCGACCAGCGCCCAGGCGACGCTCGGCGGCATGGCCGGCAACAACTCCTGCGGCTCGCGCTCGATCGCCTACGGCAACATGGTGCACAATGTCGAAGCCATCAGCGCCTGGCTCGCGGACGGCGAGCTGGTCGAGTTCGGTCCGGTGGCGGGCCTCGGCGGGCGGGGTGCGGCGATCGCCTCCTTCGTCGAGCAACTGGCGGCGCGGCATCGGGGCGAGATCGAAGAGCACTGGCCCAGGGTGCTGCGCCGGGTCGGCGGCTACAACCTCGACATCTTCCACAACTGGAGCGAGCGACCCTACACCACGGACGACAGCGTCAACCTCGCCCATTTGCTGGTCGGGTCCGAGGGCACGCTGGCCTATACCAGGAGCCTGACGCTCAGGCTTTCGGAGCTGCCCCGCGCCAAGGTGCTGGGTGTCGTCAACTTTCCGACCTTCCGGGTGGCGATGAGTGCGGCACAGCACATCGTCGCGCTCGGGCCGGTCGCGGTCGAGCTGGTCGACCGGACCATGATCGACCTCGCCCTCGCCAACCCGGCCTTCCGGCCGGTCATGGAGGCGGCGCTGATCGGCGAGCCCGAGGCGATCCTGCTGGTCGAGTTCGCCGGCGACGACAAGTCTGCGCTGCTGCCCAAGCTGGACCGGCTGGACGAGCTGATGGGCGATCTCTCGCTGCCCGAAAGTGTGGTGAAGATGGCCGACGGCACGGCGCAGCGGGACCTCTGGGAGGTGCGCAAGGCCGGGCTCAACATCATGATGAGCATCAAGGGGGACGGCAAGCCGGTCAGCTTCGTCGAGGACTGCGCAGTGCCGCTCGAGCATCTCGCCGACTACACCGACGCGCTCTCCGAGGTCTTCGCGCGGCACGGCACCCGCGGCACGTACTACGCCCATGCCTCGGTCGGTGCCCTGCACGTCCGGCCGATCCTCGACATGCGCGCGGCCGGGCCGGAAGGCGGGGCCGCCAGGATGCGCGCCATCGCCGAGGAGGCGGCGGAGCTCGTGCGCCGGTACAAGGGCTCCTTCAGCGGTGAGCACGGCGACGGCCTCAGCCGCGGCGAATGGATCGCCTGGCAGTTCGGCCCGGCGCTCAGCGAGGCCTTCCGTGCCATCAAGCAGGAGCTCGACCCGACCGGCCTCCTCAATCCCGGCAAGATCATCGATCCGCCGCGCATGGACGACGGCACGCTCTTCCGTTTTGCACCCGCCGACAGCCCGCGGCCCTACCGGGTCGCCGCCCTCGAGCCGAAGCTCGACTGGTCGGCCTGGGACGTCCGGAACGACCCGGTCACGGAAGCGACGACGCCGCCCGGCACCGGCGGCGATCCGGCCCTCGGCTTCGCCAAGGCCGTCGAAATGTGCAACAACAACGGCCACTGCCGGAAGTTCGATGCCGGCACGATGTGCCCGAGCTATCGCGTGACGCGCGACGAGCAGCACGTCACCCGCGGCCGCGCCAACACCCTGCGCCTTGCGCTCTCGGGCCAGCTCGGCCCCGACGCCTTCACCAGCGAGGCGATGTTCGAGACGATGGACCTCTGCGTCGGCTGCAAGGGCTGCAAGCGCGAATGCCCGACCGGCGTCGACATGGCGCGGATGAAGATCGAGTTCCTCGCCCACTACAAGGCGCGCCACGGCTACACGCTGAAGGACCGGCTGATCGCCCACCTGCCGGCCTATGCAGGGGTCGCAAGCCGGGTGCCGTGGCTCATGAACCTGCGCGACCGGCTGCCCGGTGCGGCCCGGGCGAGCGAGGGGCTGCTCGGCCTCTCGGCCCGGCGGCGGCTGCCGGAATGGCGCAGCGACACCTTCTGGCGGGCGGCCGACGCGTCGCTTTTCGCAGGCCGTGAAGCGACGCTCGCCGAGGCTGCCGCCGGCGGCAGGGCGGCGGTGCTGTTCGTCGATACCTTCAACGGCACGTTCGAGAGCGAGAACGCGCTGGCGGCCGCGCGTGTGCTGCGGACGGCCGGCTACACGCTGCACACGGTCGAGAAGGCCGGCGGGCATCACTGCTGCGGCCGCACCTACCTCGCCGCCGGCATGGTCGACCAAGCGAAGGCCAGGGCCGGGACGCTGGTCGACGCCCTGCTGCCGCTGGCGGAGGCCGGGGTCGCCATCGTCGGCCTCGAGCCGTCCTGCCTGCTCACCCTGCGCGACGAGGCGCTGGTCATGGGCCTCGGCCCGCGCGCCGAAATCGTGGCGGGGCAGGCGCTGCTGTTCGAGGAGTTCGCGGCACGCGAGGCCCGGGCCGGGCGCTTCAGGCTCGAGCTCGACGCGGCAGGTGCCCCCATCCTGGTGCACGGCCACTGCCATCAGAAGGCGTTCGGCGCCGTGGAGCCGATCCTCGAGGTGCTGCGCCTGATCCCCGATGCCAGTGTCGAGCTGATCCATAGCTCCTGCTGCGGCATGGCCGGCAGCTTCGG
>CAZGUW010000366.1:0-4512 GCA_964528705.1 uncultured Geminicoccaceae bacterium
TGACCAAGCCGCTGATCGCCGAGCTCGGCGGCGTCGTCCACCACGAGTGCCACCGGGTCGAGGTTCACGTGCGAGTATCGGCCTGTCGTCTCGGGTCGACTGTGGCCAAGTGCGCGGCCAATCAGAAAGAGGCTCGCGCCGGCTGCCGCTGCCGTCGAAGCGAGGCTGTGTCGCAAGTCGTGCAGGCGAACGTCAGCGAGCCCGGCACGCGTCGCGACGTCGGCGAAAAAGTGGGAGAGATCGGTGATCGGTCCCTTACCTCGGCTGGCAGGGAAAACCCAGGGCGAGTCCTGAATGCGCGGCAGCGCCTCGAGGAGCGCCACGGCCGGCGGTGCCAGCGGCACCGCCTTCGCCCCGGTCTTGCTGTCCCTGAGGCGCAACGCCCTTCCCTTGAGGTCGACCTCGGCCCAGGTGAGCCGGGCAACCTCGTTGCGGCGCGCGCCGGTGAAGGCCAGGAGCCGCAGGGCGGCGATGTAGAACGGATTCCCGTCCTCGCTCTCGATCGCGTCCAGCGCAGCTCCAAGGGCCGCGAACTCGGCCGGTGCCAGGAAGCGCGAGCGCAGCTTCGGCTTCGCCGTCCTGATGCCTCGGCCAGGATGATCTTCGATCAGGCCACGGTCGACTCCCCACGCCAGGGCGGCGTTGAGATAGGCCATGGTCCGCGCGGCGATGCCGGCCCCGCCCCGGATGTTGACCGACGCCCGAAACTTGGGCGACGCACCCCGCTTGGCCGTCCGGCCGGCGGCGATATCGTCCACCATGCGGGCCAAATCCGCCCTCTTCAGCGACCGCAGCTTGCGCTGGCCGAGCAGCGGCAGGACGTGAACGCGAAAGGTGCTGGCATAGTTCACGCGCGAACCCGGCTTCAGGTGCCCGGCGCCGTCCTCGAGATAGCGATCGAGGAACTCGGCGAGGGTCAAGTCGCGGCGTCGCTCATCGCGTTCCTCGGCAGGATCCTCGCCCCGCTGCACCGCCGCCAGCGCCTGCATCGCGCGCTTGCGGGCATCGTCGCAGGTCGTCGTCGCAGCGGTGCCGAGCGCGAGCCGCCTGGTGCGCCCGTCGCGCTTCCACTGCGCCAGGTAGACCCGGCGGCCGGACGGATAGATGCGAACTCCGAAGCCCGGCAGGGCCGAGCACCAGACGAACGCATCTGTTGCGCCGGGCTCGATCGTTTCAACCAGCTTCCGCGTCAGTTTCGGCATTTTGACAGAGCCTCAGATTCCCGGAGGATCGGAAGCGCCGGAAGCCAACCGGAAGCCGACGTATCGATTTCCTGTCGTTTTCCCGGCTTGACCCTCAGTTTCGTTGGCTTGATTTCTCGCGCTATATCAGTCGGTTGTCAATCACGAGGAAACGACCGGAAGCGCCGGAAAATGCCTCACCCTCAATTCCTAATCTGAGGGTCACAGGTTCGAATCCTGTCGGGCGCACCAGTTCCATCGGTTTCCGGCTCTGATAGTGCCGCCGTTCAGGGTGCATTCGGGATCGGACGAGGCTCATTCTCGACCCAGTTCTCCGGTGCGATCAGGGTCTGCAGGCCGCCCGCCGGCTCCCCGTCGATCGTGCGCACCACGGCCTCGGCGAGGCCCGAGCCCGCCTCGCGGACGTTCTCGTGCACGACCTGGATCTCGCGACGGAACCGGTGCAGCAGGTCGACATGCTCCTTTACCGCCACGTCGAAGTCGCGGCCGATCACCAAGCCCGCATCCTCGGCGGCGCTGATCGCCGAGATCGCTGCCATGGCGCTGCCGCAGACGATACCGTCCGGCCGGCGCCGGGCGGCCATGACGCGGCCGATCTCGGCCCGGATCGCCGCATGGCTGCTGTCCGTCGTGACACCCCGGACCGGCACGTCGATCAGGTCGTGCCGCTCGACACCCTTCTGGAAGCCCGCCGTCATGTGCCGTGCGAAGGACAGGTGCCAGGGCGGGGCCAGAAGTGCCAGACGCCGGCGGCCGCAGGCGACGAGGCGATCGACCGCGATCTCGCCATAGCGTTCGTTGTCGAAGTCGAAGAACGGATGCTCGATCCCCATTTCGGTTCGCCCGTGCGTTGCGAACGGAAAGCCCCGCTCGTGCAGGAACCGTACCCGGGGGTCCATCGGCTCGGTGCGCGACAGGATCAAACCGTCGGCAGAGCCGGTCTCGACGATGTACCGCACCGGGGCGAGTGGATCGCTGTCGAGCTTGTAGGGCGTCACGATCAGGTGATAGGGCGATCCTGAGAGGTATTCCGAGATGCCGAAGACAAGGTCGGACGTGAATCCCAGCACCTCCGACTCGAGCGACAGGACGAGGCTGATCACGTTGGTCTTGCCGGTGCGCAGTCGCACACCGGCCCGGTTCGGGCGATAGCCGATCTGGGCCGCCACCAGACGCACCCGTTCCTTGGTCGCCTGGCCGATGTCCGGTGCGTCGTGCAGTGCCCGCGACACCGTCGTGACCCCGAGACCGGTCATGTAGGCGATCGTCTTCAGCGTCGGGCGACCGGCAGGCCGGGTCGCCGCCGGGTCCGCTCCCGGTGGCGGATTCGTTGTCATGTCCTTTGACCTCATGCCGATGATCTACACGATGATCCGGTCGGCATGCACCACAAACTGAAACCTCACAGGAACAACACACTCACCCTGCGTCAACCTGAGGCTCTCGCCAAGGTAGAACAATACAAGGAGCGTAGACCGCGAGCCTCTCCCGACAGACTGCGCCAGGTGGATTTCTTACCTCCGCTATTATGCCGCTCGATCGACCCAGGCCCAATTCATGATTTAACCGATGACGGGCAAGCGCCGAACCGTGCCCACCACGGCGGTGCCAAGCGTCGGACGATCACCGACCGTTCGCTTAAACGATATAGATTTGGGAGACATCGCCATGCGCAATCTAGCCGTTTCAGCTGCGTTTCTGGTTACTGTATCGTTTCAGATGCAGGCGGCGGATGCCACGGATCTCGAGGTCACGCACTGGTGGACCTCGGGCGGTGAGGCGGCGGCGGTCGCGGAGTTCGCCAAGGCCTTCGATGCCACCGGCAATCACTGGGTCGATGGCGCCATTGCGGGCTCGGGGGATACCGCCCGGCCGATCATGGTGAGCCGCATCACCGGCGGCGATCCGATGGGGGCGACGCAGTTCAATCACGGCCGGCAGGCGGAAGAACTGGTCGAGGCCGGCCTGATGCGCGACCTCACCGACATCGCCGAAGAGGAAGGCTGGCAGGATGTGGTCAATCCGTCCTCCCTGCTCGACAGCTGCACGCTGGACGGCAAGATCTACTGCGTGCCGGTCAACATCCACTCCTGGGAGTGGCTCTGGCTCTCGAACCAGGCCTTCGCCGACGCCGGCGTCCCGGTGCCCACGAACTGGAACGAGTTCGTCGCCGCTGCACCGGCGCTGGAGGCGGCGGGCAAGATCCCGCTGGCGCTCGGCAAGCAGGGCTGGCAGGAGGCCGGTGCCCTCAAGGTGCTGATGCTGGCGATCGCCGGCCCGGAAGTCTACCTCAGCGTCTATGGCGAGAAGGACGCGGAGGTCGCGGCCGGCAGCGAGGTGGCCACCGTCTTCGCGGCAGCCGACGATGCCAGGCACATGGCCGCCAACTCGAACGTGCAGAACTGGAACGAGGCGACCAGCCTCGTCATCACCGGCGAAGCCGGCGGCCAGATCATGGGCGACTGGGCGCAGGGCGAGTTTCAGGTCGCTGGAGCCGTCGCGGGCGAGGACTACACCTGCCTGCCGGGACTCGGGCTGAACCAGGTCATCTCGGCCGGCGGCGACGCCTTCTACTTCCCCGTACTCGACGATGCAGCGGCGACCGAGGCACAGACGGAGCTCGCCTCCGTGATGCTGTCGCCGGAGGCGCAGGTCGCCTTCAACCTCAAGAAGGGCTCGCTGCCGGTGCGCGGCGACATCGATCTCGCGACCGCCAACGACTGCATGCAGAAGGGCCTCGCCATCCTCGGCGACGGGGCCGTCGTCGAGGGCTCGGACGCCCTCATCACGCCGGACACCAACAACCAGATCAACGACCTGATGGCCGAGTTCTTCAGCGATACCGGCATCACGGTCGAAGATGCCCAGGCGCGCTTCGCGGAGATCATCGCGGCCGCGGAGTGAGTGAAGGACGACGTTCGCGCTCGCTGGCCCCTGCCGGGCCAGCGAGCGTTCCGGCAATGAGGGAAGTCGGAGGCGAGGCGAATGGCTGAGCGACGGCGGCCGGGCGGGCTGTTCAGGAACCTGAACGCCAAGATCGCCTCGATCCCGATGATCCTGACCGCACTCGTGGTCTTCCTCGGCGGCACGCTCTGGACGGTCGTCTACTCCTTCACCGATTCCAAGCTGCTGCCGCGGCTGAACTTCGTCGGTCTCGACCAGTACGAGCGTCTCTGGACGACCCGGCGCTGGCTGGTGTCGATCGAGAACCTCGCGATCTACGGTATCCTTTCGCTGGTCTTCAGCCTCGTCATCGGCTTCGTGCTCGCGGCCCTGCTCGACCAGAAGATCCGCTTCGAGAACACGTTCC
>CAZGUW010000367.1:0-4509 GCA_964528705.1 uncultured Geminicoccaceae bacterium
TCCGCCGGCAACCGGTGCTTCGTGTGGCATCTGCGCAGGCGCGGGGCAAGCCCTCACAGCAGGCCGTCGCCATGCGTTGGGCCACGCGCCGTATTTGCGGGAGTTGTGGGCTGTTCGTGCCGGAAACTGCAACCTCTGGTTCGATTTGCGGAGTGTGTAATTGATGCTATAGTTATTAGCTTCTAATCGGAGAAGATGGGAGGTCGTGATGCGTGTCCTTCGCGTTCCCTTTCTGGTCGCGTTCTTCTGCCTGTCAAATTCCCAGCCTTTCGCCCAAGGACTATCGGGCGCCGAACCTTTCGACCAAATGAACGCAGAGAGTCTCGCCGATGAGATGAAGGCGTTCACTGAGGCCCATCCCGACGTGCTCGACACTGTCAAGCGGCCAAGGGAAGGGCGCGTAGAAATTCCGTCGGATGTCCTCGAAGGGATTGAGTTCGATTTCCAGGAGCGCCTCGCAGTTGCAGGCCACGGGGGTGCATGGGACAGCGACGGGCACCCGGTGAGGTTGAAGCCGGTCGAGGCCTTCGAGCTCCAGGAGGCGATGCTGGAAGCCATTGCAAAAGAGCAGCTGCGGAAAGACCGCGATGTCGAGGCGATGGCCCGCCTCGACCGGTCGGTCGCCGAGATCGACAAGGTGCTCAATGATGACGAGATCGGCGATCAGGATCGCTTTGCATTGCGACACCTCAAGCTGCGTGCAAAGGCTTATCAGCTGAACGAGGCACGGACGAACATCTATCTCTGGCGAACGGACTACCTCTGGAACGCGATGGTCCGCGACTTCCAGTTTGGGCTCGACGTGCGTTATATCAGGCTTCGCGAGGACCTGATCGGCCTTCTTTCCGAGCTGGTGCTTCGGACCGACTATATGCGCCAATGCGCGGCCGCGGGTGTGCCCATACCGCCGGATTTCGCGCTCTCCGGCACGGTGTGGCGCCGGCAGGGCGATCTCGCCGCGCCGCTCATCGTTTCTGGCTCTCGCGCTCAGGTTTATGTTTGGGCGTCGCCCGCCCTGCGCGGTGGTTGCGTGGCGCTGCCGCGCGGCACCGGCGCACCCGGGACGGGAGATTTGGCGGGCATCATCTGTCAGGGTGCCGATAGCGGCAGGGCGTGCTTTTGGGACAGCAAGCGACGTGGTTCCGGCGAGATCATCCCGTGGCGCGACGAGACGATGGTCGTCCGTGAGTTGATGGATGCGAACCAGCTGCCGAACTGCACCAATTGCCATCGCGGCAACAACGTCTTCATAGTCTCGCCGGACGACCGGACGTGGTGCCGGCTGATGCGGGGCGGCGTCATAGGCAGCGGCTGCGCGGCAATCACGGCCGCCAACAGCCAAAACTTCACCCTTCGTGTCGAGAGGCCCGTCAACCCTGTGCCGGTGCCGGGCACTTCGGTCGTTCATCCCCGCTACGTACCGCTCTCCACTCAAGGTTGGAGCAACCCGGCCTCGGTCGGCTGCGCTGGAATCTGCCACCTGAACTCGTCTGGTACGCCAATGCCAACGCCCATGCCTCCGCTCTGCGGCACGAGCTGCTACCAGTAGGTCCTGGCAGATAGAGCTCTAGTGTCCTCGAAGACTGTTTCGGGTTGTCGAGCCATCCGCGCGGCGTGTGCACCAAAAGGGGTCAGCGACTGTCTTGCTCTGTCAAGCTGCTTGCGCTGTCCGCCATGACGAGCCGTCCCTGAGCATGGCGTTGAGGATGAACAGGAGCTTGCGCATGCAGGCGGTGATGGCGAGCTTCCGGGCTTTGCCGGCGGCGAGCAGGCGCTGGTAGAAGGCGCGGATGGTCGGGTTGTATCGGGTCGCGACCAGGGTCGCCATGTAGAGGGCCACCCGCACGGTTCTTCGCCCGCCGCGGATCGTCCGCCGGCCGCGCATGACGCCACTGTCGCGGGGGAACGGTGCCACGCCGGCGAGACTGGCGACGGCCTTGCTGTCGAGCCGGCCGAGCTCGGGCAGCAAGGCCAGCAGGCTGGCGGCGGTCAGCGTGCCGATGCCCGGCACGGAGAGCAGCCGTACCGCGCGCTTGCGGGTCGCCGCCAGTGCTTCCAGGCGGGCTGCCATCGCCGCCTCGATGGCCTCTGTCTCGGCCGCGAGCCAGGCCAGATGGTCATCCAGCGAGCGCCGCAGGACGGGCTCGGCGATGCGCCGGCGGCGGTTGTGCTCGGCATCGCGCAGCAGCACCAGCTGGCGGCGGCGCAGCACCAGGCCCGCCAGCACGCCGTCCGGCTCGCTGCCCGGCAGCCGCGGTGCGGGCCGCAGCCGCTCGGCGAACAGCGCCAGAACCCGGGCGTCCAGCCGGTCGGTCTTCGCCAGCAGGCCGGCAGCCCGGGCGAAATCACGGGCCCGGCGCGGATTGACCACCGCCGCGGCGATACCCGCCCGGTCCAACGCCGCGACCAGCTGGCGCTCGAGCCCGCCGGTCGCCTCGACCACCAGCAGCGTCCGCTCGCGGCTGGCCAGCCATGCCACCAGCCGGCCGATGCCGGCAGCCGTGTGCGCGAAACTCGTGCCGACACCATCCGGCAGCAGATGCACGTCGAGCTGTCGTTCACTGACATCGACCCCACAGAAACTCGCGAATGCTTCGAGGCTCATGGTCAGGCCATCCTCGTATGCGGGCTTGCCGCCCAATCGACTGTTCGGTTTGCTGACGAGCTGCGGACGGGCACCGCGCTGACCCGCGATCTCCCACGACCAAGGACTCACCGGCGTCGCGTCCGCCGGCCTTGGTCCGGCAGCTGCCGGACCAAGGCCATCTCGCCCCGACAGTCACCGTATCCCGCCTATTTGAGAAGATACGAGAATACTCTACGACCGCATGAAGTGCGTCGGCGGCCACGCCGCACCCCTGCATGGTCAGTGATCCGAGCGGCTGCGAGACGGCGGCATATCCGCGCCCGCCAACCGGCGGGCGGCATGGCGGTAGCCTGACTGAAGCGCGGGGGGCATCGACCGAGCTCCAGCTGGGCGAGTGAGTTCTCTACGATCACGGCCCGGCCAAGTAGGCGTTGCATCGATGAGCTTGCCCGCGTTGCGGATCGATGAGGCGCCTTCCCGATCCGTCGGGCGGCCGCTATGTCAGCCGGAACCAGTTGCGCAGGTCGAGCCGGACGAAGAAGAGCAGGTTCGCGCCGGCGGCTGCCCGGACGGGGCCGCCGCCGGGCCGGCCTCAGTAGACCTCCGGCACGTAGAGATTGTCGGGCAGGACCTTGCGCTCGTAGTCCGGGTTGAAGACGCGGTCGGGCAGGTGGATCGGGTCGTGCGGCACCTCGCCGTAGGGCACCTGCTGCAGCAGGTGGTGGATGCAGTTGAGCCGGGCCTGCTTCTTGTCGTTGCCGGCAACGATCGACCAGGGCGCTTCCGGAATGTTGGTCCGCTCGAGCATCTCCTCCTTGGCCTTGGTGTAGGCCTCCCAGCGGACCCGCGATTCGAGGTCCATGGGGCTCAGCTTCCACTGCTTCATGGGGTCGTGGATGCGCATGAGGAAGCGGAGCTGCTGCTCCTGGTCGGTGATGGAGAACCAGTACTTGACGAGCTTGATGCCGGAGCGGACCAGCATGCGCTCGAACTCGGGAACGTCGGTGAAGAATTCCTGGACCTGCCGCTCGTCGGCGAAGCCCATCACCCGCTCGACCCCGGCGCGGTTGTACCAGGAGCGGTCGAAGAGGACGATCTCGCCGCCCGCCGGCAGATGCGGCACGTAGCGCTGGAAGTACCACTGCGACTTCTCGCGCTCGGTCGGCGCCGGCAGGGCGACGACGCGGCAGACCCGGGGGTTGAGCCGCTGCGTGATGCGCTTGATCGCCCCGCCCTTGCCGGCCGAATCGCGCCCCTCGAAGAGCACGACGAGCTTGTAGCCGGTATGCGCCACCCAGTCCTGCAGCTTGATCAGCTCCGCCTGCAGCCGGAAGAGCTCGTGGAAGTAGGTGCGCCGCGGCACGGCCGACTTGTGCCGGTGGTCGGTGATCGAGCGCAGCTCGCGGGCGATCCGCTCGTCGTCGATCTCCATTTCGAGCTCTTCGTCGAAGCTGTCCTCGAGCTCGGCCTCGACCCAGCTCTTCTCCTGCCCGCCCGCCTTGTCGTCACTCATCAACTCTCTCCGGTCGTTCGCTGAATGGGTCGGCCCGGGCCTGCCGGCGCGCGCCCCGGCCAACCGAGGTCCGCGTCGCCGCCCGTCGCCGCCGGCGCCTGTCGCCTCCCGTGCGACAGGCATGCCTTCATGGCCTTGGGTTGTCGCGTATAATGCGACACTATTGTGACAACTGTCGCACTATACGCGACAGTCGCGGCCCAGCTGTCGCATTATACGCGACATTCGCCTGCCAGCTGTCGCGCTATATGCGACAGTTTCCCGGGGTTGTCGCATATAGCGCGACAGTTCATGACGATCGAACCCGCCAAACCGACGAACGAACCTGCGGATTCGACCAACGAACCCGGGATTTCGACGAACGAACCCTGTCTGGTCTGATTGTGGCATAGGTGAGTGGCGCCAGGGG
>CAZGUW010000368.1:0-4480 GCA_964528705.1 uncultured Geminicoccaceae bacterium
TAGCGGTCACGGGCCAGAGCTCGCGCCGGCGCCAATGGTGCCGATCGAAGATGTTGATCGAAAGGAAGAAATAGGCTAATAATCCTAAATCATCGACCGGCCAGCGGGTTCATCGTGCGTATCGCCCTCCTTTTTCTTGCCTTGCCCCTGGCCCTTTCACTGGTTGCCCTGGCCCAGCAACCGGCGCCCGCGACCCGTCGCGTCGTGCTGGTCGACAGTCTTCCGGCCCTTATCGCCGAGCGCGTCGTCCCGGCGCTCGAAGCGGAGCTCGCCAGCCTGCTGGCCCAGGGGGGGCAGCGCGTCCGGCTGGCGACGTTGCGGGGCATGCTTGGCCCCGAGCTGGCGTCACAGCAGCTCGCCGCGTCGGATCTCGTCATCAGCCTCGGTCGCGCCGCGGCCGCGAGCACGGCCAGGGCGCTGGCCGGCACCGCGACGCCGCATCTCTTCGCGTTCGTGCCGCCAACTACCGCGGCCCGGCTGGTGTCGACCGACGGCAGCCCGGTTCGCGGCCGGGCCACCGGGATCGCCGGCCGGCTGTCGCGCGTCGTGGCGCTGGCGATGCTGCGCCAGCTCCTCGGTAATCGGGATGCCGCACCGAAGCGCATCGGCGTCGTCCACCTGACCGAGCGGCACGCCGCGGACGACGCGGCGCGGCTGCTGGCGCGCGCCGATGGCTCGCTGGAGCTGGTGCCGATCCGCGTGGCCCTGCCGCCCGATGCGACGACCGGTGCTGCCGTGGAGGCGGTACGCGCGGCGATCGCCGACGCATCGGCGGAGCGCGATTTCGCCGGCTTCTGGCTGACGATCGAGCCGCCTGTCGACGTGCCGGCGCTGGTTCGCGCCATCAATGCCGGCACAGCGGGGCAGGTGCTCTATGCGCCGGGTCTGGATGCGGTGGCGGCCGGTGCGCTGATGTCGCTCGTGTCCGAGCCGGAGAGCATGGCCCGCGATGTGGCAGCCCTGGCCAAGCGGCTGCTCGACGGCCGCGAGCCGGACGACCTGCCGGTCCAGGCGCCGAGCCAGATCGATCTGGCACTCAACCTCAAGACCGCCGACCTGCTCGGCATCGTGCCGTCGCCCGAGCTCCTCGAGCTCACGCGCGGCCGGCTTTACCGGTGACATCATGCGCCTGCGAACCAAGCTTCTCGTCGTCATGCTGCCGGTGGTGCTGGCCGGTTTGACCCTGCAATGGCTGGTCAGCAGCTACGAGCAGGGCCGGCAATGGGCCGGCCAGCACGAAGCGCTGCTCACGCATCTGCTCGACAACGCAGCGCTCAGGATCGTCGAGGAACGCCACCGGGTGCTCGAGACCTATGCCCTGGAGAACGTGCCGGCGTACCGGCAACGCTACGAGAAGGCGGCGCTCGCCGAGCTGGCCGAGCTGGCCGCGCGGTCGGGCACGGAGCTCTTCGTGCTGGACGGCGAGGGCGAGGTCCTGCTGCCGGCCGGGCTCGTGCTGGACCAGACGACTTCGATGCCCGAATCTTCCGTGGAAGCCTTCGTGCAGGCGATCGGCGGGACGTCCTATCTGCTGGCAACGCGCCACTTCGCGCCATGGGACTGGACGCTCGTGGGCGGCTATCCGGCCGACGCCCGGAACCTCGCCATCCGGAGGGTGAACCTGGCGGTGACGTCGACCCTGCTGCTCACCGGGCTGCTGATGACGGTCTCGCTCTTCGTCGGGCTCGATCGCCTCGTCGTGCGGCCGATACGCCTTCTGGAGGAGAACACCCGGGCGCTGGCGCGGCGCCGCCGGCCCGTCGACCTGCAGCTCGCCGGCAAGGACGAGCTCAGCGAGCTTGCCGCCGAGATGGACGCCATGGCGACCGCTATCGCGACGCACACGGCGGAGCTCGAACGCTCGAATGCGGAGCTCGATCATTTCGCGGCGGCGGTCAGCCACGATCTCCGGGCGCCGCTGCGGGCGATCGTCAACATTGCCGGCTGGGTCGAGTCGGATGCCGGCCCGCTGCCGCAGGCGGCGCTGGATCATCTCGAGCGGTTGCGGGACTCGGCCGGCCGCATGGATGCTATGCTGTTGGACCTCCTGCGCTATGCCCGGGCGAGTCAGGTAGCCGGCAAGGCCGATTCCTGCGGGGTGCGCGAACTGATCGAGGCGCAGCTGGCGCTGCTGGCACCCGCCAAGCCCGTGACTCTCGAGATCGACGCCCCGGTCGCCACGCTGATCACGCCCGAAGCCCCGCTGGCGCTGGTGGTGCGCAACCTCCTGGACAATGCCATCAAGCATCACGACCGGGATGAGGTGCATCTGACGGTGGAGGTCCGCCGCGGCGCTCGCCGGGCCGTCTTCCGCGTCACCGACGACGGCCCGGGCATTCCTCCTGCCGAGCACGATCGGATCTTCGACATCTTCCGGGTGCGCGACGGGCGGAGCAGCGGCGGCAGCGGCATCGGGCTGGCGCTGGTGCGCCGGATCGTGCAGCGCCTCGGCGGCACGATGCGGGTCGAGAGCGACGGTGTGGCGCGCGGCACGACCTTCATTTTCGACTGGCCGCTCGACTGCACGCTGCTGACCCCAACTGCCAACCCCGTCCCGAGGCTGGCGGCGGTCGCCTGACGGCGCTAAGAGAGCCGCGGTCGCGCGGTGATCGAGGGGTTGATGGGCGCCATACGCAAAGAGATCGAGGACCTCGAGCTTTCCGGCATCAGCAAGGTGGCGCTGGGGGCGCTTGGCGACCCGGAGGTGATCCCCCTCTGGTTCGGGGAAAGCGACATCGTCACGCCCGAGTTCATTCGCGACGCGGCGAAGGCAGCCCTCGATTCCGGCCAGACATTCTACTCCTACTCGCGCGGCACGCCGACCCTGCGCGCCGGGCTCAAGACCTATCTCGACCGGCTCTATGGCATCGACCTGCACCCGGACCGGATCACGGTCGCGGGCTCGACCATGCTCTCGGTTGTCGTCGCCACGGAATGCCTGCTCGACCGGGACGACGAGATCATCCTGCTCGGCCCCTACTGGCCGAACATCCGCGTCGCCGCGCAGCTCATGGGGGCGCGGTCGGTCGACGTGCGGCTGCGGATGGGGGAACGGCGCTGGGAGCTCGACCTCGACGAGGTGGCGCAGGCGGTCACACCACGGACCAAGGCGGTCTATGTCAACACGCCGTCGAACCCCACCGGCTGGATCATGTCGGCCGACGAGGGGCAGGCGCTGCTCGATCTCTGCCGCCGCCACGGCCTCGGCCTGATCGCCGACGAGGTCTATCACCGCAACGTCTTCAAGGGCCGCGATCCGGCCCCCTCCTTCCTCGAATTCGCCGGACCCGAGGAGCCGGTCTTCGTGCTCAACGGCTTCTCGAAGGCCTGGGCCATGACCGGCTGGCGCCTCGGCTGGATGGTGGCGCCGCAGCACCTGGTCGAGCCGATGGCCGTGCTGGCCGAATGCAACAACACAGGCGCCACGGTCTTCGCCCAGGCAGGCGGGCTCGCGGCGCTGGAGCAGGGCGAGGACTTCGTCCGCTCGTTCGTGGCACGCACGACGATCAACCGTGATCTCGTGATGGAGCTGATCGGCAGCCACCCGAAGGTGACGCTGCCCGAGCCGGAGGGTGCCTTCTATGCCTTCCCGCGGATCGAGGGGCTGACCGACAGCCTCGCCTTCGCGCGGGAGGTGCTGCAGCGCTGCAAGGTCGGGATCGCTGCCGGCTACACCTTCGGCGCCGGCAACGAGGGCCATGTACGGCTCTGCTTCGCGATCGAGACGGCGCGGCTAAGGCTCGCGCTCGAGCGTCTGCGGGGGCTCCTCGACGAGCTTTGAGAGCTCTTCCGCCTCGGCCAGGTCCGCCGGCCGGTTGATGTTGAAGAAGGGATCGAAGGGCAGGGCCGGAAAGTCCGCCGTCGCCACGCGGTAGCGGGCGGCGAAGCGGTCGATCTTGCGCTCGCCCTCTTCGGTCAGGGCCTCCGCCAGCGCATCGTGCAGCGACACCCGCCAGAGGCCGAAGACCGGGTGGACCCGGTCGGCGGAGCGGGCGAAGGCGATGTCGGCGCCCGCCGCCTGAGCCGCAGCCCGGAGCCGGGCGACGACATCGAGGGGGAAGAAGGGCGTGTCCGTCGCGGCCGTGACGAGCCAGTCGCAGGGCTCGTCGAGCTGGCGCACGAAGGCCATGCCGGTGAGCACGCCGGCGAGCGGGCCCGCGAAGCCCGGCACCACGTCGGCGAGCACCGGCAGGCCGTAATCGGCGAAACGGTCCGGATCGCCGTTCGCGTTGAGCACGAGGCCGTCGACCTGGGGCTCCAGTCGCTCGACGGCATGGGCGAGCAGGGTACGGCCGGCGAAGGCCAGCAGGCACTTGTCGCCGCCGCCCATGCGTCGGGCCTGGCCGCCGGCGAGCAGGAGGCCGAAGATCGGCTCAGGCCGCATCGACCGTATCCACGTCGTTCGTGCTGCCCTTGCGGGCGCTCCTGCCGTCCTCCTCGCCGACGGCGGAGAGGTCGGCGTCGAAGACAAGCCTTTCGG
>CAZGUW010000369.1:0-4453 GCA_964528705.1 uncultured Geminicoccaceae bacterium
GGGTTCGGGTGGTGTCGAGTTCCCGGGCGATCGTCGCGACCGGCTGGCGCGGCAGCCGCTCGACGGCCCGGGCGATGAGGGCGGATGGCGGCGGGCCGGCAACGAGTCGGGCCGCAAAGGCGGCGTCCAGAAGGTCGAAGCGGGTCGCCCAGTCGGGAATTGCGGCGAGCCGGTCGAGCAGGCCGGCGGCCCAGCCTCCGATGAGATCATCGACATCGACGATCCGGTCGCTGAGCTCCGCCATCGGCACGCCGAAGAATTGCCGCGCGGCGAGCGGGGTCATATCGACCTGCAGGCAGTGGGCGGTGCCGGTGGAGCCGACCAGCGCCGGCGCCTGCCAGAGTCCGGCCGTGAAGGCGGCCGGCAATGCCGACCTCTGCCCGCCGAGCTCGGCCTCGAAGGGCGGGCCGAGATTGAGCACGACCGGGATGACGGTGACCGGCAGCTCGCGGCGGCGGACCGGCCGGCCACCGGTCTCGAGATAGCCCCGGTACTCGATCAGCCAGGGACGGAGGTGGCGGGCCGGGCGGCGACGGACCAGCATCCAGCGACCGTGCGCGGATTCATGCGCGACGATCTCCAGAGGCGAGAGGCCATGCATCGGTTCTCCCCGGCAGCGCCCCCTGCCCCGGCGCCTAATAGAACAGTTGCGGGATCGCCAGCGACAGCTCGGGAACGTAGGTCACCAGCATCAGGACGATGAACATGGTGAGCCAGAAGGGCCAGAGCGCCCTCGCCACCTCGTCGACCCTGACCTTGCCGATGGCGCAGCCGACGAAAAGGGTCGTGCCTACCGGTGGCGTGACGAGGCCTATCCCGAGATTGAGCAGCATGACGATGCCGAAGTGGACGGGGTCGACGCCGATCGCCTTCATCACCGGCAGGAGGATCGGCGTGCAGATCAGGATCAGCGGCGCCATGTCCATGAACATGCCGAGGACGAGCAGCATCAGGTTGATGAGCAGCATGATGACGATCTTGTTCTCGGAGATCGTCAGGAAGAAGCCCGTGACCTTGGCCGGGATCTGCATCAGCGTCATCAGGTAGGCAAAGGACGAGGCGAAGCCGATCAGGATCATGACCAGGGCGACGGTCTTGGTGACCTCGACCATCATGCCGGGCATCTCGCGCCAGCGCAGCTCGCGATAGGCGAAAGCGGCGACCAGGAAGGCGTAGATGACGGCGATGGCCGCGGATTCCGTGGCGGTGAAGATGCCGCCGATGACGCCGCCGACGATGATCACGACAGTGAGCAGGCCGAGGAAGGCGCCGGCCATGGTGCGCACCGCCTCGCGCAGCGGGACCATCTCGCCCTTCGGGTAGCCGCGCCGGACGGAGAGGATGTAGGTCAAAATCATGAGCGCCACGCCGACCATGACGCCCGGCACGATACCGGCGAGGAAGAGCTGGGCGATGGAGACCGTTCCGCCAGCGGCGTAGGCGTAGATGATGGCGTTGTGCGAGGGCGGGATGATGATGCCCTGGGTCGAGCTCGTGATGGTGACGTTCACCGAGAAGGCGTCGTCGTAGCCCTGGCGCTTCATCATCGGAATCATGATGGAGCCGATCGAGCTCGTGTCGGCGACCGAGCTGCCGGAGATGCCGCCGAAGAACATGGACGACAGGATGTTGACCATGGCGAGGCCGCCACGGATGAAGCCGACGAAAACATTGGCGAGGTTGACGAGGCGCACCGCGATGCCGCCCTGCGCCATGATCGCCCCGGCGAGGACGAAGAACGGGATGGCGAGCAGGGCGAAGTTGTCGACGCCGTCGGAGGCCTTGAGCATCACGGCTTCGGCCGGGATGCCGATCCATAGCGTGGCGGCGAGCGAGGCGAGGCCGAGCGCGTAGGCGACCGGCACGTTGATGAGGATGAGGAGGAAGAGGCCGCCGATCAGGATGACCGGCCCGAGAGCGCCGCCCATCAGACAGCTCCCTCCGCACCGTGCCCGGGCTCCGCCGGCGCGCCGAAGATGATGCGCTCGAGGGCGAAGAGGAGGGTCACGAGGCCGCTCAGCGGCAGCGCCATGTAGACCAGGCCGACGCGCACCTGCTGGAACTCGGGGTAGACCTGCAGCCAGGTCGTCCGCACGAGGCCGATGCCGTACCAGATCATGGCGAGCGCCATGATCGCCACCAGCACGTCCGCGAGGCGTTCGGCCGCGCGCTGCCCCTGGCCCGCAGGCAGGAGGCGGGTGAGCACGTCGATGCTGATGTGGCCGCCGACGCGATAGGTGGCGGCGGCGCCGAAGAAGGTCATCTGCACGGCCAGCATGATGGCGATGGGCTCCGCCCAGAACGAGCCGAGATTGAGCCAGTAGCGCGTGTAGACGCTCCAGGCGATGATCACGGTCATGGCGATGATCGAGAGTGCGGCGAAACCCATGCAGAAGGCCTGCAGGAGCCCCATGGCGCGGACATAGGCGTGCTTGGTCGGCGGCATCTTTGCTGGTCCAGCGGCGTGCGAGGTGCTGTAGCGAACGGATAAGCAAACGGGGTGGCGCGAGCCACCCCGTCGGAAGTCCTGAAGGGCTTGCCGGCCCCTTTTACTGGACCGCCTCGATCTTCGCGAGGATCTCGGCGTACTGCTCGCCGAACTTCTCGCGCACCGGTGCGGTCGCATCGATGAACGGCTGCTTCTCGACCGTGTTGATGGTGACGCCCATCTCCTCGAGCTTCGCCATCGCCTCGTCCTCCATCGCCTTCCAGAGCTCGCGCTCCTTCTCGGTGGCGACCTTGGAGCAATCACGAATGGCCTGCTGCTGCGCCTCGTCGAGGGTTTCCCAGACGTTCTTCGAGAAGACGAAGATCTCGGGCACGATCAGGTGCTCGGTGAGCGAGTAGTAGCCGGCCTGCTCGTAATGGTTCTGGGTGAGATAGGAGGGCGGGTTGTTCTCCGCGCCGTCGACCACGCCAGTCTGCAGCGCCGTGTAGAGCTCGTTGAAGGCGATCGGGATGCCGTTGCCGCCCATCGCCGTCATCATGTCGATGAAGATCGGGTTCTGCATGACCCGGACCTTGAGGCCCTGCAAGTCCTCCGGCGTCTCGATCGGCCGCTCCTTGTTGTAGAAGGAGCGCGCACCGGCATCCATGAAGCCGAGCCCGATGAGGCCGCCGGCCTCGAGCCGGGCCAGGAGGTCCTGGCCGATCTCGCCGTCGACGACCTGGTGCGAATGGTCGATCGAGCGGAAGACGTAGGGCAGGTTGAAGGCGTTGAAGTCGTCGACGATGGGGCCAACCACGCCGACCGAGACGCGGGTCATCTCGAGCGCACCCAGCTGCACCTGCTCGAGCGCCTCCTTCTCACCGCCGAGCTGCATCGAGTGGAAGATCTCGATCGTCATGTCGCCGTCGGTCTTCTCGGCGAGACACTCGCTCATGGCGACGATCGCGTCGGTGGTCGGATAGCCCATGGCGTGGACATCGCTCGACTTGATCACGAGCGCTTCGGCCGAAGTCGCCGCGGCGACAGTCACGGCGACCGCCGCGACCGTGCTCATAAGTGCCAGTCGCATGACCAGCCTCCCTGTTGCTTCGTTGTGAAGGCCGCCTTATTGCACCTGTCGCCATCTCCGTCGAGGGGTCCGGTGGAGGTCCGGCAGCACCATTTGATGCGACACTTGCCCGCGCCACTATGCTGGGGCAGAAGGTCGTCCAGCCGGCAGCAGCAGGGGGCCGAGTTGCGTCTCGTTGATCAGCCATCGGCGCCCGGCACTTGAGCCGGATCCCATCGACCCCCCGACAGCTCCTGGCCTGGGCGCTCTATGACTGGGCGAGCTCACCCTACTTCGCGGTGATCCTCACCTTCGTCTTCGCCACCTACTTCACGCAAGGCGTGGCGGCGAACCCGATCGACGGCACCGCCAAGTGGGGCCTCGCCATGTCGATCTCGGCGCTCCTGATCGCCTGCCTGAGCCCGATCCTGGGCGCAGTCGCCGATGCCGGGGGCCGGCGCAAGCCCTGGCTCGCCTGCTGCACGGGTGTTGCCGCCGTCGCCATCGGCCTGCTCTGGCTGGTCCGGCCCGATCCCGGCTTCGTCATCCTGGCCCTCGTCCTCATGGTCATCGCCAACACCGTGCTCGAGCTCGGTCAGGCCTTCTACAACGCGATGCTCCCCGATCTCGCCGATCCGGACCGGCTCGGCCGCTGGTCCGGCTGGGGCTGGGGCCTCGGCTACCTCGCGGGCATCGCGGCCCTCGGCATCGTGCTCGTCCTGTTCATCCAGCCGAAGCCGCCGCTCTTCGGCCTCGACGAGGCGACAGCCGAGCAGGTCCGCATCGTGGGACCCCTGATCGGCCTCTGGCTCCTGGTCTTCGCCCTGCCGCTCTTCCTCTTCACCCCCGACACCCCGGCGCGCGGCATCGGCCTCGCCACCAGCGTCCGATCGGGGCTCGGCCGGCTGCTGCAGACGCTGCGGGCACTCGGCCGTGGAAGCCAGGTGACGCGCTTC
>CAZGUW010000370.1:0-4443 GCA_964528705.1 uncultured Geminicoccaceae bacterium
CCCACGTTGCGACCCCCCTCTTGCACGGCCGGGGCCGCTCCGACGAGGCCGCCCTCGGTGCGCGCGCCCTCCCAGTCCGACATGGTCTCGATTTCCTCGACCGTGAGGTCGAGGACGAAGCGGCGCGGCGCCTCCACCATCTCGACCCTGTGCCAGGGAATGGCCACGCGCTCGGCACCGACCCCGACGTCGATACCGAGGATTTCGCCGCCGCGCTGGATGACGAGGAACTTGAGCAGCCCGTCCTGCGGGTCAGCGACGAGGTCGTAGACGCCGCCGAGTTTCTCGTCGTCTGCGGACACGACCTCGAGCTCGAGCAGGCTAACCACCGAGACGGCACCGGTGGTCGGTGGCAGCTCCGTCGCCGCCGGCGCAACATCGATGTCCGGCGGGTCGGCCAGCCTCTCCGTCGCCGGAGCTTCGTCACCCACGGCGGCAGCGGACCCCAGGAGCAGAGCGAGTGGCAAGGCGTACACGGTCTGGGTGATCGGCATGGTCGCATCCTCCGGATGATGGATGTTCGACCAGCCAAACCGGCTGCGCCAACCGGCGGTTCCGCCTCAGCTCCCCTTCGCCCGCTGCCAGAGAAGCTCGAGCGTTGCCAGATCCAGCTCACCGAGGGGTGCGTCGCTTGTCTGCTCCATCCGTCGGAATCGGGCTTCGAACTTGGCATTGGCGCGCCTGAGCGCCGTCTCAGGGTCGAGCCCTAGCCTGCGGGCATGGTTGACAAGGGTGAAGAGCAGATCGCCGAGCTCCAGCTCCTGCTCGTCCGGAGCTGCCTGCTCGAGCTCGTCCAGCTCCTCGTTCACCTTGTCCCGTACACCCTGGAGGTCGGGCCAGTCGAAGCCGACCCGAAGCGCGCGTTTCTGCAGCTTGAGCGCCCGGGTCAGCGCCGGCAGGCTGCGCGGCACGTTGTCGAGAAGACTGGCGAGCTTGCCATCGGACGCGGCCCTGGCCTCGCGCTCGGCTGCTTTCACCGCCTCCCAGTGCTCGCGCTGGGCCCCGGCACTTCTGACCTCGGCGTCGCCGAAGACGTGCGGGTGCCGCGCCACCATCTTGTCGGCGATCGCCGTCGCCACGTCGTCGAAACCGAAATGCCCGGCCTCGGCGGCCATCTGCGCGTGGTAGACGACCTGCAGCAAAAGATCGCCCAGCTCCCCGCGCAACTCGTCCCAGTCGGCCCGCTCGATGGCATCCGCCACCTCGTAGGCCTCCTCGATCGTGTAGGGGGCGATGGTAGCAAACGTCTGCTCGATATCCCAGGGACAGCCGGTTTCGGGATCTCGCAGGCGCCGCATGACGGCGAGCAGGCGGTCGATGGGCCGTTCGTCGCTCAAAGCAGCGTGCCCTGGTCAGCTGCCGGCTTCGCCGGCTTGCGGCGCGGCTTCGCCGTCTCGCCCGGCACGACCGGCAGGCGCCCGTCGGCGAACTCGATCTCGAGGCGCGGCTCGGCCCGGGCCGACTCCACACCGGTGACCAGGCTGCCCGACGTGTCGTGGACGAGCGCGTAGCCGCGGTCCAGCACGCGGCGATGGCTCAGGCTCTCCAGCAGCTTGGCCGGTCCGTTCAGGTTCCGCTCGAGCTCGCGCAGGCGATCAGCGATGCGCTGATCCAGCTTCTCCGTCGGCAGGCGGGCGAGGTCGCGACCGGCGTCGCGGACGCGATCGAGCACCAGCTCGCCCAGCCGCGCATGGCGCGCCTCGAGACGTTCGGCCTGTTCCTTGAGCACCGCCAACGGGGTGCGCAGCCGGAGCCGTTCGGCGAGATCGTCGAGCCGCTGCTCGGCAAATCGCATGAGGGCCTGCGGATCGGGCAGGCCCCGGGCGAGACCGTCGAGCCCGCTCCGGCGATCCTGCAGCCCGCGCTCCAGCGCATGGATCAGCCGCTCGGCCAGCCCCTCGGTCGATGCCAGGAGCTCCGCCCGGACGGGAACCGCCATCTCGGCCGCCGCGGTCGGTGTCGGCGCCCGGCGATCGGCGACGAAGTCGATGAGTGTGGTGTCCGTCTCGTGGCCGACGGCCGAGATCAGCGGGATCGAGCAGGCGGCGACGGCGCGGGCCACTACCTCTTCGTTGAAGGCCCAGAGATCTTCGATCGACCCGCCGCCGCGGGCGACAATCAGGAGATCGGGGGCAGGGATGGTACCCTCACCAGCGAGGCGCTCGAAGCCACTGATGGCGGCAGCGATCTGCTCGGCCGCACCCTCGCCCTGCACGGCAACGGGCCAAAGGAGGACTTCCAAGGGAAACCGCTCCGCCAGCCGGTGCAGGATGTCGCGCAGCACGGCGCCGGTGGGCGAGGTGACGAGGCCGATGCGCTGCGGCAGGTAGGGCAGGGGCCGCTTGCGCGTTGGCTCGAACAGGCCTTCGGCCGCAAGGCGCTGCTTGCGCTCCTCGAAGAGCGCCATGAGGGCGCCGACACCGGCCGGCTCCATGTGCTCGATGACGAGCTGATAGCGCGAGCGGCCCGGATAGGTGGTCAGCCGCCCGGTGGCGATCACCTCGAGACCGTCCTCCGGCCGGAAGCCGAGCCCGCTCGCCGTGCCGCGCCAGCACACGCCATCGAGCACGGCCTTCTCGTCCTTCAGCGCCAGATAGAGATGGCCGCTGGCCGCGCGCTTGAAGCCCGAGATCTCGCCCCGGACCCGGACCAGGCCGTACGCATCCTCGATCGTCTTCTTCAGCGCGAAGGCGATCTCTGAGACCGAGTACTCGTGCAGGTTGGAGACCATGCCCTCGGGCTTACCAGCCGGGCGACCGGCCGTCGACCGCGGGCTAGAGGTAGCCTTCCTCGATCAGCGCTTGGGCGATCTGCACCGTGTTGAGCGCCGCACCCTTGCGCAGATTGTCGGCCACCACCCACATGTTCAGACCATGCGGCACGGTCGGGTCCTTGCGGATGCGCGAGACGAAGGTGGCGTGGTCGCCGACGCAGTCGATCTGCGTCGCATACTCGTCCTCCTCCGGCCGGTCGACCACCAGAATACCCGGGAACTCGTGCAGCGCGTGCCGCGCCTCGTCGGGCTCGAGCGGCTCCTCGAACTCGACATTCACCGCGAGCGCGTGGCCGACGAAGACCGGTACGCGGACGCAGGTGGCGCTCACCTCGATCGAGGGATCCAGGATCTTCCGGGTCTCGACCGTCATCTTCCACTCTTCCTTGGTCGAGCCGTCCTCGAGGAAGCTGTCGATCCGGGGAATGCAGTTGAAGGCGATCTGCCTCGTGAAGACCTTCGGGTCCTGCTTGTCGTTCATGTAGATCGACTTGGTCTGTTCGAAGAGCTCGTCCATTGCCTCCTGACCGGCGCCGCTCACCGACTGGTAGGTGGCGACGACGACGCGCTTGATGCTGGCCACGTCGTGCAGCGGCTTAAGCGCCATCACCATCTGAATGGTCGAGCAGTTGGGGTTCGCAATGATGTTCTTGTTGCGGAACTCGGCCAGCGCTTCCGGATTGACCTCCGGCACGACGAGCGGGATCTCCGGGTGCATCCGGAAGTGCGAGGTATTGTCGATCACCACGCAGCCTGCCGCGGCGGCGCGCGGCGCCTGTACGGCGGAGACGGACGCGCCCGGCGAGAAGAGGCCGAGATCGACGCCTTCAAAGTCGAAGGTGGCGAGATCCCTGACCTTCAGCCGCTTGTCGTCGCCATAGGCGACCTCCTTGCCCACCGAACGCTCGGAGGCGAGAGGAATGATCTCGTCCGCCGGGAAGCGGAGCTCCTCGAGTATGTTCAGGATTTCCTGGCCGACGGCCCCGGTGGCCCCGGCTACGGCAACGCGATAGCCCATGATTTCAGCCCTTTGCGGCGCTCAGCCGAGAGAGGTGTCGAGCTCGTCGAGGACGGCCTGGCCGATCGCGGTGGTCGAGACCTCGCGCATCCCAGGCTGCATGATATCGGGAGTCCGATAGCCCTTGTCGAGGACCGTCGCGATCGCTTTCTCGACGCGATCGGCTTCAGCCCCGAGATCGAACGAGTAACGCAGCATCATCGCGAAGCTGAGCAGCATGGCGAGCGGATTGGCTTTACCCTGGCCGGCGATGTCGGGAGCAGAGCCGTGCACCGGCTCGTAGAGCGCCTTGCGGCGGCCGATCTGGTCGGGTGCACCCAGCGAGGCCGAGGGCAGCATGCCGAGCGAGCCCGTCAGCATGGCTGCCGCGTCCGAGAGCAGGTCGCCGAAGAGGTTGTCGGTGACGATCACGTCGAACTGCTTCGGCCGACGAACGAGCTGCATGGCGCAGTTGTCGGCGTACATGTGGTCGAGCTGCACGTCCGTGAACTGCTCCTCGTGGAGCTTCGTCACCTCCTGCCGCCAGAGCACGCCAGTGTGCATCACGTTGGCCTTCTCGACAGAGGTCACCCGGCCCTGGCGCTTGCGGCTGAGCTCGAAGCCGACACTGGCGATGCGGCGGATTTCGGGGGTGGTGTAGACCTGCGTGTCG
>CAZGUW010000371.1:0-4430 GCA_964528705.1 uncultured Geminicoccaceae bacterium
GAACCGCCGCTGGTCTTCCCGATCGACCCCGAGGTGCGCTCGATCGCGCACTACCTCGCGCGGCTGCCCGACGAACCCGGGCGCCACACGGTCGTCCTGATGCAGGCCGGCGCGGTGTCGCTCGGCCTGTTCGAGGGCGGCGAGGTCGTCGCGACGCGCAGCAACAAGCGCTACGTCGTGCGCGGATCCGGTCGCGCGCAACCGACGCACCTGAAGACCAAGGGGAAGTCGCGCTACGGCTCGCGCCTGCGCTTGCAGAACGCGAAGCTGCTGCTCGAGGAGACCAACGAGAAGCTGCACGAGTGGGAGGACGAGTTCGGCGCGTCGGACCGCGTCTACTACAACGCGCCGGTCCGGCTCTGGCCGACCTTGTTCGACGCCGACCCGCCGCCGCCCTTCGAGAAGGACGGGCCGCACGTCAAGATCCCGCGCGACCTGCCGCGGCCGACGAGCTGCAGGCAACCGCCCGTTCTATGGGAACCAGCGGCGTCCGGCCCGACGGACGTGATGGAATGGATGCGGCATGAACGGCGAACCGGCCGAGCAAAGATACCCCGACTTCAGCGAGTTCTGCGTCGAGTGCGGCATGCGGCTCGATGAGGACGAGCATGAACTCTGCATGGAGTGCGAAGGCATCGCCGATGGCTCGCTGGACGCCTGCGAGACCTGCGGCACGGCCATCGCCAAGGGCGAGCGCCACTGCCTGATGCACAAGAAGGAGGGTGAGCCATGTCCCGCCGCCTGAAATCCCGCGTCGTCCTGTCGCCGATCCGGGCCATCGAGGATCTGGTCCTCTACGACCTGCCGAACCGCAAGCCGGTCGGCGCGCAGGCCGCGATCCGCGTCAACGACGTGCTCATCGTCATCGGCGACGGCCGGCTCTATTGGCCGACCCCGAACTTCGGCAGATTCCGCTGCGGCGGCGACGACGGCATTGCCTACGCGCCGGGCCAATGGCCATGGACCGACGACCTGATGGAGGCCCTGGCGAAGCTCGACATCATCGCACCTGAGCTTGCCGACTATCACGCCCGCTGGTGCGCCGAGAAGGCGCGCCACAAGCAAGCGGTCGCCGATCTGGAATATGTGCCGAAGCAGATGCGCGACGCCGGCCTCGAGCCGACGCCCGAGCAGATGGCCGCGCTCGAATCGGCTGCCGTCGCGCGCGAGGTGCCGAAACCATGACCCGCGGCAACCTCCGCCAGATCATCCTGCAGATGCTGACCGATGCCGGTCAGGACGGCATGACCCATGCCGAGGTCCGGGCGGCCCTCGAGGCGACCCCGGAGTCCCGGGCTCATGCGGGCCGCACGTCGGTCAGCGGCACGCTTTCGAACCTCTGCGCTGCCGGTCGCGCCCGGCGGGTCGGCTATCGGCCGGGACCGACCGGCCGGGCGGCCATCATCTTCGCCGCCGCTGACGACGCGCCCCGCCGGCCGGCGGCCGACGCCCGCAAGTCCCGCCTCGCCCGCGAGCGCCGGGCGACACCGCTGTCCGAGGAGAAATGGCCCCGCGAGGTCCGGCACGCCGTCGACACGCTGCGCCGCCGCGGCTGGTCCGTCTGGCCCGTCGACGCCGACACCTGGGAGGCCGGCGGCCGCCGCACCACCGACCAGCTCCTCGACCTCGCCGACCGCTTCGCCCCCGAGCTCGCCGAGGCCCGGCCATGAGCGATCCGGCTGATGGCATGCGCAGCGCATCGACCAGCGAGGTGTTCGCCGAGATGTGCGACGCACTGCGCATCATGGAGATCAAGCACCCCGACAGCATCCCTCTTGAGCGAATGCGAGCCATTCTCGCCGCCGCGGAGGCGAAGGGTTGGCGGCTCGTGCCGGCAATGCCGGACGACACCATGAAGCTGAACGGCAAGCACGCCGTTATCTGCAACGTCGAGCCCGAGCACTGCGACGAGGGAGTCTGCGCCTGCGACGTGTGGGCTGCCATGCTGGCGGGGTCGCCGAGGATGGGGTCATGACCACCACCCGCCTCACCACCACGCTCCACCGCCGCCTCCTGGCCGAGCTCGCCCAGGGCTACCCGACCCGGCGGCGCCTCGCCCGCTGCGGCCGGCTCCTCCAGGCGGTCCTCGATCCCTTGCCGGCGGCCGAGCCCCCCCCCCTCCTGCCGCCCCGCCAGCGGCTGAGACCGGGCCGATGATCATGCCCGCCTGTCCGACCTGCCACGGCACCGACCTCTTCGCCAGCCACGCCCGCCCCGGCCTGCACCGCTGCCGCCAGTGCGGCACCGAGATCACCGGAGACACGCCAGCATGAGCGACCCCATCGTCCGACATACCGTCGTCGCCGGCCTGATCGCGGCAAGCGGCCTCGCCGCCCTCGCCATTCTCCAGGCGGTGCTGTCGTGAGCGACCACATCCGCGACCTTCCCGGCATGAAGGAGCGCGAGCTCGTCGCTCTCGGTCCCTGCGCGATCTGCGGCAAGCCGCTTCTCGAAGCCGCGATCCCGCTTTTCTTCGTGGTCGAGATCAGCCGGGCCGGGTTCGAGGCGAGCGCCCTCCGCCGCCGGGCCGGCCTCGGCATGATGATGGGCAACGACGCCCTGGCGCAGGTGTTCTCTCCCGACGAGGATCTGGCCAAGGTGATCGACGGCCCGCGCCGTGTGGTGGTGCACGAGGAATGCGCCGGCAAGATCGCCCACCTCGTCCAGCTCCTGGAAGGTGAGGGGTGAAGCCCGGCACGGCCTATCCACTCGCCTGGCCGGACGGCTGGCCGCGCACGCGCTCACCCTCGAACAGCCGTTTCAGGACCGGGCTGGATGGCGCCTTGCGCAATGTCGAGACCAGCCTCCGTCTCTTTGGCCTGGACAGCGGCAAGACCGTCGGCAGCATCCTGATCTCGAGCAACTACACGCTGGGCGACCAGCGCCCGCGCGACACCGGCGTCGCCGTGTACTTCACCTGGGACGGCATCTCGACCTGCATCGCCGTCGACGCCTATCGCTCGATCCACGAGAACCTGCAGGCTGTCCACCACTGCATCGACGCCGAGCGGACGAAGCTCCGCCATGGCGGCCTCAACCTCGTTCGCGCCGCCTTCCGCGGCTATGCGGCCCTGCCGCCGGCGAGCCCGGCGGCCGACCGACCGTGGCACGAGGTCCTCGAGGTCGGTCCCACGGCGACGAAAGCGGAGATCGAGGCCGCCTATTTCCGCCTCGCCCGCCAGCATCACCCAGACGCCGGCGGCACCTCCGATGCCATGGCCAGCCTGAATGCCGCCATCCGCGAGGCACGCGGCGCAAGGGCCGGTGCGTCTCGATGAACGGCTACCCGAAGCGCATCCGCCTCTCCCGCGCCAGGGGCTGGCGCCTGCCCGAGGGCACGATCAACTGCGCCCGGCCGGGCCCGTGGGGCAACCCGTTCAAGGTCGGTCAGGACGGCGACGCCGAGGCCTGCGTCCGCTACCACCACTTCCTGCTCGCCGGCTATCGGCTGGTGGTCACGAAGGCGACCCCTGCCGAGCTCGACCGCTGCGCCGCCCATGCCAGGGCGCACCTGCCCGAGCTCTGCGGCCACGACCTCGCCTGCTGGTGCCGGCTCGACCGCTGGTGCCACTGCGACACCCTGATCGTCCTGGCGAACGGCCCGCCACCGCTCGACGCAGAGGAGCGGGAGGAGCTGAAGTTCATCGCCAGCCGCGGCGAGGCCGGCCACGTCATCCGCGGCTGGCGGGTGGTGCCGAGCTGGGTCCGCCTCGTCCGCTTCCTGCTGGTCGCTCCGATCAGGCAGCCGAATGGCGACGAGGCCCTGACCATCACCCCGCGCGGTCGGCGGGCATTGGGCGTTGCGGCATGAGCGTCCGCACAGCCTCGGCCGCACGTCGGATCGACGGCATCTGGTGGTGGAAGGATACACCGGTGCCGAACACCGCTTGCTGGTCGGCCGAGAAGGACGCCGGCTGGATCGCCTGGTGCCCGGTGGCGCGGGCGCACGCTCTGATGATGCCCGAGCGCCAGGGCGAGGGCGTCCCGCAGTTCAAGAACCCGCATCCGGTCCGCCAGCGGCGGGCCATAGCGAACTGCCTCTGCGATCTGTGTCGCCGCCCGCTCCGCTACCGGACCAAGATCCTCGCCGGCGCGCTGCGAGGCGGCGCCAGGGGCCTGCCCGAGCCGGCGACTTCGGAGCCGCTGGTCTGTCGGAGCTGCTACGAGCTCGCCGCCCGGTACTGCCCGCATGTGCGCGCTGTCGCCGCCGAGGGTCCCGAGGCGCAGAACGGCCCATGGATCGTGACCGGCTTCCGCACGGCGACGCAGATCGTGGCCCTGCCCGGCCTGATCCAGACCGCCGGCCAGGTCCGCGCGGAAGGTCGCGACCGTGCGGCCTGTTACATCAAGCTCATCCCGACGGCCATGCGACAATACCGGGCGCAGCCATGACCACCCCGCCCCTCACCCTGGCCGAGGCCGCGGCGGCG
>CAZGUW010000372.1:0-4418 GCA_964528705.1 uncultured Geminicoccaceae bacterium
GTGAGGTGCTCGGTGTCATCTCGCGATCGCCGAGCGAACTGCAGCCGGTCCTCGCCAGGCGGCGCATTGTTGGGCTCGGTCACCGCCCACGCCGTGAAATCCCAGTCCTCGCCGGTCACCCAGTGCCAGCCGCCGGCGGGCTCATCGGCGCCCGGCTCCTGAGCACCGCCGAGCCATGGCCCCGACGCATTGTTGACCCAGATATCGGGCTCGTTCCCGATCAGCGAGTAGACGAACGCGTTCTCTTCCGACGACGTCAACGTGGCGAGGTCGGCACCGTCACCCAGCGCCAGGGCCGCCTCACGCGCCTCGGTCCAGCTGAGCCGCTCATCGGCGAGGACCACGCGATAGAAGTGGTCGTTGCCGCCGTCGCTCGACGACCACTGAACCCAGTCGACAAGCGTCGTGGTCGCCGGCACCGCAGAGCCGTACGACAGCGTTGCCTGACGGTTGAACTGCTCCAGCGATGCAACGGTGTCCAACTCGGCCAAGGGCACCAAGAGTATCTCTTTCTGAGCGAATGTCACTTGTGCCGAACGAGAGCTTCCATCCTTCATCACACACCCCCCAAACTACTACCCTAGTGGGACGGAGCCCCATTCGCGTGCCAAGTGACGATCGTCTCGCGCCACGACTGGAGCCCGTCGCTGGCGTCGGTGGTATCGGCGAGGGTCGTGACCTCGAGCGTGGCCTGGGGCGTGCGGCCCAGGGTCTCCGCACTGGCGGTGCTGGTCGAGGGCAGCTCATGGCGGGTCAGGGGGACGGGGCCGGCAAGCCTATAGTATTCGAGCACCAGAATTTCCTCTCCCATTATTGGGAAGGTTCATCATGACTGCTCGCCGGCCTGCCTCCGACGTGCTGGAATTCCACTTTTCAATACCAGTCGATTTTTGGCAAGTCACGAATGCCAAATTCTGAATGTTCAACTCATCGGGGAATGTCGCCGATGCCGATTGCCTGCAAGTTACTGTCTGCTCCGGGGTGGCGCCAATGACCACCAGGCTGCATTTCATCTCCGGCCTGCCGCGGGCCGGCTCGACCCTGCTTGCGGGCATTCTGCGGCAGAACCCGCGGTTCCATGCGGCGATGACGAGTCCGGTGGGGGCGCTTTTCGGGGTGATGCTGAACGCCATGGGGCGCGGCACCGAGACCGGGCTGTTCATCGACGAGGCGCAGAAGAAGGCGCTGCTGGCGGCGATCTTCGGCTGCTACTACGAGCCGCAGGCGGCGAAGGACGTGGTCTTCGACACCAACCGTGCGTGGTGCGCGCGGCTGCCGGCGCTGCTCTCGATCTTTCCGGACGCGAAGGTGATCTGCTGCGTGCGCAGCGTCGCCTGGATCATGGATTCGATCGAACATCTGGTGCGCAAGAACGCCTTCGAGCCGTCCCGGCTCTTCGCCAGCCCGGACGAGCGGGCGACGGTGTTCAGCCGGGTCGAGGCGCTGGCGCATCGCGACCGGATGGTCGGCTTCGCCTGGTCCGCCCTGAAGGAGGCCTATTACGGCGAGCACGGCCGCTCGCTCCTGATCCTCGAATACGACATCCTGGCGCAGCGGCCGGCGGAGACGCTGAAGCTGATCTACGACTTTCTGGGCGAGGCGCCCTTCGCCCATGATTTCGACGCGGTCGACTATGCCGAGCCGGAGTTCGACGCGCAGCTTTCGACCCCGGGCCTGCATACGGTGAAGCGCAAGGTGGCGTTCGTGCCGCGGCGCACGGTGCTGCCGCCGGACCTCTTCGAGAAATACGCCCAGCTCTCGTTCTGGCGCGATCCCAAGGGCTCGCAGGCCTTCCGTATCACCGTGCAGCCCGAGCCGCCGGCAGCGCCCTGACGGCACCGGCGGGCGTGGCCAAATCCCGGCGGGGCTTCTAGTCTCCGGCGCGTTCAGCACGAGGATTGCCATGCCCGACGTCGATGTCACGAACCTGCTCGCCCGGATCGCCGAAGCCCTGGAGCGGCAGAGCCCGCCGCCCGCCGCCTCGCTCGGGCTGGGGACCGCCCGCGCCTATGTGTTCGACGCCCCGACCCGGGCACTCCGGCCGGTGCCGCGGGTGGCGCGCATCGATTTCGAGCTGCTCTGCGGCATCGACCACGTGGCCGCCATCCTGCTCGACAACACCCGCCGCTTCGCCCGCGGCCTGCCGGCCAACAACGCGCTGCTCTGGGGTGCCCGGGGCATGGGCAAGTCGAGCCTGGTCAAGGCGGTGCACGGGCTGGTGGAGCGCGAAGGGGGCGACCTCATCCTGATCGAGATCCACCGCGAGGACATCGACGAGCTGCCGCTGCTGCTGCACGACCTCGCCCGCCAGCCCGACCGCTTCCTGCTCTTCTGCGACGACCTCTCCTTCGATGCCGGCGAGAGCAGCTACAAGTCCTTGAAGGCGGTGCTGGAAGGCGGGCTCGAGGGGCGGCCGCAGAACGTGCTCTTCTATGCCACCTCGAACCGGCGGCACCTGATGCCGCGGCAGATGATCGACAACGAGCGCAGCACGGCGATCAACCCGGGTGAGGCGGTCGAGGAGAAGGTCTCGCTCTCCGACCGCTTCGGCCTCTGGCTCGGCTTCCACCCCTGCAACCAGGAGACCTACCTTGCCATGGTCGACCGCTATGCCGAACATTTCGGCCTGGAACTCGAGCCCGGCGAGCTGAAGCGTCAGGCGCTGGAATGGTCGACCACGCGCGGCAGCCGCTCGGGCCGCGTCGCCTTCCAGTTCATCCAGGACCTGGCGGGGCGCCTCGGCAGGCAGATCGGCTAGGGGCTTCAGGCCCAGCCGAGGGCGCGCAGCGACTGGGCGTCGTTCCAGACCTTGGTCATGTGGCGGATCCGGTCGCCGTCGAACTGCATCACGTAGACGTAGTCGGCGGCGACCGCCTTGCCGGTCGGCGGCACGGGCCCGCCTTCGCCGGTATGGGTGCCCCGGAAGACCGCGAAGGCGGTCACCGCCTGGTTTTCCGGGTCGGCGGCGAAGGCCTTCAGCTCGTAGCTGCCGTCGGGCATGAGCCCCAAGAGCCCCTTCATCCACTCGGTGTAGCCTTGGAGCGTGGTCGTGTCCGCCAGGGCATCGGCCTGGCAGGAGAAGGTCGCCCCGTCGTGGCACCAGGCCTTGCAGGCGTCCCATCCCCGGCCGGTCTCGCACGCATCGAAGAAGTCGCGAGCACTGCTGGCGATCGTCATGCCGAACCCTCCCTATTCCTGGCCGGCCGCTGGCGCGGACAGCTCTGTCGTGGCGAGCTGGCATTCTGCGCCTTCCCGGGTCGGCCTGTCGAGGCAACCCGAAGTTGCGCGCAACCTCTTCAGGCGCTCACGCCAGCCAGGCCGAGAGGTCGCGGCCGAGCCGCTGCTGCAGGGCTTCGATGTCCGCCCGGTAGAGGTCCACGAGCTGCCGGCGGACATGGGGTGCGATCGCCGGCTTCGTGAGGTTCCGGCTGCGCCAGGCCTCGACCCGCGCCAGCGCCCGTTCGCCCACCGCCCGCGGCAGCATGCGCCGCACGCCGCGGCTCAGCTTCGTCTTGCGCATGAAGGGCTGGAGCAGCCGCGACTTCGCCATGCCGGAGGCATTGTGGCGGACCGACGTGTCCGGCACGAAGTCCGGGTCGATGTCGAGGAAGCGGAAAAGATCGCGCATGACGGCCGCGGGCTCGGCCTCGAGGTCCTCGAAGAGGTGGCAGGCGAGCCGGTTCGGCCCGAACCGGTCCCAGTAGGGCTGCAGGTGATGCGCGTAGAAGCCGGCCGCAAGGTAGGTGCCGGTACCCTGCCGCCACGGCCGGTCGCCGGCCGCCTCCCGTTCCTCCCGGATCGCGGTCTCGAACGGGCGGCTCTCGCGCTTGTCGCGGACCCGCATCCAGTACTCGGAATAGGCGCGCTCGACCGGGTCGCGCACCAGGGCGATCAGGCGGACCTCGGGGATCAGCCGGGCGATCTCCGCCGGGACGGCCGGGTCGGTGGCGTAGATCGGCGAGGCCTCGCCGATCGCCTTCCTGCCGGCGCCGGGCGCGAAGACCTCGGCGTAGGCCTGCGGATCGGTGAAGCCGCCCGTCAGCTTCGGATCGATCAACGGCTGCGCGACGATCGACGAGAAGAAATTGAGCTCCTTGCGCGGGCTGACGAAGACGTCCGGGTGCTGCGCCAGGTAGTTGTAGACGGAGGTGGTTCCGGCCTTCTGGAACCCGATGATCAGGAAGTTCGGCAATACCATCCAAAATCCCAGGGGCTGCGGGCGCCACGTGGGACGCCACCGAATTCAATCGGCAGGCTCGCGTGCGCCTGGTGGGCGCCCACTGCCTGCCGTAGGTGAGGCCATCTATGGTGTCCGGGGCGGCTGACAACGCCGCCCCGGCACGGTTTCTTAAAGTGCCCGTCCAACCCGCTCAGTCGCCGAACGCGTCGACCAGGAAGCCCTGCGTGTGGCGGGCGCT
>CAZGUW010000373.1:0-4403 GCA_964528705.1 uncultured Geminicoccaceae bacterium
AGCGGCTGCGCGACCTGGCCGGCGAGCGCCGGCGGTTCGGCTACCGGCGGCTGGGGCTCCTGCTGGCGCGCGAGGGGACGACCATGAACCACAAGAAGCTGTACCGACTTTACCGCGAGGAAGGGCTGAGCGTGCGGCGCCGGCACGGCCGCAAACGGGCCACCGGCACCAGAGCACCGGCGGCCCTGCCGCAGGGCCCAAACCAGCGGTGGTCGCTCGACTTCGTGGCCGACGTCCTCTCCTGGGGCCGCCGCTTCCGGGTGCTGGCGATCGTCGACGATTTCACCCGAGAGGCGTTAGCCCTGGTCGTCGACACCTCGATAGGCGGCCACCGGGTGGCGCGTGAGCTCGACGCCGTGATCACCCGGCGCGGCCGTCCGGCGATGATTGTCAGCGACAATCGACTGTCAGCAGGCTGTCGATCCGATCTGCGAAGCAGACGCGGCCAGCAGGCCGCGGAGGGGAACCGAGCTGACCTCGCGCGCCGTGCTCGACTGGACGAACCGCAGCGGCGTGGAGTGGCACTACATCGCTCCATCGAAGGCCAGGAGGCCTTCGATCCGACTCCCGAGGGGAACGGCGCCAGCAGGCGCCGGAGGGGCAAACCGGTGCAGAACGCCTTCGTCGAGAGCTTCAACGGCCGGTTCCGCGACGAATGTCTGAACGAGGAGGTATTCACTAGCCTGGCGGAAGCCCGCGCCGTCATCGAACGCTGGCGGATCGGCTACAACAACGTTCGGCCGCACTCCGCCCACAGCGGCCTGACGCCCCAAGCAGTGTTCATCCGGTCCGCGGGCAAACGGCTGCAAAATACCGACCAATCCGGCCCATCGCCCGCTACCATCGCGACAGCGAAAGCAGTATCAGCAATCCAGGGCTCTCGTTATCCCTGAGGGACCAGCGGGGAGCAGGTCATCCGAAAAGCCGCGCATTGTCGAGCAGCGGCGGGAAACATGCCGGGCAGAGAAGAGCGGAACGGTCGGTCACCCGAAGGCGCCGCCGGAGCCGGTGCGTGAGCGGGACGGGTCCGAGGCTGTGGTGGATCCTCGTGGCGATGAGCGGCGTGCTGGGCCTCGTCGTGCTCGACGAGACGGTGGTGGGCGTGGCGCTGCCGACGATCCAGGCCGAGCTCGGCATGACCCCGGCGGGCTCGCACTGGGTGGTCAATGCCTACCTCCTCGTCTTCACGGCACTTGTGGCACTCGGCGGCAGGCTCGGCGACAGGCACGGGCGCGGCCGGCTCTTTCTCGTGGGCGTGGCGCTCTTCGGCCTGGGCTCGCTCGCGGCCGGCCTGGCGCCGACGGGGGCGGCCCTCGTCGCGGCGCGAGGTCTCCAGGGTGCCGGTGCCGCGCTGGTGTTTCCGGCGTCCTTCGCGATCCTGACGGCGAGCTTTCCTCCCGAGCGTCGCGGCTTCGCGCTCGGCATCCAGACCACCGTCGCCGGCTGCTTCATGGCGTCCGGGCCGGCCGTGGGCGGCGTCTTCGCCGAGGCCATCTCTTGGCGCTGGATCTTCTGGATCAACCTGCCGGTCGTCCTGGCGATCGCGGCGATCGCGGTGGCGATGGAGATTCACAAAGGTGAGGCATCGCCCGTACCGGGTGAGCGCAAGGCTCTCGACGCCGCCGGGCTGGCAGCGCTCGTCGTCGGGCTTTCCGCCTTCACCATCGCCCTCATGGAGGGCGGCGATTGGGGCTGGACCTCGCCGGCTCTCATGGCACTCCTCGTCACCGGCCCGCTCGTCCTGGCACTCTTTGTCTGGCTCGAGACGCGGCGCGACGATCCGCTGATCGCCCTCGATCTCTTGAAGATCCCGACCTTCACCGGCTGCGTGATCGTATTCTTCATGTTCCAGTTCGACAAGATCATCGTCTTCATCTTCGTCCCGCTCTTCCTGCAGAAGGGGCTCGGGTTCTCGCCCTTGGACTCGGGCTGGCCGATCCTCGTGGCCGTGCTGCCGGCAGTGGCGACCTCCCTTCTCGCGGGGCGGCTCGCCGACCAGATCGGTGCGCGAAAGCCGCTGCTCCTGGGCCTCCTGCTCAATGGCGGCGCCCTGCTGGTGATCGCGGCCGGCGTCGGGCTCGCGAGCTTCGGGACAATCGTCGCGGCACTGCTCCTTTGGGGTGCGACGCTGCCCACCATTTCCGTGGTGCCGCGGCGGGCGCTGATGAGTGCCGTGGCGCCTGCGCAGCAGGGACAGGCGAGCGGCGTCAACCTGACGATCCAGATGATCGGCGGCACGATCGGTCTTGCCCTCTGCACCGCGGTGCTGACCGCGACCGGCGCGTTCCTGCCGGTCTTTGCGCTCACCGGCCTGCTCGTGCTCGCGGCGGTCCCGATCGCCTGGGCGCTGGTGGAGCGACCGGAGGCGACGGTGCCTGGTTAGGCTCGAGGGTCGGTCGATCACCGCCGGGCAAAGGGGGATGAGCCCGCTCGCCCCCGACTGCCGGAAACTCGATAATTCAGGTCGGCAATGATTGACGCAACAGCCCCAACCAGAGCCTGAGCGTTCTCAGGTCACGCTGATGCTTCTCGTCGGTCGCACCTGGGTCGTCCTTGGCGGCGATCAGCTGGTGGATCGTCATGATCCTGCATGGCCCGGCCTGGCTGTTGTAGTTCATCGCGCCGCCGAGCCGTCCGAACCGGTCCGACGGCTTGCCCAGATCGATCTTGACGCGATGCTGCCCGATCAAGCAGTTGTCGACCACCGCCTCCACAGCATTGAAGCCGACATGGCCGATGGTCGTGCCATTGAACACGCCGTCACTTAGATCGCTCGAGAGATGGCAGACGTTTGTCGCGATGATGTCCGGAAATCCGACCACCGGACGCTGACCGTCAATCAGAATGTCGATATCGTTCGGTTGGCGACACTCCTGATCCAATCGATCCGCATGGCAGTACATCGCGAAGCTGCCACTGTAGGCCCACTTCCCATTGTAGTTCTGGTTCAGGAACGCCGTGAGCTGGGTCGGCCAGCCAAATGTCGGCGGCGCTATGGGCATGTGGTTTCCTCCTGCTGCCGGCCCGCCCCGGCGTTTCGCGTGGGCATGGCCGAAACCATAGGCACCGGCCGGCGATCGGTAAACGTCCGCACCCGCCGCACCGCCCGTCGATTCGACGGGGGCCGTCGCCATCCCTAGGGTCCCGTCGCGTGGCGCGGCTCCAGGGAGGTCAAAAAGTGTGCGGTTTCGTCTGTCTCTGGCAGGTCGGTGATCGGGACCTTGCCGCCTCGATGATCGAGAAGATCGCGCATCGCGGGCCGGATGCGGTCGAGGTGGTGAGCCCCGCCGACCTGCCGGTGACCATGGCGCATTGCCGGCTCTCGATCATCGGCCCCGAGGACGGCGCGCAGCCGATCTACCAGGGCCGGGACATCCTCGTCGTCAACGGCGAGATCTACAATTACGGCGACCTGCGGGCGATCCTCGGCGAGAGCGCCTTCGAGACGGCGAGCGACAGCGAGACGATCCTCCACCTCTTCCGCAGCGACGCGCTGCGCTGGATCGCGCGGCTCGACGGCATGTTCGCCTTCGTCCTGGCGACGCCGGAACGCATCATCGCCGCGCGCGATCCTCTCGGCATCAAGCCGCTCTACCTCGCGAGGCTCGACGGCGGTCTCGCCTTCGCCTCCGAGCTCAAGGCGTTCGACGGCATTCCCGATATCGAGGTCGAGGCCGTGCCGCCCGGCTGCCTTTGCGACAGCCGCGACGGCATGCGCCGCTGGCACCGCATGCCGCAGGGTGCGGCGGCGGAGGAGCCCGGCTTCGACGCCCGGGCGACGGCGAGCGAGCTCCGCCTCGTGCTGGAAGAAGCGGTGCGCAAGTGGCTGGTCGCCGATGTCGAGGTCGGCGCCTTTCTCTCGGGCGGGCTCGACAGCTCGATCATCGCCGCCCTCGCCGCCCGGTTCGCCAGGGCTGAAGGCCGGCCGCCACTCAAGACCTTCTCGGTCGGCACCGCCGGCAGTCCGGACCTCAGGGCCGCCCGCATGGTCGCGGGCCACATCGGCTCGGACCACCACGAATACGCCTTCACCGCCGCCGACGTTGCCCGGGTCGTACCGCACGTCATCTATCACCTGGAGAGCGCCGACGTGGATCTCGTCCGCTCGGCCATCCCGACCCACTTCGTCGCACGGCTCGCCAGGCGGCACGTCAAGGCCGTCCTAACCGGCGAAGGTGCGGACGAGCTCTTCGCCGGCTACACCTACCACCACGGTTATGTCGACGATCCGCGGGCGCTCGCCGACGAGCTCACCCGATCGCTCGGCACGATGCACAACATCAACCTGCAGCGCGTCGACCGGCTGACCATGGCCGAGGGGCTCGAGGCCCGAACGCCGTTCCTCGACCGCGAGCTCATCGACTTCGCCCAGAGCATCCCGGCGGCCCTCAAGCTGCGCCGCA
>CAZGUW010000374.1:0-4388 GCA_964528705.1 uncultured Geminicoccaceae bacterium
GGCTTCGCGGTGCTTCGGTGAGTCAGCTCTCGAGGAAGTCCCGGACGGCGGCGATCTGGTCCGCCGCCATCAGCGCCGGCGCGTGGCCGACGCCGGCGAAGGTGACGAGCCGGGCCCGTGGTCCCCGACCGGCCATCTCGGCCGCGACCTCGGTCGGCAGGAGGTCGCTCTCCTCGCCGCGCAGGAGCAGCGTCGGGCAGGTGATGGCGTCGTAGAGCGGCCAGAGCTCGAGGTCGGCCGTGGCCATCTCGCCGAACGGTGCGGTGATCGCCGGGTCGTAGTGGAGCGCCAGCCCACCCGGCACCGGCCGGCCGCTGTGGCGGGCGAGATGCGCCCACTGGGCGTCGGTCAGCGGGCCGAAGGGGGCGTGCACCCGGCGAAGATGCGCCTCGAGCGCCGCCAGGTCGGCAAACACCGGCGGCTGCTCTTGCAGGCGTTCGGCAATGCCGGCGAGTGCCGCCACCGGCACGCGCCCGCCGATGTCGTTGAGCACCAGCTTCGCCACCCGGGCCGGCTGGAAGGCGGCGAGCCCCATGCCGATGATCCCGCCCATGGACGTTCCGACCAGCTCGACCGCGCCCTGGCCGAGACGGTCCAGAAACGCCATCACCTGGGCGATGTAGGTCGGCACGTCATAGCGGGCCGGATCGGCAAGCCAGCCGCTACGGCCGCGCCCGGCGACGTCGAGCGCCAGAACCCGGGCCGGGCCGGCAAGCGCTTGCGCAAGGAAGTCGAAGTCGCGGGCGTTCCTGGTGAGGCCATGCAGGCAGAGCACGGTGCGCGGGGCCGCCGGATCGCCCCACTCGACATAGCCGAGCTCCAGAGGTGACCCGGCATCGTCGATCGTCAGCGCCGCCTCGCGCATCACCCGAAACTCCCACCTAGATGCGGGCGACCCGTGCCGGCACCTCGCCGCGACCGCCGCCCACCGTCACCGGCCGTGAACGCACCGTCTCGCGATAGACGATGAAGAGGCCGCAGGCCACCACAATGCCGAGGCCGACGAAGAGATTGGTGCCCGGCACGTCGCCGAAGACGAGGATGCCGAAGACCACGGCCCAGATCATCTGGCTGTACTGGAAGGGGGCGACGACCACGGCCGGGGCCTCGCGCGTGGCGAAGACGAGACCGGCCTGCCCCGCACCCATCAGGAGCCCCGCCACGGCCATGGAGCCGAGCTCCGCCGGGCTCGGCCAGACCCAGAATGAAAGCGCCGGCGGCAGTGCTACCACCATCATCCAGAGCATCACCGACATGAGGAGCGCCCCGCTCTTCTCGGCCGCCCCGATCTTCTTCAGGATGATGAAGCTGAGCGCCCCGGCGAGCGCTGCCAGCCCGGCCAGAAGATGGCCGAGGCCGAGCGAGGAGAACTCCGGGTCGATCATGATGAGCACGCCCATGAAGCCCACCAGGGTGGCCAGCCAACGCCGCCAGCCCACCTGCTCGCGCAGGAGAATGGCGGAGAAGCCGGTGACAAGCATGGGTGCCGCGAAGAGCAGCGCATAGACCTCGGCCATCGGCAGGAGGGCGAAGGCGCTCCAGGCGAGGCAGCCGCAGGTCGCGGCGAGGATGCCGCGCGCCGCGACCAGGGGCTTGTTGCGCGCCACGAGCGAGCGCAGCCCGCCCCGGCCGATGGTCGTCGCCAGCACCGGCAGGGTGGCGAAGAACGCCATGGTGAGGGCGATCTGGAAGACCGAGAAGACGCTCGAGGAGGTCTTGAGCATGGCGTCGGCGGTGGAGAAGGAGGCATAGGCCAGAAGCGCCAGGCCGATGCCTCGCGCGACGCGGCTCGGCTCGACGGCGACAATGGCGAGCGTGCTCATGGAGGCTGCAGGTCCGTGGTTGAATGGCCCGGACCTTATGCCGAGTTGCCGTGACACAGAGCCAGCAGATCACGCATTTCGGACCTGCCGTTTGCGCATGGCTCCCCTGCCGGATCGGCGCTGCTGGCAGGGGTGATTTCTTTACGCCTTCTCAGATGGCGAAATCGATGCCGTCCTTGATCTCGCGGCGCACGGACGACTGCTCCGCTGCATGGCAGAGATCCTCGATGGTGATGGCATCGAGCCGGGCGAGCATCGCTTGCTCGTGCTCCAGCCAGAAGGGCGCCATGACCCGCTGGCCGAGGTCGCTCGCCGAGAGGGTCTCGGGTTCCACCTCGCCCGCCTCGACCACGTTGACGATGTCGGCGACGGTGATGCGGCGCCGCTCGCGGGCCAGCCGGTAGCCGCCGCGCGGTCCGCGCACGCCGCGCAGGATGCCGGCCTTCACGAGCTGCTGCATGACCTGCTCGAGATAGCGGCGCGGCAGGTTCAGCCGGCGCCCGATATCCTGGCTCTGCACCGGCTCCGACGTGCCGTGATAGGCGATGTCGACCACCGCCTCGACGGCCAGCGCCACCTTCTTCGACGGCTTGATCATCGCTTCTGGCTCCCCTCCACAACTGCTTCGTTCCCAGGGTCCAGCGGCCGGCTGCCGGTCGAGCCGAAGCCGCCACCGGCCCGGTCGCTGACGGACAGGCCGCCGCCCGCCACGAGCCAGCCTGCCCGGGCCACCGGCGCCAGCACGAGCTGGGCGATCCGCTCGCCGCGCCGCACCCTGAACGTCTCGTCCCCCAGATTGACCAGCACCACCCCGATCTCGCCCCGATAGTCGGCGTCGATCGTGCCGGGTGCGTTGAGCACGGTGACACCGTGCCTGAGCGCCAGGCCCGAGCGCGGCCGGACCTGCGCCTCGAAGCCCGCCGGCAGGGCGATCTTGAGCCCGGTCGGCACCAGCGCGCGCTCCCCCGGCTCAAGAGCAAGCGGCTCGTCCGCCGGCACCGCCGCATGCAGGTCGGCCCCGGCGGCGAGTGCTGTCGCATAAGCCGGCAGCGGCAGGCCCTCGGCGTGCGCCAGGCGCTCGATCGTGACCTCGACCGTCATCGACCCAGCCTTTCGGCGATCCGCGCCACCAGCCGGGCGGCGACCTCGTCCTTGCCCAGCTCCGGCCAGGTCTCGACCGGTGCTTCGCGGCTGAGCAGGTGGACCCGGTTGCGCGTGCCACCGAAGACGCCGCTGCCGGCGCCCACGTCGTTGGCGAGGATCCAGTCGCAGCCCTTGCGCTCGAGCTTCGCCGCCGCATTGGCGAGGAGGTCGTCGGTCTCCGCGGCAAAGCCCACGACCAGCTCGGGCCGCATCTGAGGATGGTGGCCCAAGCCTTTGAGAATATCCGGATTCTCGACGAGCTCGAGGGCCGCCGGCTGGTCGCTTCCCTTCTTCATCTTGGCATCCGCCGCCACGGCCGGGCGCCAGTCGGCGACCGCCGCGGCGCAGACCGCGATGTCCGCCGGCAGAGCGGCCTCGACCGCGTCGCGCATTGCCCTGGCGCTTTCGACCCGGCGCACTGTCACGCCCGGCGGGTCGGGCAGGCTCACCGGGCCGCTCACCAGCGTCACCTCGGCGCCCCCAGCCGCAAGGGCCGACGCGATGGCGTGGCCCTGGCGGCCGGAGGAGCGGTTGGCGATGTAGCGGACCGGGTCGATCGCCTCGTGCGTCGGCCCGCTGGTGACGATCGCCCGCCGCCTGGCAAGCGGTCGCTCGCCGGCGGGTGTGAGAATCGCCTGGATGGCCGACAGGATCTCGGCCGGCTCGGCCATCCGTCCGCTGCCGACCTCGCCGCAGGCCATGTCGCCGGCCGCGGGCCCGACGAAGTGAATGCCGTCCGCGCGCAGCGTCGCGACGTTCCTCATGGTCGCTTTGTGCTGCCACATCATCGGGTTCATGGCGGGCGCCACCAACACGGGCTTGTCGGTGGCCAGCAGCGTGGTGGAAGCAAGGTCGTCGGCGTGGCCCTGCGCCATCTTCGCCATGAGGTCGGCGGTGGCGGGCGCCACGACCACGAGGTCGGCCTCGCGAGAGAGCCGGATATGGCCCATCTCGGCCTCGTCGGTGAGCGAGAAGAGATCGCTGTAGACCTTTGATTCGGCGAGGCTCGAGACCGACAGAGGGGTGACGAACTCGGCCCCGGCACGGGTCAGGATCGCACGGAAGGCGAGACCGCGCTCGCGCCCGCGCCGGATCAGCTCCAGCGTCTTGTAGGCCGCGATTCCGCCCCCGATGACGAGGAGAATGCGCTTGGCATCCATCGGCTTTTCCTGCCCTGCAACGGGTGCTCCGGGTCAGCCGCCCCGCGCACCGCTATTTACGTGAATGAAGTGGGATAGGTTCAGCCAAGGGCAAGACCGATCAGGACGCCGAGGACGAGCGGCCAGAACCAGCCCTGGAAGAGCCTGACCCGGTCGACCGCGACGTGCCGCGTGCGGTCCCGCTCGAGCGCCTCGTCGAGCCGCCGCACGAGTTCCGGCAGACGGCCCGCGGTCTGCAGCCCGTCCGCCAGCGCCTGCTGCA
>CAZGUW010000375.1:0-4354 GCA_964528705.1 uncultured Geminicoccaceae bacterium
CGTGGGCCCGACACGCTGGGCGATCTCTATCCGGTCGATGAAGAGGGCAAGCTGGCGAGAAAGCCGGTGCTCTGGCGGTTGTTGCGGGATTCGGGTTGGGCCACCGACGACACGCCGGCCGAGCGGCGCCCGCTCTGGACCGAGACCGGCGATTTCGATGCGCAGGGCCATGCGCTCGGCGTCGGCATGGTCGACCAACTCGCCATCGGGCTGCGCAACCTCGCCGATCGGGTGGTGGCGCTGGTCGGCGCTGGCCGCCGCGTGCGCATCGTGACCGATCATGGCTGGCTGCTGTTGCCGGGCGGCCTGCCCCATGCGGTGCTCGATCCGGGCCTGGTCGAGCCCAAGGGCAAGCGCAGCCGCTGCGCCTTTGTCAAGCCGTCCGCGACGACGAGCTGTCTGCAGGTTCCCTGGAGCTGGAACCCAGCATTGACCGTCGCCACCGCCAGCGGTGCCAGGGCGTTTCTGGCGGGGCAGGACTATGCGCACGGCGGCATCAGCCCACAGGAGTGCATCCTGCCCGTGATCACCGTCGAGCGGCGGATGCTCAAAGCGACAATCGCCATCACGAAAGCCGAATGGCAAGGCCTGAGATTGCGTGTCGAGGTGACCGGCGCCGCCGAGCAGACGGTCGATCTGCGCGCAGGCGAGGGGACCAGCGGCCGGAGCTTGATCAAGGGCGGTCGCGTGCTCGACGCCGCCGGGCAGACGTCGTTTCTGGTAAACGACATCCATGAGCGCGAGACCGCCACGCTCGTCGTCTTGGACGAAGCGGGGACAGTCCTGGCGCACCGGGTCTTGACGATCGGAGGCGAGTAGCATCGTGCAGTTGGACGAGCTCGACCGAAAGGCGGCCATGGCCTTTCCCGGCCATATCGTGCGCAAGGACCTGGTGCGCCGGTTCCGCGGCCAATTCCCGGTCCCCACCTACGTGGTCGAGTTCATGCTGGGCCGCTATTGCGCCAGCACCGATCCGGTGGAGATCGAGGAAGGTATCGAGCTGGTCCAGGAGCAGCTCGCCGATCGAACCGTGCGTGCCGGCGAGGAGGAGCTCTTCAAGGCACGGGCTCGGGATCGCGGTTCGGTGCGTATCATCGACATCGTCACGGCGCGCCTCGATGCGAAAACCGACAGCTATTTGGCGACGCTGCCGAGCCTGCGGCTGACCGATGTCCGAATCGACGACAGAATAGTCCGTGCGCATGAGCGCATGCTGACCGGTGGCTTCTATGCCGAGCTGGAGCTCGGCTACGATGCAAGTATCGCGCAGGAAAAGGGCGGCCGTCCCTTCGAGATTATGACGTTGCGCGAGATCCAGCTCTCGACCCGCGATATCCTGGACAAGATCGCTGCCGGCCGCGCGCAGCTCGATACGGCGGCGTGGCGCGCCCTCCTCTTGCGCAGCGTCGGGTTGGAGCCGGCACAGTTGAGCCCGCGAGCCCAAGACGCCATCCTCCTGCGCATGGTGCCTTTTGTCGAAAGCAACTACAACATGGTCGAGCTCGGCCCGCGCGGCACGGGCAAGAGCCATCTCTTTCAACAGGTTTCGCCCTACGCCCATCTCGTGTCCGGCGGCAAGGCGACGGTGGCCCGGATGTTCGTCAATATGGCCAACGGGCAGCGCGGCCTCGTCTGCCAATATGACGTCGTCTGCTTCGATGAGGTATCAGGCATCTCCTTCGACCAGAAGGACGGTGTCAACATCATGAAGGGCTACATGGAATCGGGCGAGTTCTCGCGCGGTCGCGAGAGCATCCGTGCCGAGGGCAGCATCGTGATGGTCGGCAATTTCGACGTCGACGTGCAGCACCAGCAGCGGGTCGGACATCTTTTCGGCCCAATGCCGCCGGAGATGCGAAATGACACGGCATTTATGGATCGCATTCACTGCTATCTGCCGGGTTGGGACGTTCCAAAGGTCAGCAAGGAGCAGTTCACCGATGGTTTCGGCTTGGTCAGCGACGTCCTCGCCGAGTGTTTCTCGCGCCTGCGCTCGCAAAGCCGGGTGAATGTTTTGCCTGGGAGAGTCCATTTTGGCGGAGCGCTCTCTGGTCGCGACCAGAACGCCACCAACAAAACGATCTCTGGCCTGCTCAAGTTGCTTTATCCCGACGCGTCGATGCCAGTCGCCGACGAAGATTTGGAATGGGCGGTGCGGCTGGGCTTAGAGGTCCGCCGCCGAGTCAAGGAACAGCAGAAGCGGATCGGCTCGGCTGAGTTCCGGAACACTCAGTTCAGCTACGCAATGGGGCTGGATGGAATCGAGAAGTTCGTTTCGACACCCGAACTGCATAGTGAGGATAGCATCGGCGTCGATCCGCTTCCCGCGGGCCAGCTATGGGCGATAAGTCCGGGTGGACAGGGCGAGAGCGCGGGCTTGTTTCGTATCGAGGTGACCGAGGGGCGTGGCAGCGGCGTGCGCGTCTTAAACCAGGCACCGCCACCCCCGTTTCGCGAAAGCGTGCGGCTCGCCGAGCGTCATCTTTATGATCGCGCCCGCGACCTCGTCGGCGATCGCAATCCGCGCGAGCACGAGTTCGCTGTGCAACTCAGATCATTCGACGCCGCCAAGAATGGCGCGCAGCTCGGCGTCGGCGTTTTGATAGCCCTATGCTCGGCGCTGCTGGCCAAGCCTCTGAAGGGAGGCCTTGCAATCGCTGGCGGGATTACGCTGGGTGGCTCAGTCGAGCCGATCCACAACCCGGTCGACGTCGTTGAGCTCGGGATGGAGAAGGGTGCCGTCGCCGTCTTGATGCCGGTTTCGTGTCGTAGAGCGTTGGTCGACCTGTCCGATGAAGTGGCTACTAAGGTGCAAGTTCTCTTCTATTCTGACGCGCCCGACGGGCTAAGAAAATCAATCCACGAGTAATTTCTCGATGTCATGCTGTAGCAATCGACGGTCCAACGCGGCCGCAGGATGGGTGCAGACGAAAAAGGCAATGCGATCGGCGCACAGTGGACTGTCGATCTATGAGCACCGATCGACCGCAGCCTGACGAAGTATCCGCCCGTCCTCCGGCCGCGCCATCGAACATCTCCACGAAATAACCTGCGCGATGCAGATGCCAAAGAGGAATTAGTTCCGACAATCAACCGATTATCCGGCGGCCCGTATTTTTCGCGCGCTCGGGGTCCCGGGCCCGCGCTGCCGATCGACCCGGCCGGCTGATCCGGCGGTTGGTTCCCTGCGTAACCCGCGCATGAGAAGGATACTGAGCGCTTTTCTCCCGCTATACCTTGCCGGTTGCTCCGTGGTCGGCATCGAGGGCGATGTCGAGCAGCCGCCCTACGAGGTTGTTGCCTGCCTGTCGGACACGATCGAGGTCAGGCAGTACGCCGAACGGGTCGCCGTCGAGGCCACGGTTACGGCCGACGATGCCGATGACGCCCGGAATGCCGCTTTCCGCCTTCTGTTCGACTACATCTCGGGGGCCAACAGGGCGGACGCGGCGATCGCCATGACGGTGCCTGTTGAAACCTCCAGCACTTCCCTAAAGATCGACATGACCGCACCGGTCGAGCTCCGGGCCGGCGAGGCCGGCGCCACGACCATGCGGTTCTTCCTGCCGCGCAGCTTCACACCCGAATCGGCGCCCGCGCCGACGGACGGCCGCGTCCGCCTCGTGGTGCTGTCCGGGCAACGCTTTGCCGTCATGACCTTCTCGGGCTCGCGAACCGATCAGGCCGTATCGGCCAGGCTGGAGGAGCTGCACGCCGCACTCGACGCCCAGGATATCGATCCCATGAAGTGATCGGAACGCGCGTTCTTCTATAACACGCCCTGGACGCTTCCCTGGTTCCGGCGCAACGAGGTGGCGATCGAACTGGTCGATCCTTCCTGATCGATGGATGAACGGAGCAGCGCCGCCGGTCAGGACCGATGTGGCCACTCGGTTCTGTGGTGGCGTCCGGCAGTCGCACGTTCCTCGCCGCCAGCGTGGCCGGCCACATGGCTCTGATGGCCGAGAATGCCGGCACACCGCGATAATTCAGGGCAATTTTCACCGCCGCGCCGACGAATATCGCCGACTGGCGCAGAATTTCCCCGAATAATCCTGCCGAAACCATCCAACGGCCCGTTTGCCGCCCTTCGGGATGTCGCGGATTCCGCGACAATTGCCGCCGCCGAACCCGGGACTGTCGCGCTATACGTGACAGTTTGACGGCAGTTGTCGCATATAACGCGACAGTTGGCCCCTGCTGTCGCGTATAATGCGACAGTGTTATGACAAATGTCGCGTATAACGCGACAGTTCCCTGCGAACGAACCCACGAAATCGACGATCGAACCCGCGGAATCGACCAACGAACCCGGCGTATAGACCAACGAACCCGAGCGACGACCAACGAACCC
>CAZGUW010000376.1:0-4334 GCA_964528705.1 uncultured Geminicoccaceae bacterium
GCGAGGCCGTCGCGGCGGAGCTCCTCGAGAATGCGGTAGACCTTCTCGACGTCGGCCCCGGTGAGCGCCGAGGTCGCCTCGTCGAGGATCAGCAGCTTCGGGTTCTGGCCCAGGGCCTTCGCGATCTCGACCATCTGGCGACGCGACAGGGGCAGGTTTCGGACGCGCTGCAGCGAGTTGACGTCCTCGCAGCCGACGCGGGCGAGCAGCTCCTCGGCACGCCGGCGCTGCGCGCGGCGATCGATCAGGCCGAAACGGCGCGGCGGGTCGGCGATGCAGATATTGTCGGCGACGCTGAGATCCGGCATCAGCGACAGTTCCTGGAAGATGCAGACGATGCCGGCCCTGTTGGCGGCGATCGGCCCGTCGAAGCGCACGGGCGCACCCTCGAGGGTAATGGTTCCGGCATCGGGGCGGACGACCCCGGCGATGATCTTGATGAGCGTGGACTTGCCCGCACCGTTCTCGCCCAGCACAGCATGGATCGAGCCCTGCTCGCAGGCGAAGGACACGTCCTCCAGCGCGCGCACACCACCATATCGCTTGCTGATGCCGGCAAGCTCGAGGAAGCTTCCGCCCATTACGAATTCCGCGCGGCGGCGATGCCCGGCGCCGGGCCGGGCATCGCGCCGGTCACCTACTCGGCCGCGTCGTCAGCGGTCTTGCCCATGATCTCCACCGCCGTGATGTTGACGTCACAGGGCGGGAACTCGTTGGGCGTGAAGAAATTGTCGGAAAGGTCCGACCAGTAGTTCACGCCGTCCTCGAGGTTGGTGTAGTCGGCGACCGGGATCGGCACGGAGATCAACTGCGGCAGCTTCTCGCCCTGCAGCGCCGCGAGCGCCGCCTTGATGGAGATGGCGACGAGGCCGGGCGACTGGCCGTAGGAGAGGCCCTTAAGGCCTTCGTCGCTGAGCGCCGCGATCTGCTTTCTGAAGCCGTTCTCGGCCTCGCCCGCCATCGGCACCATCGGATGACCGGCATCGATGAAGGCCCGGACCGTGCCGGTCGAACCACCCTGGGTAAAGACGGCGTCGAACCTGTCGTGCACCGCCAGCGCGTCGGCCGTGGCCTTCTGCGAGGTGCCGTCGTCCCAGTTGCCGACGATCTCGACGATCTCGAAGTCGTTGCCCTCGGCTTCCAGGATCGAGCGGAAGCCCAGATGCCGGTCGCGGTCGACCGAGTTGCCGGGCAGGCCGCGGACCTCCAGCACCTTGCCGCTGGTCGCACCGCCGAGCTCGTCAATGATGAAGTTTGCCGACATGACGCCCATGGCGTACTGGTCCTCGTTGACCATCATCACGGCGTCGGTGTCGAGGATGTTGTCGAAGGGCACGAGGACCACGTCGTTGCGATCGGCGAGGCGGATCACCCGGTCGAAGCCCTCGGGGCTCACCGCGATGGTGATGATCGCGTCGAAGCCCTGGTTGATGAAGTCCTCGATCGCGCCGAGCTGGGCGGCGGCGTCGGTGCCGGTCGAGATGACGCGGAAGTCGGCGATCTGCTCCTTGATGTCTGGCTGCTCGACGAACGCCTTGGCGGTCTGGATCATCTGGATCCGCCAGGTGTTGCCGACGAAGCCGTTGACCAGGGCGATCTTGTAGGGGCCTTCGCGGGCTTCCCACTGGAAGTAGGTGATCTCGTCGTTCCAGGGTGCGAAGCACTCGGGCAGGTAGCCGGGGCCGTCGACGACCTCCGGCGCCGCCTGCACCTGCAACCCGAAGAGACCGAGCCCGGCGACAACCGCCGCACTCGCCAAAAGACGATGCATCATTGTTCAGCCTCCCATTGATCTTCTTGAATGGATGCCTATCCCGCGAGGGGTGATTTGGCAAGATCAACGTCCGGCGTGGTGGCGATCGGGTGTTGCTGCTGGCTGCCACTGACAGGTAAGTAAAGGCGGCGGCCGACGCTGCCACGCAGGGGAGTGAACGACGAAGATGGCGATCATGCTCGGTGCCGACATTGGCGGCACGTTCACGGATTTTGTGGCCCACGACGACGCTTCCGGCCGGACCGAGGTGTGGAAGGTGCCCTCGGTGCCCAGCGACCCCGTTCAGGCGATCCTGGACGGACTGGCCGGCTTCGAAGGACGGGCAGCGCTCGGCCACCTCCGGATCGGCACGACCGTCGCGACCAATGCCGTGCTCGAGCGCCAGGGGGCGGTGGTCGCCTACGTGACGACCCGCGGATTCAGGGACGTGCCCTTCATCCAGCGCGGCAACCGCAGGTTCCACTATGACATGAGCTGGGTGAAGCCGAAGCCGCTCTGCCAGCGGCGGCACTGCTTCGAGCTCGACGAGCGGCTCGATGCCAAGGGCCGGGTCGTCACGCCCCTGGACGAGGCCGAGGTGCGGCGGGTGGCGGCGGCGATCGCGGCCATCCCGGAGATCCAGGCGGTCGCGGTCTGCCTGCTCTTCTCCTACCTGAACCCGGAACACGAACGGCGGGTCAAGGCGATCCTCGAGGAGTTGCTGCCGGATCACGCCATCTCGGTCAGCTTCGAGGTGCTGCCGAAGTGGAAGGAGTATGAGCGGGCGTCGACGACGCTGGCCGACGCCTATCTGAAGCCGGTGGTCAGCCGCCGGCTGAACGCGATGCGCACGCGGCTGGACGACGCCGGGGTCACGGCGCCGGCCGTGCTGATCCGCTCGAACGGCGGCGAGATGACGCTCGACGCGGCGGCGGCGACGCCGGTGCAGCTCCTGGTCTCGGGGCCGACCGGCGGGGTCATCGCCGGGCGTCACGTGGCGGAACTCGCCGGCATCGACCATCTCGTGACGCTCGACATGGGCGGCACCTCGACCGACGTCTCGACGGTGCTGGACCGGCGCGAGACCTTCACCACGGCCTTCGAGATCGAGTGGGGCGTGCCCATCCAGATCCCGATCATCGACATCCGCACCATCGGTGCCGGGGGCGGCTCGATCGCCTGGATCGACAAGGGCGGGATGCTCCGGGTCGGGCCGCAGAGCGCTGGCGCCATGCCGGGCCCCGCCTGTTACGGCAATGGCGGCAGCGAGGCCACGGTGACCGACGCCAATGTGGTGCTCGGGCGGATCGATCCTGCGAACTTCCTGGGCGGCCGGATGCAGCTCGACGGCGAGGCGGCCCGGGCGGCGGTTACCCGGGTCGGCGAGCGGGTCGGCCTCGACGCCGAGGCGGCGGCGCTGGCGATCCTCAGGATCGCCGACAACAACATGGTAGGGGCGCTGCGCTCGGTGCTGATCGAGCGCGGCCTCGACCCCCGCGACTTCGCGCTCCTCGCGTTCGGAGGTGCCGGGCCCCTGCACGCGGCTTCGCTGATCCGCGAGATGGGCATCGCCCGCGCGGTCGTGCCCAACCATCCGGGCCAGTTCTCGGCCTACGGCTTCATCCAGACCGACGCCCGGGTCGACCGGCAACGGACCATCCAGCTCACCAGCCACAATTTCCCGGCGGCACGGGCGCGCGAGATGCTGGCCGAGCTGACGGGCCAGGCGCTCGATGAGCTGCGGGCGCAGGACTACACCGACCGGATCACCGTGCAGCAGGCACTGGAGATGCGCTATCTGGGCCAGAACTACGAGCTCGAGCTGGCGATCGGCGAGAACGCCCTGGCCGACGACCGGATCGAGGCGCTCTGGCAGTCGTTCCACGCGGCGCACGAGGCGCGTTTCGGCTTCTCGATCCCGGGCGAGCCGATCGAGATCGTCAACCTCACGGTGACCGCCATCTCGGCGACCGCCAAGCCCGATCCGGTGCGGCTCGATGCCACCATGCCCGAGGGCCGGCCGGTGGCCGAGCGACCGGTCCACTTCGCGGAGGGCACGGTCGCGACCCGGGTCTACAGCCGGCCGAACCTGGCGCCGAGCCAGCGGATCCAGGGTCCGGCGCTGATCGAGGAGGCGGCCTCGGTCACCGTGGTCGAACCCAAGCAGCATCTCGTGGTCGACGATTTCGGCCATCTCGTCATCAGCGCGGGCGATTGAATGAAAGGCACTTTTGCCTTACTTTCTCGCAGTAGCCAGCTGGAGGTCACCCATGACGACACTGACGGTCACCGCCAAAGGCCAGGTCACCTTGCGCAAGGAACTGCTGCGCCATCTGGGCATCGAGCCCGGCCAGAAGATCGAGGCCGACAAACTGCCGGATGGCCGGATTGCCTTGCGGGCGGCCCGAGCAACCGGGCGCATCCAGGACTTCTTCGGCTTGCTCGCCGGCAAGACAACGAAGGTAGCCACCATAGAGGAGATGAACGAAGCCATCGCTGCCGGCTGGGCTGGCGAGGAATGAAGCTTGCCGTCGACACCAACGTCCTCGTCCGCTGTGTCGTGGATGACGACGAGGCGCAG
>CAZGUW010000377.1:0-4307 GCA_964528705.1 uncultured Geminicoccaceae bacterium
GCTGCAGCAGGTGCTCGATGCCGTGCGCATCACGAGCGGCGTCTTCCTCGACGCGGCCTTCACCGCACCGTGGTGCATCACGGCCCAGGTGACACCCGAGGACTGCCGGGCCTTCGATGCGCCGGCAGGGGCGGTCATCGCCTTTCACTACGTCGTCGAGGGCACGCTCGTCATGGAGCTCGAGGGCCGGCCGCCCCTCGCCGTCGCCGCCGGCGAGATCGCCCTCCTGCCGCGCAACGACCGCCACCGCCTGGCGAGTGCCCCGGGGCTCCCGCCGGTAGCCGGCGACGACCTGATCCAGCCGGGTGCCGAAGGCGGGCTCGCTACGATCCGGCATGGCGGCGGTGGTGCCACCACCCGCATCGTCTGCGGCTTCCTCGCCTGCCCGGTGCCCGACAACCCGCTCGTCCAGGGCCTGCCGGCGGCGCTCCGCATCGGCTTCGCCGAGCCGGCCACGGGGGCCTGGGTGGAGAGCTCCTTCCGCATGGCCGCGACCGAGCTCACCGCCGGGCGCATCGCCTCGCCGGCCCTGCTCGCCCGCCTCGCCGAGCTGCTCTTCGCCGAGGCCGTCCGCGCCTATCTCCGCACCCTGCCGGAGGCACGGGCCGGCTGGCTGGCCGGCCTGCGCGACCCGCATGTCGGCAAGGCGCTGGCCCTGCTCCACGCCCGCCCGGCCGAGCCCTGGACCCCCGAGGGCCTCGCCCGCGAGGTCGCCCTCTCGCGCTCCGCCTTCGCCGACCGCTTCACGCGGCTGCTCGGCCAGCCGCCGATGCGCTACCTCGCCGCCTGGCGCATGCAGCTCGCCGCCACCCGCCTGCGCGAGGGCGAGGCGAGCGTCGCCCGGATCGGCTTCGAGCTCGGCTACGACAGCGAGGCCGCCTTCAACCGCGCCTTCAAGCGCCACCACGGCCAGCCGCCCGCGGCCTGGCGCGAACGGGAGCTGGCCGGAACGCCCTAGCCCGCCTCGCCTTCAGCCGGCGCCGCCTCGCGGCGCGCCACCTCGATGACCACCAGCATCGCCGCCTCGGCCGCTGCCGCGTCCCTGTCCCGGATCGCCGCCAGCACGCGCCCGTGTGCCACGAGCCCGGCCTCGCGCGGGGCCTTTCCGCCGTCCCGCAGGTGGAAGCCGCCCTCGAGGACCACCGCGACGATGGCGGCGAGCCGGTCGATGAAGGGATTGCCGCAGGCCCGGAAGAGCGCCCGGTGAAAGGCGAGATCGGCAACGCTGTAGGCTACCGGATCGGGAAAGGCGGCCACCATGGCGGCATACGCCGCCTCGAGCGTCTGGAGCTCCGCGGCCGTGCGCCGCCCCGCCGCCAGCCGCGCGGCGCTGGGCTCGACCAGGCAGCGCAGCTCCACCATCTGCGCCATCAGCACCGGCGCCGGCCCGGAGGCGGCGCACCAGGCGAGCACGTCCGGGTCGAGCAGGTTCCACTCGTCCAGCGCCCTGACCCGGGTACCCCGGCGCTGACGGGTCTCGACCAGCCCCTTGGCGGCCAGCACCTTGATCGCCTCGCGCACCGCCGCGCGCGAGCTGCCGAACTCGTCCATCAGCTCGATCTCGCGCGGCAGTGCGGACCCCGCCGCCATGCCCTCGCCGATGATCATCCGGCCGATCGCCTCGACCAGCCGGCCGTGCACCCCGTGTCGGGGATAGCTGCGCCTCGGCTCGCAGGCGGCTTCGGGCATGGCACCGATCAGTGCATCCACCAGCCGCCGTCCACCGAGAGGTTCTGACCGGTGATGAAGCGCGCCTTGTCCGAGATCAGGAAGAGGATCGCCTCGGCGATGTCCTCGGGGCTGCCCCGGTACTTGAGCGCCTGGTGGTCGACCAGGAACTTCACGTAAGTCTCGAGCTGGTCGGCCCAGACCTCCTTCTCGAGCGCCGTCGGAATGGCCCCGGGGCTCACCGCGTTGACGCGGATCCCGAACTGGCCGAGCTCGCGCGCGAGGGAGCGGGTGAGCGCCAGCAGCGTGCCCTTCGACGAAACATATGACGTGAAGTCGGACCAGCCGCCGTTCAGCGTCACCGAGCAGATCTGGATGATCTGCCCCCAGCCCTTCTTCTTCATCGACGGCACCACCGCCTGGGCCAGTGCCACGGCCGAGGTGGCGTTCACGTCCTGCACCTTGCGCCACTCGGCGAGGTCGTAGCCGTCGACCGGCTTCAGGGGATTGATCGCGGCGTTGTTGACCAGGATGTCGATGCCACCGACCTCCGTGTCCAGCAGCCGCACCAGGTCCTGCGCCGCATCCGGGTCGGCGAGGTCGCAGCCGACGAAGCGGACTGCCCCGGCCCCCTCGGGCAGCTCGCCGGCCAGCGCTTCCGCCACCTCGCGCCCCTTGACGTCGAGCATCAGCACGTTCGCGCCGGCCAGCGCCAGGCCCTTGCTCTCGGCGACGCCGAGCCCGCCCGTCGCCCCGGTCACCAGCGCCGTCCTGCCCTTGTGCTCCATCGCCCCGTTCTTCCCCCTCAGGCTCAGACGATCAGGTCGGTCAGATCGTCGATCGTGGTGTCGCTCTTCCTGATATCCGCGATCTTCTGGCCGCGCGCCATGGCGACGATGCGGTCGGAGATCGGAAAGATGTGATGCAGGTTGTGACTGATGAAGATCGAGCCGATGCCCTGCTCCTTCAGCGAGGCCACATAGTCCAGCACCTTGTTGGTCTCCTTGACCGAAAGGTGGTTGGTCGGCTCGTCCAGGATCAGGAGCTTCGACTTGAAGTACATGGCACGCGCGATGGCGACCGCCTGCCGCTGGCCGCCCGAGAGCTCCTCGACCGTGGTGTCGGGCGAGCGCTCGGTGAGGTCGATGTTGGTGAGCGACCGCGTCGCGTGGTCGACCATGGTGCGCCGGTCCATGAGGCCGATGCCGCCGATCGTGAAGCGGGTCAAAGGCTCGCGGCCGATGAACATGTTGCGGGCGATCGACATGGCCGGGACCATCGCCGTGTACTGGTAGATGGTCTCGATGCCGAGCCCCATCGCCGCCTTCGGGCTGTCGAGCCTGACCTCCCGGCCCTCGAAGAAGATGCGCCCGCCATCGGCCGGATGGGCGCCCGAGAGCACCTTGATGAGCGTCGACTTGCCGGCGCCGTTGTCGCCGACGAGGCCGACGATCTCGCCGGGCTCGGCATGGAAGTCGACCCCCGCGAGCGCATGGACGCTGCCGTACCACTTCTCCAGCCCCTCGCAGCGCACGAGCGCTTCGGCGGTCGGCCTGACGAAGGTCTCGCGCGCCTGGAAATGCTCCTCGAGCCGTGCCGTCATGCGCCCCTCCTCACTTCATCCGCCGGGCGCGCGCCCGAACCCAGGTGTTGAGGATGACGGCGACGATGGTCAGCGCACCGATGGCGAAGCGGAACCAGTTGGCGTCGATGCGCGCCATGACGAGGCCGTTGTCGATCACCCGGATCAGCGCCGTGCCGACAAGGAAGCCGACGAGCGAGCCGATGCCGCCGGTAAGCGCCGTGCCGCCGATCACCGCCGCCGCGATCGCCTGCAGCTCCAGCCCCTCGCCCAGGGCCGGCAGGGCCGAGCGCAGCCGGAGCGTGGTTATCATGCCGGCGAAGCCGGCGAGGAAACTGCAGAGCATGAAGCAGAAGAGCTTCACCTTGCGCGTGTCGATGCCCATGTCGGCGGCCGCCTGGCTCTGCCCGCCCGTGGCGAAGATCCAGTTGCCGAGATTGGAGAAGTGCAGGACGAGGCCGAGGATCAGGGCGAAGCCGGCGAACCAGACCATCGAGCTCCGGAAGAGGCCGAGATCGGCGACGAAGAGCTCGGTCGGCAGGTTGGCCGGAAAGGGCGGCGGGAAGCCGCCCGAGAGCACCGTCGCCAGCGAGCGCGCCATGAAGAGCATCCCGAGCGTCGTGACGAAGCTCGGGATGTTGAAGGTCAGCGTGATCCAGCCGTTCACGTAGCCGACCGCCAGCGCCAGGGCGAAGCCCATGAGCATGGCGATGATCGGCGGCACGCCCCAGCGCCCCATGGCGATGACCATCAGCATCGGCACGAGGGCGAAGACCGAGCCGACCGAGAGGTCGAACTCGCCGGCAATCATCAGAATGCCGACGCCGAGCACGACGATGCCGAGCTCCGGCAGCGAGAACAAAAGGACGCGCGTGTTGCCGTAGGAGGCGAACTGGGGTGCGTAGATGCTGAAGGCGACGACGACCACCACCAGCATGACGAGCGCGCTGATCTCGGGCCGCGACAGGAGGGTCTTGAAGATCGATTGCATCGGGCACCCGGGAAGGCAGCCGGGCCGCCACGCGGGCGGCCCGGGGCGAAAGTTTTAGACGACGGC
>CAZGUW010000378.1:0-4298 GCA_964528705.1 uncultured Geminicoccaceae bacterium
CACGCAGCCTAGCCCGGCCGCACCCCGCCGGGTATCCCAAACGGTGCCGTTCCGTCCGTCACTCCGGCCCGTCCAGCGGCACCGTGTTGGCCACACCCTCCGCCCCCATGAAAACAACCAGAATCCGGGTCGGTACGTCGCCCGTATTGGTGCCGTCATGGGCGAGCTCCACCGCCTCGAGCACGGCGTCGCCGGCGGTGTAGCGACGGGTGCCGTGGCTGCCGTAGTCGACGGTGATCTCGCCCTCCAAGATCCAGGCGAAGAGCGGGACGTCGTGGCGGTGCCAGCCCGTGGTCTGGCCCGGCTGCATGGTGACGATCGCGCCCGTCACCGCCGGCACGCCTTCCGGGTAGGCGATCGCCTGGTCGAGGACGGTCCGGTTGCCCTGCAGCAGCACCTCGAGCGGCGGGTAGGTCGTGCGCGCCATGGCGATGCCGAAGACGAGGCCGACCGACCCGGCGAGGGTGACGGCCCAGAACATGCGGCGCTGCATCGGCGCTCTCCCTTGTTGCGGGGCGACCGCTGCGCCGCCCGGCTGTCGCGTATAGCGCGACACCATCCCTGGGTTGTCGCATATAACGCGACAGATTCGCTCGGGATGTCGCATATAACGCGACAATCGACCCCGAACTGTCGCGCTATATGCGACAGCTGGACCCGAATGTCGCGTATAACGCGACAGTTGGCGACGAACGAACCCGCGGAATCGACGATCGAACCCGGCGAATCGACGAACGAACCCGCGTTTTCGACCAACGAACCCAAGCGCGAGCAAACGAACCCGGGAGCGGTCAAGTCATTGGAATCGAAGGTCATATGTCGATTGATCGGGTTCCCGGGGGCACGCAGGCAGGCCGAAAAGCCGATTTTGCCGAAGGAACCCGACAGGGGCTTGCGGGGCGGGGCGATATAGGCTATAAATCCTAGAGAGGCGCAGGATGAGCGAACCGTCACCAACCTTCGAGCAGCTGCTGGCCGCCCGACTCGGGGCCGGGCTGGACGATCCGGCGGTGGCCGGCGAGCTGGCTTCGATCCTCATGGAGGAGGCCCTCGCCTGGCAGGCACCGGTGGTCGAGCTCGCTTCGGTGCGCGCGATCATCGGCTTCACCTTCGGCAACCGGATGCTGGCCAACGGCAATCGCGAGCCGGGTCCGGTCAACGAGGCGCTGGCCGAGCTGGCGCTTCGCCTGCACGAGGAAACGGGGGCACCGGTCTGGGCGCAGTGGGAGGTGGCGGAGCCGCTCGCCGGCCGGCTCCCGAAGGGCGTTGTCACCGCCATCCATCCAGCGCGCGACGCCCATGCCGAGCCGCTCTATCTTAACACCGGCGGGGTGATCGAGGCGGTCATCGCCCGGGCCGGCGGTGCGGATGCGCTCGGACCCTTGGCGGTCGTCGCCCAGCGCGACCACGCCTGGCGCTGCGTCGCCCTCTGCCGGCGGCACGGCCTCCGGGCCGGCGTGGTCGAGGGTCAGGAGCTGCCTGGCGCGTACGACGCCCTTTCCGGCCAGCCCTGGACGCGAAGCCGGCTCGCCTATCTGCTGCACGACCTGCACTGCCGCATGCTCGACCGGCGCGACGACCTCCTGGCCGGGATTGGGCCCGCAAAGCTGGCCTGAAAGCCCATCCGGCGCTAATGAGGGCCGGTCGTTGAAGCGAGAGGGAAGGCAGTCCGATGCAGGTCAAGGCGGCGGTGGCGTTCGAGGCGGGCAAGCCGCTCGAGGTGACGACGGTCGAGCTCGAGGGCCCGAGGGCCGGCGAGGTGCTGGTCGAGGTCATGGCGACCGGCATCTGCCACACCGACGAGTTCACCCGCTCCGGCGGCGATCCGGAAGGCATCTTCCCGAGCATCCTCGGCCACGAGGGGGCCGGCATCGTGCGCGAGGTCGGTGCCGGCGTGACCTCCGTCGCCCCGGGCGACCACGTCATCCCGCTCTACACCCCGGAATGCCGGGAGTGCGAGTACTGCCTGCACCCCAAGACCAATCTCTGCCAGGCGATCCGCTCGACCCAGGGCCAGGGCCTGATGCCCGACGGCACGTCGCGCTTCCGCATCGGCAAGGAGGTCATCCACCACTACATGGGCTGCTCGACCTTCAGCAACTTCACGGTCCTGCCCGAGATCGCGGTCGCCAAGGTCCGCAAAGACGCCCCCTTCGACAAGATCTGCTACATCGGCTGCGGCGTCACCACCGGCGTCGGGGCGGTGATCAACACCGCCAAGGTCGAGCCCGGCTCGAACGTCGTCGTCTTCGGCCTCGGCGGCATCGGCCTCAACGTCATCCAGGGCGCCCGGCTCGTCGGGGCCGACATGATCGTCGGCGTCGACCTCAACCCGGCGCGCGAGGCCATCGGCCGCAAGTTCGGCATGACCCACTTCGTCAACCCGAAGGAGCTCGGCGACAAGGACGTGGTCGCCCACCTCGTCGAGCTGACGAAGGGCGGCGCCGACTACAGCTTCGAGTGCATCGGCAACGTCAACACCATGCGCCAGGCGCTCGAGTGCTGTCACAAGGGCTGGGGCGAGAGCATCATCATCGGCGTCGCCGGCGCCGGCCAGGAGATCTCCACCCGGCCCTTCCAGCTGGTCACCGGCCGGTCCTGGCGCGGCACCGCCTTCGGCGGGGCCAGGGGCCGCACCGACGTGCCGAAGATCGTCGACTGGTACATGGAGAAGAAGATCAACATCGACGACCTGATCACCCACACCATGCCGCTCGGCGACATCAACAAGGGCTTCGACCTCATGCACGAGGGGAAGTCGATCCGCGGCGTGGTCGTCTACTGATGGCGCTGGCCCCGATCGCCGCGCATCGCTGCCATGGCGGCGTCCAGGCCGTCTACCGCCATGCGTCGGCCACCACCGGCACGGACATGGAGTTCTCCGTCTACCTGCCGCCTGCGGCCGAGGAGGGGCGCCGCTGCCCCGTCCTCTGGTGGCTCTCGGGCCTTACCTGCACCTGGGAGAACGCCACCACCAAGGCCGGCTTTCAGGGGCCGGCCGCCGCCGCCGGGCTGATCGTCGTCTGCCCCGACACGAGTCCGAGGGGCCTCGACCTGCCGGGCGAGCACGAGGCTTATGACTTCGGCTCCGGCGCCGGCTTCTACCTCGATGCGACGGTCGAGCCCTGGGCGAAGAACTACCGCATGGCGAGCTACGTCACCCGCGAGCTGCAGGACCTCGTCGCCGCCGAGCTGCCGGTCGACACCTCCCGGCAGGGCATCTCCGGCCACTCGATGGGTGGCCACGGCGCCCTCACGCTCGCCCTGAAGAACCCGGCGCTTTACCGCTCCGTCTCGGCCTTCGCCCCCATCGTCTCGCCCATGCGCTGCCCCTGGGGCGAGAAGGCGCTCACCGGCTATCTCGGCGCCGATCGCGCCGCCTGGCGCTCTTACGACGCGACGGCGCTGATCGAGGATGGTGCGAAGGCCGCGGAGATCCTGGTCGATCAGGGGCTCGGCGACAGTTTCCTCGAGAGCCAGCTCAAGCCCGAGCTGCTCGAGGCCGCCTGCGCCGCGTCCGGCATTCCGCTCGAGCTCCGCCGGCACGCCGAGTACGACCATTCCTACTACTTCATGGCGAGCTTCATGGCCGACCACATTGCCTGGCACAGCCGGCGCCTCGGTTAATTGAGGCTTGCGCCGGCCGTCCGGTCCGGCACATTGATGACGAACGGAAAGGCGCCGATGGCGCTCAATCGATCAGGGAGCAAAAGATGAAGACGCAACATTCGCTGGCGATCCTCGCCCTCGGGCTGGGCCTTGCTACAGCCGCCGCGACCACAGCCGAAGCGCAGCAGGTCAAGCTGATGACCGGGCCGCAGGGCGGCTCCTGGTATCCGCTCGGTGGTGCCATCGCCAACATCGCCGGCAAGAGCGGGATCAACGTGCAGGTCCTGCCGGGCGCCGGCATCGCCAACGTGCTGGCGGTCTCGCAGGGCAAGGCCGACATCGGCTTCGCCAACTCGATCTCGACCGTCGACGGCGTCAACGGCCGGCCGCCATTCGAGGCCGTGGCCGAGAACGTCTGCAATATCGGCACGCTCTACCCGCAGTACTTCCAGATCGTCGTCAATGCCGATTCCGGCATCGAGTCGATCGACGATGCCAAGGGCCAGCCGATCGCCATCCAGCCCAAGGGCAACACTGCCGAGGCGATCAGCGCGCAGCTCTTCGAGGTCCACGGCATGACCTATGACGACATGAGCCAGGTGAGCTTCGTGTCGTACACGGACGCCGTGTCCCTGATGAAGGACAACAATGCCCAGATGTTCACCCTCGGCACGACCGTGCCCGCCTCG
>CAZGUW010000379.1:0-4288 GCA_964528705.1 uncultured Geminicoccaceae bacterium
GACCGGCCGGCGGGTCTTCCGCATGGCGCCCCTGCATCACCATTTCGAGAAGAAAGGCTGGCTCGAGCCCACCATCGTCATCCGCTTCTGGATCATCGCCACGATTCTCGCGATGATCGGCCTTTCGACCTTGAAGCTGCGGTGATGGCGATGAGCGGGAAGGGGCGCATCGGCATTCTCGGCATGGCACGAAGCGGGCGCTCGGTGCTGCGCGACGCGCTGGCGAGCGGCATCGACTGTCTCGTCTATGACGACCGGCCGGAAAGCGTGGCCGCCGCCGTGACCGAGGGCGGCCGGGCCGGCACCGCCGCGGACGTCGCCGGGCTCGATGCCCTGGTCGTGAGCCCGGGCGTGCCGCTCCACTTCCCGGCGCCGCACCCGGTGATCGAGGCTGCGAGGGCCGCCGGGGTGCGGCTCACCAGCGACATCGACCTCTTCGCCGAACGGCTGGGCGGACGGGTGGTGGTTGGCATCACCGGCACCAACGGCAAGTCGACGACGACGGCGCTGATCCATCACCTACTGGTGGCGGCCGGCCGCGATGCGGTGCTCGGCGGCAATATCGGCCGACCGGTGCTCGACCTCGAGCCCGGGCCCGAGGGGCGGACCTTCGTCCTCGAGCTCTCCTCCTACCAGCTCGACCTCGCCGAGGCGCTCGCCTGCCGGGTCGCCGTGCTGCTCAACCTGACGCCCGACCATCTCGACCGGCACGGCACGTTCGAGGCTTATGTGGCGGCCAAGCGGCGGCTCTTCGAGCTGCAGCCCGAAGGCGGCATCGCCGTCGTCGGCGTCGACGATGCGCCGTCGCGCGAACTCGCCCTTGGCCTCGAGGCCGAGGGCCGGCGGCTGATCCGGATCAGCGCCAAGAGTCCCGTGCCGGGTGGCGTCTGGGCCGAGGGGAGGCAGCTGGTCGACGGCATGGGCGAGACGCCGCAAGCGGTCGCCGATCTCGCCGGCATCGAGTCCCTGGAGGGGCGGCACAACCTCCAGAACGCGGCGGCGGCCTATGCCGTGCTGCGGGCGCTGGGCGTGCCCGCCGAGGCGGCGGTCCGGGGCTTCGCCAGCTTCTCGAGCCTGCCGCACCGGATGCAGACGGTGGCGCGGGCCGGGGCCGTACGCTTCGTCGACGACAGCAAGGCGACCAATCCGGAGGCGGCGATCCCGAGCCTCTCGAGCTTCGCCGAGATCTTCTGGATCGCCGGCGGCAAGCCCAAGCCCGGCGGGTTCGCGGCCCTCCTGCCGCATCTGGCCGCCGTGCGCGGCGCCTGGCTGATCGGCGAGGCGGCGGACGAGATCGCGGCAGCACTCCCGCGCGAGTTGCCGCGGCAGTTGGCGGGCCGGCTCGACGTGGCGGTGCCCGCGGCCTTCGCCGCGGCCCGTGCCAGCGCGGCGGTGGAGCCCGTCGTGCTGCTGGCCCCGGCCTGCGCCTCCTTCGACCAGTTCACCAGCTACGAGGCTCGGGGCGATGCTTTCGCAGCGCTTGCCCGCGAGCTTGCCGAAGGTGTTGCCGCATGAATGCCTTCGCGCGCACCGACCGCTCGCTGCTCGGCCAATGGTGGTGGACCGTCGACCGGTTCCTGCTGATCGGCATCGGCGTACTGATCCTCTTCGGCATCATCATGGTGCTGGCGTCGAGCCCGCCCATCGCCCGCAACCTGCGGCTCGACCAGATGCATTTCGTGGTCAAGCACTTCACCGTGCTGGTGCCGACCGCACTCGGCCTCTTCGGCGTCTCGCTCCTGGCACCGCGGGGCGTGCTCCGGCTCGCCGTCGGCGTGCTCGCGATCTTCACCGGCCTGACCCTGGCGACGCTCTGGTTCGCACCGGAGATCAAGGGTGCCCATCGCTGGCTCTTCATCGGCGGCCAGCAGCTCCAGCCGTCGGAATTCATGAAGCCGGCGCTCGCCGTGGTCACCGCCTGGCTGCTCGCCAGCCGGCCCGGCCTCGGCGGGCTGCCGGCGGCACTCCTGCTCGTCGGCCCGACCGTGGCGCTGCTGCTGCTGCAGCCCGACCTCGGCATGGCGTCGGTGGTCGTCGCATTCTTCTCGATCCAGCTCTTCGTCGCCGGGCTCGGCTGGGTGCCGATCTTCATCCTGGCCGGCGCCGGCGTCGCCGGGCTCTGGGGCGCCTACCAGATGCTGCCGCATGTCCGCGAGCGCGTGGACGGGTTCCTCGACCCGACGGCCGAGGTCTACCAGGTCGAGCGGGCGATGAGCGCCGTGCAGTCGGGCGGGCTCTTCGGCCGCGGGCCGGGCGAGGGGGTGGTCAAGTTCCGCCTGCCGGAGGCGCATTCGGACTTCGTCTTCGCCACCGTCGCCGAGGAGTTCGGCATCATCGTCTGCCTCGTCCTGGTCGCGGTCTTCGGCGCGCTCGTGCTGCGCGCCCTCTGGCGCACGCAGCTCAACCCCAACCGCTTCGTCCAGCTCGCCGCCACCGGTCTCATCGCCCAGTTCGGGCTGCAGGCGCTGATCAACATGGCGGTCAACGTCAACCTGGTGCCGACCAAGGGCATGACCCTGCCGTTCATCTCCTATGGCGGCTCGTCCCTGCTCGCCGTGGCGCTCACCATGGGCATGCTCCTGGCGCTCACCCGGCGCGGCGCCCGGCTGGAGCCCGTGCCATGAGCGGGCCCGTGCTGGTCACCGCCGGCGGCACTGGCGGCCACATGTTCCCGGCCCTGGCGCTGGCCCACGAGCTGCGCGGGCGGGGCGAGCCGGTCGCCATGGTCACCGACGGACGTGGTGCCCGCTACCTGCCGGCCGAGCTCGAGGGCCACGTGATCCGCGCCGGCAGCCCGTCGGGCGGCCTGCGCCAGCGGCTCGCCGGGCTCGTCGCCCTCGGCCTCGGCACGCTCGACGCCTGGCGCCTGGCGCGCCGGCTCGAGCCCCGGGCTGCCGCGGCCTTCGGCGGCTATGCATCCGTGCCGGCGGCGCTCGCCGCGCGCCTCGCCGGCCGGCCGCTTCTCCTGCACGAGCAGAACGCCGTCTTCGGCCGGGCCAACCGGCTGCTGGCACGGTTCGCCGAGGTGATCGCGCTCAGCTTCGAGGGGACCAGCGCGGTGCCGGAGCGCGGCCGGGCGCGGCTCATCGTCACCGGCAACCCGGTGCGGCCGGGCTTCCAGGCGGACCCGGCCGGCTACCGGGGGCCCGGGGCGGACGAGCCCATCCGCATCCTGGTCATCGGCGGCAGCCAGGGCGCCCGGATCTTCAGCGACGTGGTGCCGGCGGCGGTGGCGCTGCTGCCGGACGAGCTGTCCAAGCGGCTGCGCATCGAGCAGCAGTGCCGCCCGGAGGATCTCGCCCGGGTCGCCGACGCCTACAAGGCGCACGGCATCGCGGCGGAGGTCGCCGGCTTCTTCACCGACATGCCGGCCCATCTGGCGCGGGCGCATCTCGTCATCAGCCGGGCCGGGGCCTCCAGCGTGACCGAGATCATGGCCATGGGCCGGCCCTCGATCCTGGTGCCCTATGCCGCCGCCGCCGATGACCACCAGCGCGCCAATGCCGAGGCGCTGGCCCGGGCCGGCGGGGCCGTGCGCATCCTCCAGGCCTCCTTCACGCCGGTGGCGCTGGCGGCCGAGCTGACGGCCCTGGCCGCGGCACCCGAGCGGCTCCGGCAGATGGCCGATGCGGCGCATGCCACCTATCGCGGCGATGCGGCGGGGCGGCTCGCCGATGCCGTGCTGGCCCTGACCGGCAGAACGGGAGAGAGCCGATGAGCCCGGTCCGCAGCCTGCGCATCCAGCCGCTCGATTGCGGCATCATCCACTTCGTCGGTATCGGCGGCATCGGCATGAGCGGCATCGCCGACATCCTGCACGGCATGGGCTACGCCGTGCAGGGCTCGGACGTGGCCGAGAGCGCCAATGTCCAGCGGCTGCGCGAAGCCGGCATGACGGTCGCCATCGGCCACGGGGCGGAGAACCTGGGCGACGCCCGGGTGCTCGTGGTCTCCTCGGCGATCAAGGCCGACAACCCGGAGCTGGTCGAGGCGCGCCGCCGGCGGCTGCCGATCGTCCGCCGTGCCGACATGCTCGGCGAGATCATGCGCCTGCACCCCTCGGTCGCGGTCGCCGGCACGCATGGCAAGACGACGACGACGGCAATCGTCGCCGCCCTCTTCGATGCCGCCGGGCTCGAGCCCACCGTGATCAACGGCGGCATCATCAACGCCTACGGCACCAATGCGCGGCTCGGCCAGGGCGAGTGGATGGTGGTCGAGGCCGACGAGAGCGATGGCAGCTTCCTGCGCCTGCCGGCGACCATCGGCATCGTCACCAATATCGACC
>CAZGUW010000380.1:0-4280 GCA_964528705.1 uncultured Geminicoccaceae bacterium
ATGTTGCGGACGTTGTCGGGATCGGTGTTGTGGTAGCAGAACATGCCCGAGGCCGCCCGCGGCTCACCGATCCGGCCCTCGTCGATGAGCGCCTTGGCCTTCAGCCATTGCGGGTGGCACTTCACCATGAAGGCTTCCTGGACGAGCTTGCCGCTCCTATCGCGCGCCGCTACCAGCGTCGCCGCCTCGGCCGCGTCCATGCCGAGCGGCTTCTCGCAGAGCACATGCTTGCCCGCCTCCAGCGCCTTGACGGTCCAGGGCACGTGCAGATGGTTCGGCAGGGGGTTGTAGACCGCCTCGATCTCCGGATCGGCGAGCAGCTCCTCGTAGGAGCCATAGGCTTTGGCGATGCCGAGCTGCGCCCGCCCGGCCTCCGCCTTCTCGGCCGAGCGCGAGGCGACGCCGACGATCTCGCAGAGCTCGCTCTGCTGCATCGCCGGGATGACCTTCTCCATCCCGATCTTGGCGACGCCGAGCATTCCCCATTTGACGGGCTTCATTTGTTTGTCCCCTTCCCCTGTTGGCTTTCCAGCGCTTGCGTAGCCGCTCGGGCGTCCGGCGTGAAGGCCGTCACAACCGCGTTCACGCCGCCGCCTCGCCCGTTCGCCGGTTGCCCTTGATGAGGTCGGACGCCTTCTCGCCGATCATGATCGAGGCGGCGTTGGTGTTGGAGCTGACGACGCGCGGCATGATCGAGCTGTCGCAGATGCGCAGCCGCTCGATGCCGCGAACGCGGCAGTCGGGGTCGACCACGGCGAGCTCGTCCCGGCCCATCTTGCACGAGCCCACCGGGTGGTAGTCGGTCTTGCCGAAGCGGCGGGCATAGGCTTCGAGATCGGTGCTCGAGGTGACGTCGGGGCCGGGCAGGTGCTCGCGCTTGACGAAGGGCCTGAAAGCCGCCTGCGCCATGATCTCCCTGGACGAGGCAATGCCGCGGAGCGCTGCCGCCATGTCGGCGGGCTCGGCCCAGTAATTGGGGTCGATGATGGGGGCGACCGCGGGGTCGGCGGAACGGAGCCGGATGCTGCCCCGGGATTTCGGCCGGAGATAACAGGCATTCAGCGTGCAGCCATAGCCGGACGGCACAGGCGGGACGCCGGCTTCGAGCCCGGCCCCGGGCAGGAAATGGTGCTGGATGTCGGGTGACGGCTCGGCCGGATCGGTCAGCACGAAGGCGCCGCCCTCGGCCAGGTTCGAGGTCACCGGGCCCTTGCCGAAGAGCTTGTACTCGAGCCCGGCCATCAGCATGCGATGCGGGCGGGTGTGACCGTCGTATGAGTGCGGCCCGCTGAGCTCGCTGATCACGTAGGCGTCGATATGGTCGTGGAAGTTGCGGCCGACGCCGGCAAGATCGTGGACGACGTCAATGCCGAGGGCGCGCAGCTCGTCGGCCGGTCCGATGCCGGAGAGGAGGAGGAGGCGGGGCGAGCCCACGGCGCCGGCGGTCACGATCACCTCGCTCTCGGCCCGGGCGATCTCCTGCCGGCCATAGCGGTTGTAGGCCACGCCGACCGCGCGCCCGCCCTCGACGACGAGGCGCTCGACCCGGCAGTCGGTGACGAGCTCGAGGTTCGGCCGGGCCAGCGCCGCCTTCAGGTAGCCGACCGCGGTCGAGCAGCGCCGGCCGCCCCGCTGCGTCACTTGGTAGAGCCCGGCTCCGGCCTGGTCGCGGCCGTTGAAGTCGGGGTTGTAGGGGATGCCGGCCTCCTGGCAGGCGCGGACGAAGGCCCGGGTCAGGTGATGCGGGCTGACGAGGTCCGAGACGCCGAGCGGCCCGCCGGTGCCGTGCCAGGCATCGCTAAGCCGCTCGTTGTCCTCGGCCTTCCGGAAATAGGGCAGCACGTCGGCATAGGCCCAGCCGTCACAGCCCTCCTCCTGCGCCCAGGCATCGTAGTCCGCCGCATTGCCGCGGGTGTAGACCATGGCGTTGATCGAGCTCCCGCCGCCGAGCACGCGGCCTTGCGGGAACACCATCTCGCGGCCGCCGGCATGCGCCAGGGGTGCGGTGCGAAAGCCCCAGGTGAGCGGGCCGTCGGTCATCTTGTAGAAGCCGACCGGCATATGGATTAGCCGGTCGGTGTCGGGCGGGCCGGCCTCGAGCAGCAGCACGGAGGCTTCCGGCAGCTCCGAGAGCCGGGCGGCGAGCACGCAGCCCGCGGCCCCGCCGCCGACGATGATGTAATCCGCCATTGCTCCTCCCTTCCGGCTCTCCCGCGGCCGTTTCGCCGTTGCCTATCGGCTCGGGCACGGCATGACAAGCGGGGTGCGGCGGGGCTATGGGTGCCGCGGTGAGCCGGGCAAGCCGGGTCAACGGGGGCGAAGGGCCTGTCGTGAGCATCGGAAGTGTCAGGGAAGAGCTCTTCCTTACGGCCGAGATCGAGGCCGAGCGGTTCCTCGCCATCCTCCGGCTGGTGGCGGTGGTGGTGCTCGCCATCGCCATCTCGGCGGCGCTTCTGGCGGTCGATCTGCCGCCGCCCGCCGCCCAAAGGCAGCTCGTGGTGGCCGGCGTCGTCCTCGTCATCTATGCGGGCAACGGCCTGCTCGCCTTCTGGGTGGCCCGCCCGGGCCGGTTCCGCCCCTGGATGCCCTGGGTCTTCACCACCGCCGACTGCGCCCTCGTCCTCTTCAACGTCGCCTCCACCGTGCTCAATACCGGCGCTCCGCCCTCGACCGCCTGGGTCTTCCCGGCCATCTGGCTGGCGCCCCTGGTCCTGGTCTTCGGCTCCCTCCACTACCGGCCGTGGCTGCAGGGCTATGCCGCGGCGCTGGTGGTCGGCGGGCTCGCCCTGCTGCTCGCGGTCCTGCCGGCTAACGGCGACCTCGAGCGCATCCTGCCCTTGCTCGACCTGCCGCCGACCGTCGTTCGTATCGTGCTCCTGGGCCTTGCGGGCTTCGTCCTCGTGCTGGCCGCGTCGCGCCGCCGGGCGCTGCTCGAGCGGGCGGTGGAGGAGGCGGTGGAGCGGACCAACCTCGCCCGATATCTGCCGCCGGAGATCGCGGCCCTGCTCGCCACCGGCGACGTGGCGCAGCTCCGGCGCGGCTGGGACGTGCGGATCGGCATTCTCGTCGTCGACATCAGAGGCTTCACCCAACGCAGCGAGCACCTGGCGCCGCCGGCGCTCTCGACCTTTCTCGGCACGTTCCGGCATCACGTGGTCAAGGCGACGGCGGCGCATCGAGGCGTGGTCGACCAGTTCGTCGGCGACAGCGCCATCGTGGTCTTCGGGGTGCCGGATGGCCATGCCGACGATGCCCGCCGCACGCTCGACTGCGCCCGCTACCTCCTGCGCCGGATCAGAGCGTGGAGCGACCGGCTCGTCGCTGCCGGCGAGGCGCCGGTGCGGATCGGCATCGGCGCCCATTACGGGCCGGCCTTCGCCGGGGCGGTCGGCGACAGCAGCCGGCTCGAGTTCACGGTGCTGGGCGACACGGTCAACGTGGCGGCCCGGCTCGAGCAGATCACCCGCGAGACCGATGGCGGCCTCGTCGCCTCGCAGGCCATCGTCGCGGCGGCGGGCGAGCAGGACCACTGGCTGGCGCTGCCGACCCAGGCGGTGCGCGGCCGCGAGCAGCCGATCGACATCCTACACTGGCAGGGAGAGCAGCAGACATGACCAGGCGAACCATCGGCCTCATCGGCCTCGGCATGGCGGTGGCCCCGCATGCCCAGAGCCTCAAGGACCTCGAGGACCGTGTCGCGGTGCGGGCCTGGAGCCCCTCGGCGGAACGGCGAAGTGCCTTCGCCGAGCGCTACGGCCTGCCGGTCGTCGACACGCTCGAGGCCATCGCCGACGACCCGGAAGTGACGGCCGTCATGCTGCTCACGCCGCCGCACGCGCGGCTGGAGCTGGTGGAAGAGCTCGCCGGCAAGGGCAAGCACCTGCTCATGGAGAAGCCCCTCGAGCGCACGCTCCAGGCCGCCGAGCGGGTGGTGGCGCTGGCCGAGGGCGCCGGGGTGACGACCGGGGTGGTGCTGCAGCACCGCTTCCGCGAGGCCGCCACGGCGCTGGCCGGGCACCTGGCGGACGGCGACCTCGGCACGCTCGCCACGGTGCAGCTCAGCGTCCCCTGGTGGCGGCCGCAGAGCTATTACGACGTGCCCGGGCGCGGCACGCTGGAGCGCGACGGCGGCGGGGTGCTGATCACCCAGGCGATCCACAGCCTGGACCTGATGCTCAGCCTGACCGGCCCGGCGGCGGCGGTGCAGGCCATGGGCGGCACCTCGGCCATGCACCGCATGGAGGGCGAGGACTTCGTCGGCGGCGGCATCGCCTTCGCCA
>CAZGUW010000381.1:0-4231 GCA_964528705.1 uncultured Geminicoccaceae bacterium
GTAAAGACGACCCAGCGTCGTCGCGATCTTCTCGGCGTCCTCGGTCGCCTTCGCGAGGTCCGGGTCGGTGTCGGGCTCCTCGGGAGCACTGCTCACGGGACCTGCCGGCCGAACGCGTAGACAACGGCGAGGCTGGCTTCGCTGTTGTCATAGTCGGCGCCGTCGAGGGAGGAATCGAGCCGGGTATGGGCAAGTCGCAGCTCGAGCGCCCAGCGTCGCGACAGCGGCACCTGGTTCGTCAGGTTGGCCTGCCAGCGGTCCTCCTTGCGCCGTCCGATCGGCGGATCGCCGTCCTCGATCGGATTGGCCTGGGACGAGTTGCTGAACCTGGCGTATCGGTAGGAGCCGCTCAGCGTGGCTGACCAGCGCAGATCGCTCAGCCGGAACGGTGCCGGGTAACTGGCCGTCAGGCCGGCACGCACGCCCAGATAGTCATTGGCGCGATAGTCCTTTTCCGCGTCGACGGAGCCGGCGAAGCCCGTCAGCTGGCCGCGCAGCCAGGGCGTGAGCACCGAGCTGACGCCGATCTCGCCCTCGTACCTGAAGCCGTCGAAGTCCTCGTTCTCGAAATCGGACGGCTCGCTGTCCGGCGGGTCGCCGCCGCCGATCCTGAAATTGTTGTGCGTGGCGTAGACCACCTCGAGGCTGCCGAAGGCAGCAAGACGCGGTGAGACGACGACGCGCCCCTCGACACCGCCGCCGCCCTCGGCCGAGAACAGCGAATCCTCGAGCCCGATGAGGCGGCCGACCGCATAAGGGCGCCACGAGCGCTCCGCCACGGGCGCCATGATCGCGAGACGCGGGCCGACATCGAGCTCGCCCAGGGCGAGGTCGGCCTCATCGGCCTGTCTCTGCTTCTCGCCGTAGAGGAAGATGTGGCTTTCCAAATGATCGCCGAGCTGCGTCAGGAAGTCGAAGGTATGGCGGGCATCCAGGGACGCGAAGGCGCTCTCGTCGGATTTCTGGCTGCGGAGGCCGCGGACTTCGGCATCGTCGAGGTCGTTGGTGTCGTCGAGCGCGTCGGTGACGGCGGCGGGATTGCTCGCGTAGCGGACGCCTGCGCGCGCCACACCGCCAAGGCGATGCCGCGAGCGCAGGGCATCGATCTCGGCGAGGTACGCCTCGGCCCGGCGTCGCGGCTCCGGTGGCATCGTCTCTTCGGCGAGCGCTTCCTCGAGGTAGGCCCGGGCAGTCAGCAGGGCGCCGCGCTGCATGAGCAATTGCGCCAGTCTCAGGCGCGGTTGCGCCAGCCGCGGATCGAGCAGCAGCATGCGCTCGTAGAGCCTGATGGCAAAGTCGTCGAACCCGCGCTTCTCGGCGTCCTGGGCCAGCGCCCAGAAGGCCTCCAGATCGTTCGGGTTGCGAAGAATCGTATCGTAGGCGCCGCGCAGTTCCGCCGGCACGGATGGAAGATGAGGTGTCTCCTGGGCGTGTGCTTCGTTGCCCTGGGCCATCAGGTCGAGGAAGGACAGAAGGCCAGCAATCACCATGGCACCATTCAGCCACGGATGCCTGTCGCCATGGAATAATCGCATCGCGCTTACTCCCCATGACTGATTTTATGGCAGCGACAAACAGCAAGAGAATTCATCACGACGAAGTCCGTGAAGAAATCTCGATTGCTTCAACCAATAGTAGAGATATTCATTTTGTAGTATAGTGCTACTGGCGAAATGAGTCCAGCTTCGGTGATCCGAGCGGTTATCCAGGCCGTAGACAACCAGTCGTACATCCATGTTCAGTCTGTATTGGCGTCTATTCATGAAATACAAGCTTTCCCCCAGAGGCAACGGCGTCGCCTGGGTCACGGGTGCCGGCAAGGGCATCGGGCGCGGGCTGGCACTCCGGCTGGCAGAGGACGGGTGGACGGTGGCGGCGAGCGCCCGCACGCGGGAGGATCTCGACGTGCTGGCGGCCGAGGCCGCGAGCGGCAGGATCCGACCCTTCGCGCTCGACGTCACCGACCCCGCGGCAACGGCGAGGACGCTGGCCGCCATCGAGGCGGAACTGGGTCTGCCGGAGCTCGTCGTGCTGAACGCCGGCACGCATGTCCCGGTGACGGCGGAGAGCTTCTCCGTCGACGACTTGCGCAAGCTGGTCGAGACCAACCTGATGGGGACGGTCAACGGTCTTGCCGGGCTGCTGCCACGCTTCATCGAGCGCCGGGGCGGTCGGATCGCCGTCGTGGCCTCGGTCGCGGGCTACCGGGGCCTGCCCACCTCGGCGGGATACGGGGCGACGAAGGCGGCGCTGATCAATATGTGCGAGGCGCTGAAACCGGAGCTGGACCGGCATGGCGTCGGGCTCAGCGTCATCAACCCGGGCTTCGTGAAGACGCCGCTGACTGACCGCAACGAGTTCCCCATGCCCTTTCTGATCACGGTGGACGAGGCGGTCGGGTATATCGCCCGGGGTCTCGATCGAGGCGACTTCGAGATCGCCTTCCCCAGGCGTTTCGTCCTGCTCATGAAGCTCCTGCGGATCCTGCCGAACCGGCTGCTCTTTGCCGTTACCCGGCGGATGGACCGCTCGTGACGGAGGCACACGAGCGCTACCGGCGCTATCTCGAGACGCTCACCCCGGAAACGCTCGACCGGCTCGGCGACCATGTCGCCGAAGGCGTCCGCTTCGCCGATCCGTTCAACGACGTGACCGGCGTCGATGCGATGCGGCGCGTCTTCGAGCATATGTTCGAATCAGTCGGGCCGGTCGGCTTTTCGGTCAGCCATTGCGCGGGTGACGGCGCGGTCGCCCTGTTGGCCTGGCGGTTCTCGGCGACCCTGCGCGGCCGGCCCTGGGCGTTCGACGGCACGAGCGTCGTCCGGTTCGGTCCGGACGGACGGGTGGTCGAGCATATCGACCATTGGGATGCGGCCGGCGCCTTCTACGAGCGGCTGCCGCTCATCGGCTCATTGCTGAAGTGGCTGCGCGGCCGGCTGTCGATCGGCTGACGCGGCGTCGCCGCCGGCAGCGTCGTCGCCCTTCATGAAGACCAGCGTCACCTCGCCAATCTCGATCCCGAACTTGCTGACCCGGGCCCGGTTGATCAGCACGTCGGATGGCTGGAGGAACATCCAGTCATCGAAATGCACCCTGACCGTGCGGCCGCCGATCTCAAGGTCGACATCGTAGCGGAAGTTGAGGGCGTTGCCGTAGGTCTCGCCGTGGGCGACGCCGACGACGTCGTCGGCCGTCCCCTCGTACCGGTGCTGGTCGAGCTTCCTGATCCGCCAGACGCGGCGGTCCAGCTCGCCGTCGCTGTAGGTGAAATGCTCGTCGAGGACGATCGTCTCGCCATCCCAGGTCCCGGTGATGTCGACCACGAACTGCCGGCGAACGGTGCCGAAGCGGTCCTCGAAGAGGCCCCAGGCGGTGGTCGAGCCCGCGAAGTACTCCTCCAGCACCAGCCGTGGCTCGTTGTCCCTGAAGTCGGTTGCTTCCATCGGGTTGCATCCACTTACCAGCAGCAAGGTTGCGATCAGCTTGCCCGGCCACGTTCTCATGCGGGGATCTCCGCGCTGCCGGCGTACCGGAGCCTGTCGCGATCGATCGCGCGGCGGATGACGGCGTGGCGCCGCGCCGTCAGCGGAAAGCGCCAGACGAGGACGATGGCCATGGTTTTCAGGGCTGCGGGCAGCAGCGCGTAGATCATGGCCAGCGCTTGCAGCCCCGTGCCCGTTGGGTTGTCGGGATCGAAGCCGGCGAGCTCGAGCGCCGGCAGGGCCATGCCCACGGCGATGGCGAGCGCCAGCTTGGTGCTCATGCTCCAAAGCGAGAAGAGGAGGCCGGCGCGCTGCCGGCCGGTGCGCCAGGTGCCGTAGTCGACTACGTCGGCCTGGATCGAGGGCGGCAGGGCGAGATCGGCGCCGAGCGCCGCGCCGGTCACGAGGCAGACCAGGGCGAAGGCGATGAAGCCGCCCGCTGGAATGAGCGGCACGAGCGCAAAGACCAGGCAGGCCGCCGCCATGGCGCAGCACCACGCCCGGTGCTTGCCGAGCCGGGTGCTCGCCCGGGTCCAGAGCGGAATGGCGGCGACGGCAGCAACGAAATAGAGCAGCACGAAGAGGGAGCGCTCCGTTGTGTCGGCGCCTAGCCGATATTCGAGATAGATGAAGAACAGGGCGGCCGGCACACCGTTGGCGAGCCCGTTGACGAACCAGGCGGCGAGCAGCCGCAGGAACGGCCGGTTCGTCGCGAGATCATGGAAGGAGCGACGCAGGTCCCGCCGGCT
>CAZGUW010000382.1:0-4215 GCA_964528705.1 uncultured Geminicoccaceae bacterium
TCGAGCCCTTCCGCTTCACCCGCATGTACGACGTCTGGTTCGCGGGCTGACGCCTCCCACCGGTCCCGAGCGGGGCGGCGGCGCCCCTCTGGGGCGCCGCCCTTCTCTATCTGCCACGAGCGAGGTTCCGCCGAGCCTCGACGCCGTCGGCCGGGACTGGGTCGAGAGGGCCCTGGGCCAGGGTGCCGTGCCGGCGTTCACGCTCGAGCCACTGGCGGCCAGCAACAGCACCACGGCCCGCCTCGTCTTCGATGCCCCTCCGCCAACACCAGGCCTGCCGGGCTCGCTCGTCCTGAAGCTCTGCCCCGCTGGCCACGGCTTCCTCGGTGCCTCCGAGCCCAATTACTACCGCCGCGACTATGTCGGCCTCGCCGACAGTCCCGTCGCCGCCTGCTACGGTGCCGTGGCTCCTGCCGTCCCGACTGCCGCGAGCGCGGGCCAGGGCCACGCGCTCTTCCTCGAGGACCTGACCGGCGACTACACCGACAACAAGGGCATCACCCCGACTGACACCCATGCCGCAAACCTCGGCACCGCCCTCGGGCGGCTGCACGCCCATCGCTGGGGCGCGGACGCCGACCCGGATGGGCCGCACGACCTCAGGGCCGATTTCGAGACGTTCCTGGCGCATGTCGCGGCCGGGCTTGCCCCGATCCTCGATGCGGCGGGCGACAAACTCGCGCCGGCTGATCGGGCAAGGCTGGCCCGGGTGTTCGACGACGACTGCCCCCGCATGCTCGACCGCGCGGTTGGCGGCAAGGGCCTCGCCCTCGTCCACGGCGACCCCAACCCCACGAACGTCCTGACCTCCCGCACGAGCGACGCACGGCAGCAGCCGCTCTATTTGATCGACCGCCAGCCCTTCGCATGGTCGCTGCGCCTCTGGCTCGGTGCCTCGGACCTCGTCCACGCCGCCGTCCCCTACTGGCCGGAGGACCGGCGTCGCGCCCTGCAGGAGACCTTGCTGCAGCACTACCACGAGGCACTCGTGGCGAACGGGGTCCGCGGATACGCCTTCGACGATCTGCAAACCGACTGGCGCCTCGCTGCCTGCATGGCGGCGCTGAAGGCCGTCGAGTGGGGCACTGACCCGCCCGCCATGCAGGAGATGCGGTGGCTCTGGGAACGGCAGCTCAGGCGAGCCCTCGAACTGCTCGCCGACTGCGACGCCGGTCCGGACTGATCCGGCTCAGAAGCCTTCGAGCACCAGCTTGCCGCGCGCCTTGCCGCTCTCGAGGATGGCATGCGCCCGCTTCAGGTTGGCGGCGTTGATGGTGCCCAGCGTCTCGGTCGCGGTCGACCTGACCCGGCCCGCATCGACGAGGCCCGCGACCTCGTTCAGGATCTCGCCTTGGCGGCCCATGTCGGCCGTCTTGAACAGCGAGCGCGTGAACATCAGCTCCCAGTGCGTCGAGATGCACTTGGGCTTGAACGGCATGATGTTCAGCGCCTCCGGATCGTCGATCAGGCCGAACCTCCCCTGCGGCGCGATCAGCTCGGCGATCTCGCCGAGATAGCTGCCCGTGTGGGTGGTCGAGAAGACGAAGCCCGGCGCCCCGATGCCGAGTGCCGCCACCTGCGCCGCCAGGGGCTTCGTGTGGTCGATGACGTGATGCGCCCCGAGCTCCTTCACCCAGGCCTGCGTCTCGGGCCGGGACGCCGTGGCGATGACGGTGACGTCCGTCAGCGCCCGGAGAAGCTGGATGGCGATCGAGCCGACCCCGCCCGAGCCGCCGATGATCAGCACCGCCGGCGCCGCCCCCGGCACGGGGTCGGTGACGCGCAGGCGGTCGAAGAGCATCTCGTAAGCCGTGAGCGTCGTCAGCGGCAGGGCTGCCGCCTCCGACGCCGATGCGGACTGCGGCTTCCGCCCGACGATCCGCTCGTCGACGAGGTGGAACTCGGCGTTCGTGCCGGGCCGGTCGATGGCGCCGGCATACCAGACAACGTCGCCCGGCTTGAAGAGCGAGGCCGCGTCGCCCGTCTCCACCACCTCGCCCACGGCATCCCACCCCAGCACCGCCGGCTGGTCGCCCTCGGGCGCCCGCCGGATGCGGATCTTGAAATCGACCGGGTTGACCGAGATCGCCTGCACCCGGACCAGGAGGTCACGGCCCTCGGGGCTGGGCTTCGGCATCTCGAAGTCGATGAGCGCGTCGTCGCGGTCGATGGGCCCGGTGGCCCGGTAGCCGATGGCTTTCATGTCGTCTTCCCTTTGCGTTTGTGATCAGGTCGTGGCGGCTGCCTGTGTGTCCTCGATGGCGCGCACGACGGCGGCGCATTTGCGCGGGTCGAGCGCGTCAGGATGGGGATCGGCGAAGCGCCCCGAATCGTTGTCGAAGTAGCTGCCGGAAGCACCCGCGAACTCGTCCGCCAGCGCCGCGCGCACGAGGATCCTGGCGCCGATGCCGAGATCCTTGCCGGCCACGCCGAAGCCTTCCTTCACCATCTTGCTGGCGAGCAGCGAGCCCGGGTTGACGGCGATGATCGCCGGCCCGTCGCGGCCGAGCGCCGCCGCCAGGTGGCGCGACCACATGGTGATGGCGAGCTTGCTCTGCGCATAGGCCACCATGTCGGCGAGCCGCTCCCGGCCGGCCAGTGCGTCCAGATCGACCGGCGCCTGCGCCGCCGACGACAGGTTCACGACCCGCCCCTCTGGCCCCATCAGCGGCAGCAGGAGCTGCGTCAGCCGCCAGGGAGCCAGCGTGTTCACCACGAACCGCACGTCGAGCCCGTCCGCCGTGATCGGCTCATTCGTCTTGAAGATGCCGGCATTGTTGATCAGCACGTCGAGCCGCTTGTGCCGCCCCGCCACCTCCCGTGCCAGCGCCTCCACCTCCGCCATGCGCGAGAGATCGGCGCGACAGGTCTCGACGCTGCCGCCGCCGGGCACCGCAGCGACCGCGCCCGCCGCCGCCTCGAGCTTCGCCGCACTGCGCCCGTGCAGCAGCACCGTGTGGCCGGCCTCCGCCAGCAGCTTCGCCGTTTCCAGCCCGATGCCGTCCGTGGCCCCGGTGACGAGAATGGTGAGCGCCATGCCCGCTGCTCCTTTTGACACCCGTGTTTCGCCGGCGCATATGTACGGGCAGGCGAATCCTCGCAAGTACGCACATTTCCGGCTGATAGGTACAGAATGGATACCGTCACCCCCACCGACAGCGGCGCCACACAGCGCTTCCAGCGCTACGACTGCAGCGCCGGCTGCCCGATCGAAGCGGCGCTCGAGCAGATTGCCGGCAAGTGGAAGGGGCTGATCATCCACCACCTGATGGACGGCACGCTCCGGTTCAACGAGCTGGCAAGGCGCGTCGGCGGGGTCACGCAGCGCAGCCTGACCAAGCAGCTCCGCGAGCTGGAGCAGGACGGCATCGTCCACCGCGAGGTCTTCGCCGTGGTGCCGCCCCGGGTCGAGTACCGCCTGACCGACAAGGGCCGGCACCTGCGCGACGTCATCGAGGCGCTCCGCCGCTGGGGCACGAGCTGGCCGCGAGCGGGCGGGCAGGATGCGCCTGACGAGATGCGCCAGGCCGGCTGACCGGCAGCAGCCCCGGAGTCGACGACCCGATATGGATGGTATACTTTATGCCATCTTCGTCAGGCGGGGGAGCTGGCCATGGGCCGACGCCGGATTTCGCCCTCTCGGATAAGAGCCGACAGCCCTGAATCGTCGATCGCCAGGGCGCCGCTCGCCGGATGACGCGCTTTCTCATCGGCCGCCTGCTGAGCGCCATTCCCACCCTCTTCGTGGTCACCCTCGCCACCTTCCTGATCCTCTGGCTGGTGCCGGGCGACATCAGCGCCGAGATCGGCGGCATCGACGCCACGCCCGAGGACCTCGCCGCCATCCGCGAGCGGCTCGGGCTCGACCGCCCGCTCTACGAGCGCGCCCTGCTCTGGTACGGCAACCTCCTGCAGGGCGATCTCGGCCACTCCTATCTGCTCAACCGCTCGGTCGCCGACGCCGTGCTGGAGCGCCTGCCGGTGACCCTCTCCCTGGCGGCCCTGGCACTGGTGATCGCCACCGCGATCGGCGTGCTGCTCGGCATCCTGGCCTCCGTGCGGCACAACACCTGGCTCGACCAGGGGGCCATGGTGGTGGCGCTGATCGGCCTCTCGATCCCGGATTTCTGGTTCGGCATCGTGCTCATCATCCTCTTCGCCGTGCAGCTCGGCTGGTTCCCGTCGGTCTATGACACGACCCATGTGGTGGTGGAC
>CAZGUW010000383.1:0-4203 GCA_964528705.1 uncultured Geminicoccaceae bacterium
CGGAAAGGTGCCGTGCGGGGTCGCCACGTATTTCTGGCTGGTGGCGCGGCTCACCGTGCTCTCGTGCAGCCCGGTGGCGGTGGCGATGTCGCGCAGGACGAGCGGGCGGAGTGCGCGCGGCCCGTCATCGAGGAACGCGCGCTGGCGGGCGAAGATGGCCCGACTCACCTTGAGGATGGTGCGCGAGCGCTGGTCGAGCGCCCGGGCGAGCCAGGTGGCGTTCTGGTAGCGCTCGTTGACGAACTCGCGCTGCCGGAGGTCGAGGCCCGAGCGGGAGAGCTCGGCATGGTAGTCGCCATGGACGACGAGCCGGGGCAGGGCCTCGGGATTGAGCTCGATCCGCCAGACGTCGGGGCCGGCGCGATAGACGACGACGTCGGGCAGCAGCGTCACCTGCGGCTCGCTGGCGAAGGCATGGCCGGGCCGCGGATCGAGCGCCTTGAGCTCGCCCACCATCTCCTCGAGGTCCTCGCGATCGACGCCGCAGAGCCGCTGCAGCGCCGGCCAGTCGGCCCGGGCGAGGAGCGGCAGATTGTCGAGCAGCCGACGCATGGCCGGGTCGAGCCGGTCCCGCTCGGCCAGCTGCAGCGCCAGGCACTCGGCGAGGTCGCGGGCGCCGATGCCGGTCGGCTCGCAGCGCTGGAGGAGCGTCCGGGCAGCGGCAACGCTCTCCACCGGCACAGCGATGCGCTCGGCGATCTGCGTGTCCGGCTCGCGCAGATACCCGTCGTCGTCCATCCAGTCGCAGAGATCCAGAGCCAGCTGCCGCAGGGCCGGATCGGGGGTCAGCGTGCCGATCTGGCGGCGCAGCTCCTCGCGGAGCGACGGCAGCTCGCTCAGCCGGGCCTCGAAGGAGCCCTGACCGGAGCCGTCCGGCTCGCGGCGGGGCCCGTGCAGCTGCTGGTCGTGGGCGCGGGGCGGGCGCGGCTGGTCCCAGTCGCCGGCCGTGTCGCGCTCGGGACGGGGCGGCGGCTCGGCGGCGGCTGCGGGAGTGGCCGCGGGCTTGGGCAGGGCAGCGGTCTCGGCGATCTCCAGAAAGGGATTCTCCTCGGTCTCGCTGCGCAGCGTGCCGATCAGGTCCTGGTTCGAGAGCTGCAGGAGACGGATCGCCTGCTGCAGCTGCGGGGTCAGGACCAGGCTTTGCGACTGCCGGATGTCGAGACGCAGCCCTAGCGCCAAGGGATCAGCTCCAGCCGCCGGTCGGCCGGCGGGCCGAACGCGGGGCCTCGAGGGCGATGCTCGCCGTCATCGCCGGCTCAGCACTGCTGCGGAAGGTCTGGGTAGTCGTTCATCGCTCGAAGCTGTCGCCGAGATAGACGCGCCGGACGGCGGGGTCGGCGACGATCTCCGCCGGGGCGCCTTCCTTAATGACCACGCCGTCGGCCAGGATGTAGGCGCGATCGATGATGTCGAGCGTGTCGCGGACATTGTGGTCGGTGATCAGCACGCCGATGCCGCGGTCCTTCAGATGGCCGACGAGCTCGCGGATCTCGGCCACGTTCAGGGGATCTATCCCGGCGAGCGGCTCGTCGAGCAGGATGTAGCGGGGATCGGACGCGAGGGCCCGGGCGATCTCGCAGCGTCGCCGTTCGCCGCCGGAGAGCGTGCTCGCCGGCGCGTCGCGCAGGTGGGTGAGCCCGAACTCCTCGAGCAGGCCCTCGAGCCGCTGCCGCCGGAGCGTCTTGTCGGGCACCGCCACTTCGAGCACGCCCCGGATGTTGTCGGCGACGCTGAGTCCGCGGAAGATCGAGGCCTCCTGCGGCAGGTAGCCGATGCCGAGCCGGGCGCGGCGGTGCATGGGCAGGGCGGTGACGTCGACGGAATCGAGCAGGATCCGACCGCCATCCGCCGCGACCAGCCCGGTCACCATGTAGAAGCTCGTGGTCTTGCCGGCGCCGTTGGTGCCGAGCAGGCCGACCGCCTCGCCGGGTGCGATGCGAAAGCTGACATCGCGCAGGACGACGCGGCCGCCATAGGCCTTCATCAGCCCGACCGCCTCGAGCCGTCCCGCCGGCCTGAGCACCGGGGCCCGGCTGTCGCCGCTCGGCTCGGTCGCCTGGATCGCCCCGGCATCGGCGCCGCCCGTCTCTTCCTGCCGGCCACCGGCCGGTCGCGGACGGGGGGGGACCTCGAGCTCGATCGCCATGCGCCTAGCCACCGGCCGACGGCTGGAACAGGGCCCGGACCCGGCCTTTCCCCGCATCGGCCGTGCTCATCGTGGCGAGCTGGCGGGCCACGTCGATCTCCAGCCGGTCGCCGGTGACGACGTTCGCCTCGCGCGTCAGGACCACGTTGCCGGTGAGCACGATCTCCTCGCCCACCACGTCGTAGTAGCCGCTGTCTCCGGTCGCGCTCTCGCTCGGCGAGGTGATCCGGACATCGCCCTCGACCTCGATGCGGCGGATCGCCTGCTGCGACGCGGCGTTGTCCTCCCCGAGCTGGTAGAAGACGACGAGGCGGGCGGCACTCAGCGCCATCTCGCCCTGCTCGGCCACCACATTGCCCTCGAAGACGGCCCGCCCGTCGGCCTGCTGGACCGTCAGCCGGTCGGCGACGATCTCGATCGGCTGGCTGGAATCGTGGGCGCCGAGGCCCGGCTCGGTCTGCGCCACGCCGAGGGTCGGCAGCAGGGCAAGGACGAACACCAGAGCGAGGCGGCAGGCCATCCGCCGCCAGCCCGTCCCGTCAGTCCCTCCGCCGCGTCGCGAGCCGGCCGGCATCAGGCGATGCCTGCGCGGAGGCAGTCGTGCAGGTGGACGGCACCGACCGGCACCGCGTCGCGCAGCACGAAGAGCACGGTGATGGCATGGCGGTTCATGATGGTCAGCGCCTCGACGGCGAGCGCGTCGGGCTCGATCGTCCGGGGCCCCTGCGTCATCAGCTCTCCAGCCGGGCGGCCGAGCAGGTCCGGGCCCATGCGGCGCCGGATGTCGCCGTCGGTAATGATGCCGAGCAGCCGCCCGCCCGCGTCAACCACGCCGACGCAGCCGAGGCATTTCTCGGTCATCACCACAATGGCCTCGCTCATCGGGCAGTCGGTCGGCACGAGCGGCAGCTCGCCGGCACCCCGCATCAGCTGCTCGACCCGCATGAGCTGGCTGCCGAGCTTGCCGCCCGGATGGAACACGGCGAAATGCTGCGGCGTGAAGCCGGCCCGCTCGAGGAGCGCCACGGCGAGCGCATCGCCGAGCGCCAGCATCGCCGTGGTCGAGGTGGTCGGGGCGAGGCCGAGCGGGCAGGCCTCGGTGAGCTTCGGCAGGACCAGCGCCACCTCGGCCTCGTCGGCGAGGGTGCTCGGCGCCTTGCCGACCATGGCGATCAGCGGGATGGCGAAGCGCCGCGTGTAGAGAATGAGATCGCGCAGCTCAGCGGTCTCGCCGGAATTGGAGAGGGCGAGCACGGCGTCCTTGGCGGTGATCATGCCGAGATCGCCATGGCTCGCCTCGCCCGGGTGGACGAACATCGCCGGCCGGCCGGTCGAGGACAGGGTCGCCGCGATCTTGCGGGCGACATGGCCGCTCTTGCCCATGCCGGTGCAGACGACCCGGCCCTCCAGCGAGGCCATCAGCGCGACCGCGGCGGCGAAGGGTGCGCCAAGGCTCCGGGCGAGCTGGTCGATCGCCCCGGCCTCGGTGCGCAGCACCGCCTGGCCGTGGCGCACCGCGGCCTCGTCGAGCGTGCGGGAATCGTCGTCGCCGCCCATGGCGACACGCGCCTCGCTCGCGCCGTGCCGCTGAACGCTTTGCACCATCGGCTGGTTCACGCCGTGGCTCCTCTTCTGCCTTCAAGGCTCGTGTTCCGCCCCATCACCGAAAGGCCCGGCATGCACCGGGCTGGATCCGGCGCCACCGGCCGTCGCCGCGACAGGTCCGGACTATGGGCTTCGGCGGGGTACCGGTCAATCGCGACCCGGGCAACCGCCCCATGCCGCCGCCAGCCACCGCACGGGAGCTCAGGAATGCGCGAAGACATCGATGTCGGCCCAGCCCGCGAGATCGAGGGCGGCACGGGTTGGCAGGAAATCGAAGCAGGCAGCGGCGAGCGCCGTCCGGCCCTCGCGCTCGAGCATCCGGTCGAGACGCTCCTTGAGCGCGTGGAGATGGAGGACGTCCTGCGCGGCGTAGCGCTGCTGCGCCTCGCTCAGCACGGGCGCACCCCAGTCCGAGCTCTGCTCGGCCTTCGAGAGATCGATGCCGAGGAGCT
>CAZGUW010000384.1:0-4200 GCA_964528705.1 uncultured Geminicoccaceae bacterium
CCTGGACATTGCGCTACGGCGACGAGGTCCGCTCGGCCGAGAAGGCCTTCGAGGAGGTCGAATCGCCGAAGCCGGAGAAGCGGCTCCTGAAGCTGGTCGAGGACCTGATCGAGGCCCGCACGCGACCCTGGACACCCGACCTCGTCACGGACCCGGTACAGGAAGGTCTCGCCCGCATCATCGCCGCCAAGCAGAAGAAGCGAAAGCCGAAGCCTGCCGCGAAGAAGGCGCCTGCCGAGGAGCCGCGCGGCGACAACGTCGTCTCGATCTTCGACGCCCTCAAGAAGAGTGTGGCCGCGGAGAAGAAACGCGGCTGAGCGCCTCAGCCGCGGCGTTTCTTGCCCTTCGGTGGTGCGAGCGGTACCGCCGCCTTGCGGAAATCGCCCCACGGGTCATGGTCGAGACTGGCGAGCCGGCCGGCGGCGTCGGGCAGCCTGAAGTGTGCCGGCCCGACCGCCGGGCCGAGCTCCGACCAGTCGAGCGGCATGGAGATGGGCGCACCATCCCGGGCCCGCGTCGAGTAGGGTGCCACGGCCGTGGCACCCCGGCCGTTGCGCAGGTAGTCGATGAGGATCTTGCCGCGCCGCTTCGCCTTCGCCACCGTCGCCACGTAGGCGGCCGGGCTGTCCTTCGCCATGGCATCGGCCACCGACTTCGCGAACCCCTTGACCGCCGGCCAGCCGGCCTTCGGGCGAATCGGGGCCACGACGTGCAGCCCCTTGCCGCCCGTGGTCTTGACGAAGCTCTCGAGCCCGGCCGCAGCAAGCCGCTCGCGTACCTCCAGCGCCGCGCTGATCACCGCCTCCCAGTCGACGCCCTCGCCGGGATCCAGGTCCATCACGATCTGGTCCGGCTTCTCCAGCTCCGCGAGCGACGCCTGCCAGGTGTGGATCTCGAGCGCACCGCCCTGGACCAGCCCGATGAGCCCGTCGATGCCGTCGATCCCCACCATGCTGGGGTCGTCCGATTCGTCCTTCGGATCGACGACCTTCAGGATTTCCTTCCGCTGCCCCTTCCAGGCGTGTTTCTGGAAGAAGCACTGCTTCGTCGCACCCTGCGGGCAGCGCAGCAGCGCCAGCGGCCGGTCGACCACGAAGGGCGCCATCCAGCGCCAGGCCTCGGCGTAGTAGTCGGCAAGGCCCTCCTTGGTGATACCGGCCTCGGGCCAGTAGACGCGATCGGGGTGGGTGAGCTTCACCGGCCGCGCCGCGCGATCCCCTGTCTTGCCATCCGCGTTGCTTTCGCGAACCACCTCCTCGGGCTTCTTGTCCTCACGGATGCCGCGATAGGACGCGTGGCGCAGCGCACCGTCGCTGGTCCAGTTCTGGAACTCGACCTCGACCACCAGGCGCGGCTCGACATAACGCACCGCGCGGCGGTCCGCGGCACTGATGGCGGAGTTGCCGCCGGCAAAGGGCGGCGTCTTCCGTTCCATCGGCGCCAGCCGGTTATGGAGGTCGCGCGCCACCTTGTGGCTGAAGCCGGTGCCGACCCGCCCGGCCGGGACCAGCTTGCCGTCCTGCCGGTGCGCCAGGATCAGCGAGCCGATGGCCCGGGGCAGGGTGGAGGACGGCATGAAGCCGGCGACGATGAACTCCTGTCGCTCACGGCACTTCGACTTGATCCAGCTCGCCGTCCGCCCCGATGCGTAGGCCGAGCTGCGCTGCTTCGAGATGATGCCCTCGAGGCTGAGCCGGCAGGCGTGGCGGAGGATCAGCTCGCCTTCCTCGTCGAAATGGTCGCTGAAGCGAAGCGGCGCCGGTGCCCCCTCGAGCAGCTCCTTGAGCCGGGCCTTCCTGGCCTCCAGCTTCGCCGGCCGCAGGTCGTACCCGTCGAGATGGAGAAGATCGAAGGCGTAGTAGACGAACCGGTCGGTCCGTCCCTCGCCGAGGTCGCGCTGCAGGGCGCCGAAGTCCGAAGACCCGTTGCCGCCCTCGACGACGAGCTCGCCGTCGATCACGGCATCCTCCGCCGGCAGGCCGGCGAAAGTCTTGACCAGGTCCTCGCCGAACCGCTCGCTCCAGTCGGCGCCGCTCCGCGCGAGCAGCTTCACCTTGCCCTGGCGCAACTGTGCCTGCAGCCGGTAGCCGTCGAACTTGATCTCGTGCAGCCAGCGCTCGCCGCGCGGCGCCTGCGGCCTGAGCGTGGCGAGAGCAGGGGCCACGAATCCCGGAAAGCGCGCCTTCTTCGCACCCTTGACCGGGACTTTCCCCTTTTGCGGCGCCGCCTTGCCATCCAGCTCCTCGACGCGCCGCCCGGACCTGATCGATTCCGGGCGCTCTTCCAGGATGTCCGGATCGCCCTCGCTCCGGGCATGGGCGTCGTCGCCCTTGATCAGGAGCCAGTTCGACCGCTTCTCGCGCGGCCGCGGCGCCATCCGCACGAGATGCCAGCGGCCGCGCAGCTTCTCGCCCGCGAGCTCGAAGTCGATATGGCCCTTCCTGTAGCCCTTATGAGGGTCGGCCTCTGGCCGCCAGGCGCCGGCGTCCCAGACGATCACGGCGCCTGCGCCATAGGAGCCCTTCGGTATCGTCCCCTCGAATTCGCCGTAATCGAGCGGGTGGTCCTCGACCTCCACGGCGAGCCGCTTCTCGCCCGGCACGAGGCTCGGGCCGCGGGTGACGGCCCAGCTCTTGAGCACGCCGTCCATCTCCAGCCGGAGATCGTAATGGAGCCGCCGTGCCGCATGCTTCTGGATGACGAAGGCGCCACCCTCGGCGCTCGCCTTCCGCCGCGCCGCCCGACCCTTCGGCTCCGGCGACTTCAGGAAGTCCCGCCGCTGCCTGTACGCCTCGAGCGCCATCCCTAGCCGGCCTTCCGCCGTGCCGCCGGCTTGGCACCGGTACCGCCCGAGCGCCGCTTCTTCGCCGACTTGCCGCCACTCGACTTGCCGCCACTCGACTTGCCGGCGCTCGATTTGCCGGCGCTCTGGCGCAACGCCTCCATCAGGTCGACCACGCGGCCTTCCTCGCGCCGCTTCGGCTTCGAAATCTTCCGGCCCTCGGCCTTGGCCCTGACCAGCTCGGCGAGCGCCGCGTCGTAGCGTTCGGCGTAGTCCGAGGGATGGAACTCGCCGCGCTTGCTCTCGATGATGTGGCGGGCGAGGTCCAGCATCTCCTTCTCGATCTTGTGCTCGCGAATGCCGGCGAAGACCTCCTCGGCCGGCCGGACCTCGTAGTCGTAGCTCAGCGTGCTGGCGATCAGCCCCCGGCCCTGTGTGCGGATCAGGAGCGAGCGCACGCGGCGAAAGAGCAGCGCGCGGGCCACCGCCGCCACATTGCTGGCGCGCATGCCCTCGCGGATGACGGTGAAGGCCTCCTCGGCAGACGGGTCGGCCGGCAGGAGGAAGTAGGGGCGCTCGAGATAGACCGTATCGACCTGCGCACAGGCCAGGAACGCCTCGACCTCGAGCGTCTTGTCGTTCTCCGGCAGAGCACTCGCCAGCTCCTCGTCCTCGAGCACGACATGGCGGCCGTCATCGGTGGCGTAGCCCTTGACCTGCTCCTCGCGGTCCACCGGCTCGCCGGTCTCTTCGTCCACGTATTCCCGCCTGACCCGGTTGCCGGTCTTGCGGTTGACCATGCGGAACGAGACGCGGCCGGAGGTCGAGGCCGCCGCGTGCAGCGAAACGGGGCAGCTCAGCTCGTTGATCTTCAGCTGGCCTTTCCAGATGGCACGGGGCGCCACTCGTCCTCTCCTCGGCTCGGAGACCGGAAAACGCCCTGGACCGCAGCCGGGTTCCGGAGGCCGAGCCTCAGATTCCGCCGGCCTCGCCCTCGAAGACGCGCTGGCGGGCGTTCTCGATGTGCCGGCGCATGGCGAGGCGTGCGGCGTCGCGGTCCTGGCGGGCGATGGCGTCGCAGATGACGTCGTGCTCGGCCTGGACCAGCTCCAGCCGTTCCCTGGACTTGTTCAGCGACAGGCTGCGCGTCAGCTTGAGGCCGGTCAGGATGTTGGGCTTCATGGAGTTGCGCGCCGCGACGAAGTAGTGGTTGCTCGAGGCCTCGCAGATCAGCGCGTGGAACGCCTCGTCCGCGTCGACGCCGAGCTCGCCGTCCTGCACGCAGCGGGCGAGCGCGGTCAGGGTCTGGCGGATCCGCTGCAGCATGGCGGCACTCCGCCTTTCGGCCGCGAGATAGGCGGCCTCGCCCTCGATCGCGGCGCGGAACTCGAAGGTCCGCTGGATGTCGGCGATCGAGC
>CAZGUW010000385.1:0-4192 GCA_964528705.1 uncultured Geminicoccaceae bacterium
CCGCTGTACGTTCCGCACGTTGTACTGGAGCTGCATCTTCTCGCCGTCCTCGAGGAGCGCGCGCGCGTCCTTGAGCATCGGCGCGTCGAGGCTCTCCGGCACCTCGTTGCGGCCCTCGACTGTGCAGTGGCGCGGCAGCCCGCCCGGGTCGACCTGGGCGAGGATCGGGTTGAGGTCGAGATCGTCGAGGTCCTCGCTGCCGCGGCCGACCTGCTTCAGGAGGTCGCTGCGGCCGACCGCCTCCTCGAGCGAGCGCAGGCCGAGCGAGGCCAGGATCTCGCGCACCTCCTCGGCGATGAAGCTCATCAGGTTCACGACCTTCTCGGGCGTGCCCGTGAACTTCTGCCGGAGATCGTCGCGCTGGGTGCAGACCCCCACCGGGCAGGTGTTGGAGTGGCACTGGCGGACCATGATGCAGCCCATGGCGACGAGCGACAGCGTGCCGATGCCGAACTCCTCGGCGCCGAGCATGGCGGCGATGACGATGTCGCGGCCGGTCTTGAGGCCGCCGTCGGTCCTGAGCGTCACCCGGTGGCGCAGCCGGTTGAGGGTGAGGAGCTGGTTGGTCTCCGAGAGGCCCATCTCCCACGGGCTGCCGGCATACTTGATCGAGGTCTGCGGACTGGCGCCGGTGCCGCCGACATGGCCCGAGATCAGGATGACGTCGGCCTTGGCCTTGGCGACGCCGGCGGCGATGGTACCGATGCCGGCCTCCGAGACCAGCTTGACGCAGACCTTGGCGTCCGGGTTGATCTGCTTGAGGTCGTAGATGAGCTGCGCCAGGTCCTCGATCGAGTAGATGTCGTGGTGCGGCGGCGGGCTGATCAGGGTGACGCCCGGCGTGGCGTGGCGAAGCCGGGCGATCTCGACCGTCACCTTGAAGCCCGGCAGCTGGCCGCCCTCGCCCGGCTTGGCACCCTGGGCCACCTTGATCTCGAGCTCGCGGGCGGCATTCAGGTACTCGGCCGTGACACCGAAGCGGCCGGACGCCACCTGCTTGATCGGCGAGTTGGCGTTGTCGCCGTTGGGCCTGGGCGTGTAGCGCTCGACCCCTTCCCCGCCCTCGCCGGAATCCGACTTCGCACCGATCCGGTTCATGGCGATGGTCAGCGTCTCGTGCGCCTCGGGGCCGAGGGCACCGAGCGACATGCCGGGCGTGACGAAGCGCTTCCTGATCTCGGTGATGCTCTCGACCTCGTCGAGCGGCACGGGCGTGCGGCCCTGGCGGAAGTCGAGCAGGTCGCGAATCGAGACCGGGTCGCCGGACTGCACCATGTCGCTGAAGCGCTGGTAGGCGACGTAAGAATCGGTCGCCACCGCCTGCTGCAGCTGGTGCACCATGCGCGCCTCGTAGGCATGCCGCTCGCCGCTGCACCGGTAGCGGTAGAAGCCGCCGATGGCCAAGGGCGGCTCGGCCTCGGCGTAGGCCCGCTCGTGCTGGGCGCGGACCTTGTTCTTGATGGCGGTCAGGCCCATGCCGGAGATGCGGGTGACCAGGCCCGGGAAGTACTCGCGGGCGAGCGAGCGCGAGAGGCCGACCGCCTCGAAATTGCAGCCGCCGCGATAGGAGCTGATGATCGAGATGCCCATCTTGGACATGATCTTGAGCAGGCCCTGGCCCACCGCCTCCTTGTAGCGGGCGAGGCACTCGGCGAGCGTCAGGCCGGGGAACAGGCCGCGGGCGTGGCGGTCGGCGATCGCCGCCTCGGCGAGGTAGGCGTTCACCGTGGTGGCGCCCACGCCGATCAGCACGGCGAAGTAGTGGACGTCCATGCACTCGCCCGAGCGCACGGTGAGCGAGCTGAAGGCGCGGAGCCCCTGACGAACGAGGTGGCTGTGGACGGCGCTGGTGGCGAGGATCATCGGCACCGGCGCCCGATCGGGGCCGACACCCTCGTCGGACAGGATGAGCTGCTCGCAGCCGCCCCGAACGGCCTCCTCGGCCTCCTGGCGAATGCGCGCGAGCGCCTCGCGCAGCCGCTCGCCCTTCGCCTTGAAGGTGCAGTCGATGGTCCGGCCGTTGGCGCCGAAATAGCCCTCGAGCGCCCGGAAGTCGTCGGTCGTCAGCATCGGCGTCTCGAGCTGCAGGATCCGCGTCTGGCTCGGGTCCTCGTCGAAGATGTTGCCGAGATTGCCGAAGCGGGTCTTGAGGCTCATCACCCGCCATTCGCGCAACGGATCGATCGGCGGGTTGGTGACCTGGCTGAACTGCTGGCGGAAGAAGTGGTGCAGGCCGCGATAGTTCTTGGAGAGCACGGCGAGCGGCGTGTCGTCGCCCATCGAGCCCACCGCCTCCTTGGCGTCGAGCACCATGGGCGAGAGGATCAGCTCCATGTCCTCGATGGTCAGCCCGAAGAGCGCCTGCCGGCGCCGCAGCTCCTCCCGCTCGTACTGGACGGGAGCCGGCGCCCTGGCCGCCACGAGGTCCTCGAGGTGGCGGATGTTCTCGACCCACTTGCCATAAGGCCGGTGGGCGGCCAGGTGGTCCTTGAGCGCGACGTCGCGGTAGAACTTGCCGTTGACGAGGTCCACGCCGATCATCTCGCCGGGCCCGACCCGGCCCTTCTCGACGATGTCGACCTCCTTCAGCGGCACCATGCCGGCCTCGGAGCCGACCACCAGGAGGCCGTCGCTGGTCCGGCTGTAGCGCAGCGGGCGCAGGCCGTTCCGGTCCATGCCGGCGACCACCCAGCGGCTGTCGGTGGCGACCAGCGCTGCCGGCCCGTCCCAGGGCTCCATGACACAGTTGCAGTAGCTGAAGAGGTCCTGATGCGCCTCGGGCATGGCCATCTTGTTCGACCAGGCGGGCGGCACCAGGAGCGTCTTGACCAGCGGCAGCGAGCGGCCGGCGCGGACCAGCGCCTCGGCCACGGCGTCGAGCGAGGCGCTGTCGGAGCTGCCGGCCTGGATCAGCGGCTTCAGGTCCTCGTTGTGCTCGCCGAAGATGTCGGCGACCATCCGCGTCTCGTGGCTCTTCATCCAGTTGACGTTGCCACGCAGCGTGTTGATCTCGCCGTTGTGGGCGAGCGTGCGGAACGGCTGGGCCAGCTTCCAGGCCGGCCAGGTGTTGGTCGAGTAACGCTGGTGGAAGACGGCGAAGGACGAGACGAAGCGCTCGTCCTGCAGGTCGGGATAGAAGACGGCGAGCTGCTCGGCGAGGAACAGGCCCTTGTAGATGATCGAGCGGCAGCTGAGCGAGCAGATGTAGAACTCGGTGATGTTCTCGGCCAGCGCCTGCCGCTCGATGCGCCGGCGGATGAGGTAGAGGTCGCGTTCGAAGGCCTCGCCGTCGTTCGCCCCGTCGCCGTCATTGGGGTTGCCGATGATGATCTGCTCGATCTCGGGGCGGGTGGCGGCCGCCTTCTCGCCGATGACGCTGGTGTCGACCGGCACCTGGCGCCAGCCGCGCACGACATAGCCGAAGCGCAGGACCTCGCTCTCGACGATGGTCCGGCAGGCTTCCTGCTGCTGGATGTTGTTGCGGGGCAGGAACACCATGCCGACGGCGACGTGGTGGTCGGCCTCGCGCATGCCGCGGATCTGGCCCTTGTAGAAATCCTGGGGAATCTCGATGTGGATGCCGGCGCCGTCGCCGGTCTTGCCGTCGGCGTCGACGGCGCCCCGGTGCCAGACGGCCTTCAGCGCGTCGATTCCGGCGAGCACCACCTCGCGCCGCGGCCGGCCGTCGATGGCGACGACGCAGCCGACGCCGCAGGCGTCGCGCTCGAAGGCCTCGGCCTCGTAGCCAAGGGCCTCCAGCCGCGCCCGCTCGCTCCGGTAGGTGGCGAGGGCCTGCTCGATGCTGGCTTCTGTCATGGCGGCGACCTTCACGAGGCGAGAGCGAGGGCGGCGGCGCTGTCGGCGCCGGCCCGTTCGCTGGACTGCAGATAGCGATGGATGCCGAGCGCGGCCTCGCGGCCGTCGCGCACCCCCCAGACGACGAGCGAGGCGCCGCGGACGATGTCGCCGGCGGCGAACACGCCGGGCAGCTCCGTCATCATCGTCCGCCAGTCGATCTTGACCGTGCCCCAGCGGCTGACCGGCAGCCCGGGCTCGTCGAACAGCGTCACGAGGTCCTCCGGGTCGAAGCCGAGGGCGGCGATGACGAGGTCCGCCGGCCGCTCGAAGGTCGAGCCCTCGACCGGCTCCGGCGTCTGCCGACCGGTGGCGTCGGGTGCGCCGAGGCGCATGC
>CAZGUW010000386.1:0-4189 GCA_964528705.1 uncultured Geminicoccaceae bacterium
GCCTCCTGCCACCGGGATGCCCGAAGGCCCCTAGAGGCCCATGCCCGCCAGCTCGTCGACGGTGTCCTTGTTCAGGGTCACGAGCGCGTCGACGATGATGTTGTTCGTTTCGGTGTCGGGCGACACCACGCCGAGCCCCGGGATCTCCGTGCCGTCCTCGATCGGCTCGCCCTTCTTCAGCATGTCGGCCATGGTGACGAAGACGCGGCCCGCCTCCATCGGGTTCCACATGAAGCCGCCGCTGATCACCCCGTCATGCACCAGCCGCTGCCCCTGGCCCGGCGAGAACGGCCCGACCACGGCGATCTCGCCGGCCTTGCGGCGCTCGTCGACGGCGCGCCCGGCCCCGATCGGCCCCTGGCTGCCGAAGGCGAGGAAGCCCTTGAGCTCGGGATGCGCGCGCATCAGGTCGAGGGCGGTGCTGCGCGAATCGTCGACGCTCTCGGCGACGCCGAAGCGGTCGGCGACCGGCGTCATGTCCGGATGGTTGGCCTCGAGATAGGCCACCGCCGCGTCGGCCCAGGCATTGTGCGCCGGCACGGTGAGCGAGCCCACATAGAGCGCATACTCGCCCTCACCACCGACGGCCTCGGCGAACAGCTTGGCATGCGCCTCGCCGAAGCCCTTGAGCGAGGCCATCTCGAAATTCCAGTCGACATTCTCCTGGTCCGGGCTCTCGTGGGTGATGACGATGATGCCCTGCTCGCGCGCCCGGGCCAGCACCGGCTCGAGCACCTCGGCATCGTTCGGCACGACGCCGATCGCGTCCACGCCCTGGGCGATCAGGTCCTCGACGGCGCGCACCTGGAGCGCCGGGTCGGCGCTGGTCGGCCCGACCATCCAGGCATCCCAGCCGAGCTCCTTGCCCTGCTCCTCGATGCCGACCTCCATGGCATTGAACCAGGGAATGCCGCCGATCTTCACGACCACGCCCATGCGTGGCATGTCCTGCGCCATCGCGGTCGACGCCATCAGGCCGATGGCCAGGGCGGCCGCCAGGCCGCCAAACATCCGTCGCTGCATTTCAGCCTCCCTGTTTTGTGACGGCTGGTCATGTGCGGCCAACCGCGCCATCATTGTTAACGTGCCCCGGCAAATCCTCAAGTGGCTCGCCCGCGACATGCGGCGATCGTCTGCTGACATGCCGGCCATTTGCGCCCGTCTGCCGACTGGCTTACCTTAGAGCGTAGCTCTCGCGCGCGGGCGCGGGACGGAGGGGCGTCGTGATGCAGCGGGTGCTGAGCGCGATCCTGGCCCTCGATATCGTCGACTACAGCCTGCACATGGGCCACGACGACGAGGCGACACTGTCCGAGCTGAAGACGTTGTTCGACAGCGTCGTGAAGATCGTCGACCGCCATGACGGGCGCGTCTTCGGCGATGCCGGCGACGGCTTGCTCGTGGCGTTCGCGAGCCCGGTGCAGGCGCTGCGCTCGGCGCTCGAGATCCGTGAGCAGGTGCACGCGCCGCTCGGGGCCACGGAACATCTGCATATCCGCCAGGCGCTGGCGCTCGGCGACGTCATCGTCGACGGCGACCAGCTCTACGGCGAAGCCGTCAACATCGCCGCCAGGCTGCAGAGCCTCGCCGAACCCGGCGGGATCGTCGCCTGCGGCGCCTTCCACGAGCAGGTTCGGCGTCACGTCGCCGCCCACTTCCACTCGCTCGGGCGGCGACGACTGAAGAACATCGAGATGCCGGTCGAGGTGCTCCAGCTCACGACCGGCCCGCCCGCGACGGCGCGTCGGCGACGCCTGGGCATGGCGCTGGCGGCGGCTGTCGGTCTTGCCGTCCTTGCCGCGATCGCGAGCTACCGGATGCTGGCGGACACCGGAGCCGAGAGCCAGGTCGCCCATCTGGCGACACTGGCGCCGCTGCGCGAGCGCGGCCCCGCCATCGCCGTCGCACCGTTCGAGAGCCTGGGTGACGACGCGCGCTTCCGCGTGCTCGCCGATGGCATCGTCGAAGACATCACCACCGACCTCTCGAAGATCCACCAGCTCCAGGTGGTCGCCCGCAACACGACCCGGACGGTGGCCCGCGAGAGCATCGGGCCCCGGGCGATCGCCAGCTCGCTCGGCACCAGCCACGTGCTGGAGGGCACGATCCGCGAGGTCGGCGACAAGTTCCGCATCAACGCCAGGCTGGTGGACGGCGGTGACGGCCGGACCGTCTGGGGCGAGCGCTACGACGTGAGTCCGCATGACATCTTCGGCGTCCAGAAGAAGATCGTCGACGGCGTCGTGGCGGCCATGGCGCTCGACTTGAGCTCCGACGAGCAGCGCCGTATCGCCCGCAGCGACACGACCAGCCTCGCAGCATACGAGAATTTCCGCAGCGGCATCCAGCTGCTCGAGGAAAAGACCCCCGAGGCCCTGGCCGAAGCACTCGTCCATCTGCGGGCCGCGCTGGCGATCGACCCCGACTATGCCGCGGCCAATGCCGCTATCGGCCAGGTCTACTGGTGGAGCTGGGTCTATGGCTGGGAGGAGAGCATCGGCGAAACGTGGGAGACGGCGCCCGGCCGGGCCGAGGAGTACCTGCAACGGGCGCTGCTGGAGCCCAATGCCGTCGCATACCGGCTGGCGGCCGACATGAACCTCTATGCGCGCCGCTTCGACGAGGCGCTCGGTTTCGCCCAGCTCGCGGTCGACGACGATCCCAACGACGTCGCCGGCCACATCATCCGCGCCGAGACGCTGATCTACGCCGGACGCCCGACCGAGGGGCGGCCCTGGGTCGAGCTCGCCATGCGGCTGGACCCGCTCTTCCCGGCCTATGTCGATTTCGTGCTCGGCATGTCCTATTTCGGCGAGGGCGCCTTCGAGGAGGCGGTGACGCAGTTCGCGCTGGCGCTCGAACGCAATCCCGAGGACTTCGGCCCGGCGGCACCGCTCGCCGCCGCGCTCGTCCATCTCGACCGGCAGGAAGCGGCCAAGGTCGCCTTCGAGACCTATCTCGCCGGCTGGCCGGAAGCCAATCTCGACGAGCTCGTCGACTACTGGCCCTTCCAGCATCTGGAGGACGAGGAGCGCCTGACCGGCCCGCTGCGCCAGCTCGGCATGCCGCAGTCGCCGCCGGCATGAACGCGGCGCCCCCCGCATGAACGACGCGGCGCTGCTGGCGGCCGCGCGAGCCGCCTACGATGCCCTGCCGCTCTACCGGGAACTCTGGCCCGGGCGGCCGACCACCGAGACCGACATCCCCTTCATCGGCGCCGCCGATCTGCACGGGGTCGGCGACCCCGGCCAGCTCCATGTCGCCGGTGCCGATCCGGTCGGTGCCGTGCCCCCCCTGCGCCGCGGTCGGCCGCATCTGGGGTTCACCCGCCTCGAGGCCGACGGCGACTGGCTGCTGCGCCAGCACCGGCTCATCGGCGCCCTCTCCCGGCTCGGCGCGAAACGTCTGCCGCACCGCGTGGTACTGGTCACGGACGACGTTACCGGACCCTTCGCCGCCGATCTCGTCGAGCTGCTCGCCTGGAGCCGGATCAGCGCCTCCCTCGTCTATGCCGAAGCCGGGCCGGGTGGCGTCGGCCGCGCCATCGAAGCCCTCGCCCCGGATCTCGTGCTGCTGCTGGCGGGCGTCGAGCGGCCGGCAACCGATCTGCCGCTGGTGGTCGTCGCGCACGCCGGCGACAGACCCGCGGCCGGCACGCACACGGCGCGCCTCCTCGTCTGTGACGAGCTGCAGGTGCTCGGCAGTGCCGGCGCCGGCGAGACCGCCTACGTTCCGGCCGACGACAGCGTGCGCCTCGAGACCGATCCGCGTAGCGGGCAGCTCGCCGTGACGAGCCTCGCCTTCACGGCGGCCCCGGTGATCCGGCTGCGCGTCGGCCCGGGTGTGGCCCTGGCATGAGTGACGACGAGCGGATGGGCACCTTCGTCGCCGGTGATCATGGCGGCGTGACGGTGGTCGACCGCGACGGGCGAACCGAAGCACGCCTTCAACAGCTCCTCGACCGGCTGGATGCCGTATCGCCGCTCCACCGGTCGCGACTCGCCGGATGCGGCGCCGGCACCGCCATCGGACGGCTCGGCCGCCTGCCCCCGACCTCGCGCGCCGACTATCGGGGCCCGCTTGCGGCGGAGGCGCTGGCCGGCCTCGGCCGCGAGCCGTTCGTCACCGATCGCAGCTCCGGCTCGACGTCACGGCCCGTCCTGCGCTTCTGCCGCGCGGGCGACGACCT
>CAZGUW010000387.1:0-4187 GCA_964528705.1 uncultured Geminicoccaceae bacterium
TGCATCGCCGCTCGCTGGCGGTGGCGGCGGCCGGGCACTACAGCGAGGAGGCGCTCCGCGATGTCCGCCCGGCGTGGCTGGAGCGCTTCTTCAGCCGGCGCGGCAGCGGCTACCAGGTCATCCCGGCGCTCCGCCGCTGCATCGTCTTCAGCCCGCACGACCTGCTGCAGGATCCGCCGTTCACGCGGCTGCAGCTCGTCATCTGCCGCAACCTCCTGCCCTGTCTCGGCAAGGGGGCGCAGGACGACGTCCTGCGCAGCTTCGCCACCGCGCTCGAGGCGGACGGCCACCTGTTGCTCGGCCCGAGCGAGCGCCTGGGCGCGGTCGAGGGGGAGTTCGAGGCCGTGGCACCGGGCTTTTCGCTCTATCGGCGGCGGCCCGGCGGCACCTCGTTCGGCCGGCCGCCGCTGGTCTCCTCGGTGCTGGCCGGCGGCCAGCCGGGCGGCCGGCACGCGGCGGTTCCGTCGGGCGGTCCGACCCGCCCGGAGCGCCGCGACCATCGGCTCACCATGGCGCACGAGATCCTGCTCGACCGCTACGTGCCGCCGAGCCTTCTCGTCGATTCGGCCGGCCTCGTGGTGCACTGCTTCGGCGACGCCGGCGCCTATCTGCGCCAGCCGCGCGGCCGGCCGAGCCTCGCCGTGCTGGAGATGATCGTCGAGCCGCTGCGCGGGCCGCTCGGCTCGGCCATGAGCCGGGTGCGGCGTACCGGTCGCCCGGTGACCCTGAGCCACGTTGCCGCCGGCGACGACCATGTGCTGCAGCGGCTGGTGGTGGAGACGCTGCCGACCCCGGGCGATGCCAAGGGTTGCCTCCTGGTCAGCTTCGACGACCGGCGGAGCCCGGCCGGGCCGGTCGAGGGCGAGGCGGCGGACGAGCCCGAGGCGGGGGGTGCGGGCGCCACGCCGGAGCCCGAATCGCCGGCCGCCAGCGAGGAGCTGCGCGCCGCCAACCTCGCGCTGCAGTCGGCCCTGGACGAGCTGCGTGCGGCCAATGAGGAGCTGCAGGCTGAGGGTGCGGAGCAGGAACGCCGGATCGCGGCTCTCGTGCAGGGTGGCCAGGACATGGAGAGCCTCGTCGGCTCGGCCGAGCTGGCAGCGCTCCTCGTCGATGCCGATCTGCGCGTGCGTCGCTTCACCCCGGCGCTCGGCCGCTTCTTCAACCTGCTGACCCAGGATGTCGGGCGGCCGCTCGCCCATCTGACCCACGGCTTCGGCGACGCCGACATCGTCGGCCGGCTGCGCGATGTGACCGCCACCGGCGACATCGTCAGCGCTGACCTCGTGGCCGCGGACGGTGCCCTCGTGCGGCTGCGGGCCGTGCCGCATCGGGGCCGAGACAGGGAAGTCACCGGGGTCGCAGCGACCTTCGTCGACGTGACCGAGAGCCTGCGGCAGGCCGAGGCGCTGGACCGTGCCCGGAGCGAAGCGGCGGTGCTGCTCGAGGCCCTGCCGCTGCCGGCTGCGCTCGCCGACGGCAATGGCCGGCTGACTGCGGCGAACGTTCGGATGGAGCAGGCCGCCTGTGCGGCGGGGCTGGCGCCGGACCTGACCGGGCGCGAGCTCGACTGGCTGCTCGCACCCTTCCTCGCCGGTCCGGCCCGCGCGGAGCTCGGCCGGCGACTGCGGGCGGCGGCGGACTGGCGGCATCGCGAAGCGACGGCGGGGGGTGCGACGCTCTCGGTCGAGCTGCGCAGTGCTTCCGGGCAGACGGTGGCGCTCGTCCTGCTGGAGGCGGCGGCGGAGAGCGCCGTCGCGCCGCCGGCCGCACGCTGCTAGCCTGCAGCCCGGCGAGCGGGCGAGGGCACGATGCGGCGGCTGATCATCGGCATTTCGGGGGCTTCGGGGGTCATCCTGGGCGAGCGGCTGCTGCGCGCCCTGGAGCCGCTCGACATCGAGACGCACCTGGTGCTGACCCGTTCGGCAGCCATGACCGTGGCCTACGAGCTGGAGACGAGCGTGGAGGTGCTCAGGTCGCTGGCATCCGTGGTGCATCCGATCGGCGATGTCGGGGCGTCCATCGCCTCGGGCTCGTTCCCGACCGAAGGCATGATCATCGCCCCCTGCTCGATGCGCACGCTCGCTGCCATCGCCACGGGTGTCACCGACAATCTCCTGACCCGGGCAGCCGACGTGGTGCTCAAGGAGCGGCGCCGGCTGGTGCTGATGGCACGCGAGACGCCGCTGCATCTCGGCCACCTGCGCAACATGGTCGCAGTCACCGAGATGGGAGCGATCGTCGCCCCGCCCGTGCCGGGGTTCTACGCGAAGCCCGTCAGTATCGAGGCCATGGTCGACCATTCGGTCGGCCGGGTGCTCGATCTCTTCGGCATCGAGACGCAGGGCGTCACGCGCTGGCGCGCTGACACGGCACCCTCGTCCGACTGACGTCGCATCTCTTGAAAGGGGGGGTGGTGCGGTCGAGAGGACTCGAACCTCCACGGGCTAGGCCCACAGCGCCCTCAACGCTGCGCGTCTACCAGTTCCGCCACGACCGCAACGGGACCGGGTTCTAACGAAAAGCGTGAGAAGCGCAAGGGGTTGTGACACCGCCGGCGCCGGTCTTGTGTCCCGACTGGTTAATGTTCCGTTGAGCCTGATGCATAGGCCGGTGTGCAGGCGGGCCTGCCGGGCTTGAGCCGGATGGCCATGATCCGGATGCTCGGGATGGTGCTCGCCCGGGGACGGGTGGGTCGGCATGGATGGTGCCGGCGGCAGGTGCCGTGCGGGGCAGGAGGCCTGGACGATGGACGAGCGACGTGCCGCGGTGATCGCGGTCGGCAACCTCAAGGGCGGGACCGGCAAGAGCACGATCGCGGTCAACCTGGCCTGCGCCCTGGCGGCGGCGGGCGAGCCGACGATCGTGATCGACGCCGACCCGCAGCTCACCGCGACCCGCTGGCTGCGCGGTCGCAAGGTCCCGGCCAGCGTCTTCGAGGCACCGCTCGGCGATTTCGCCGCGACTCCGGCCTGGATCGCCGAGCTGCAGGAGATCCGGCGGCACAATGCCTTCGTGATCATCGACCTGCCGGCCGTGCTCGGCGCCGCCCTGGCCTCGGCGCTGCTGCTCGCCGACCTCATGCTGATCCCGACGAGTCCCTCGGCCATCGACCTCTCGGCCACCACGCGCACGTTGCAGCGGGTCGCCCGGGCGGCGGCCGAGCGGCGCGTCGGAGTGCTGCACAGCCTCGTCGTGCCGACCCGCATCGATGCCGGCTGGTTCGACGATGGCGGGCTCCGGCGGCTCAAGATCCGCGTGCCGTCGCCCCTGGCGCCGCCGATCCGCCGCTCCGAACTCTTCGCCCAGGCCTTCGATGCGGGCAACTGGATCGGCGGCTTCGCGCCGCGGTCGTCGGCGCATCGTGACATCCGCTCGCTCATGGCGGCGACGCGCCGGGCGCTCAAGTCGCCACCGCCGCTGCCGAAGCCGACCGCGAGCCGGAACGCGGCGGTGATCGCCGCCGGGCTCACCGCCTGAGCGGCCGGCGTCTGCCGCCGCTCAGCGGCCCTTCATCAGGCTGCCCAGGATGCCGCGCACGAGGGTGCGGCCGAGCTGGCTGCCGACCGAGCGGGCCATGGACTTCGCCATCGCCTCGGCCGGGCTCTGCCGGCGGCCGCCGCCGCCCGTGAAGATGTCGGCGAGGATGCCGCCGCCGGAGGGCGCGGGCGCCGGCTGCCTGCCCTTGCTGCCGATCCGGCGCGACGAGCCGAGCTCCTCGCCGAGCTGCTCGTGGCGGGCGATGGCCGCGTCGAGCTCGGCCGCGGCCGCCTCGCGCGCCTGCTGTTCCGCGCGCTGCTGCAGCATCTCGAAGGCCGATTCGCGGTCGATTTCGTCCTCGTAGCGGCCGAAGAGCGGGCTCCGGTCGATCAGCGCCTGCCGCTCGGCGGCAGTCAGCGGACCCATGCGCGAGCGCGGCGGCAGGATCTTCGTCCGCTCGACCATCGAGGGCTCGCCCCTGCTCATCAAGGTCGAGACCAGGGCCTCGCCGACACCGAGCTCGGTGATGACCTCCTCCGTTTCGAAGGCCGGGTTGGGACGGAAGGTCTCGGCCGCCACCTTGACCGCCTTCTGGTCCCGGGGCGTGAAGGCGCGCAGCGCATGCTGGATGCGGTTGCCGAGCTGGCCGAGGACGACCGGCGGCACGTCGATCGGGTTCTGGGTGACGAAATAGACGCCGACGCCCTTCG
>CAZGUW010000388.1:0-4171 GCA_964528705.1 uncultured Geminicoccaceae bacterium
CCGGCGACGGCCGGGCCAATGAACCGCGCCGAGTTGAAGACGACGCTGTTGAGCGCGATCGCCGTCTGCAGATGCTGTCGGCCGACCAGGGCCGGGACCAGCGCCAGGCGCGCCGGCTGGTTGATGCCGATCAGGCTGCCATGCAGGGCCACCAGGAGCGTCAGCCCGACGATGCCGACGAGATCCAGCCAGAGCAGGAGCGCCATGGCGAAGGCGACCAGGGCCATCGCACTCTGGGTCCAGAGCAGGATCCGCCGCCGGTCGTGGCGGTCGGCCAGCACCCCGCCATAAGGGGCGATGAGCACCGCCGGCGCCAGGTCGGCGAAGGCGACGGCGCCGAGCCAGAAGGGCGACTCGGTGAGCTCCCAGGCCAGCCAGCCGACGGCGATGCGCTGCATCCAGGTGCCGATCAGCGAAACCGAATTGGCCGTCAGATAGGCGCGGAACGAGGGCTCGCGGAGCGCAGCCCGAATGGGTTCGATACGCAGGGCCAAAGCGGCTTTCGTCCTCCCTGGGTCGCAGCGGCGAACCCGCTGTCGCTCTCCTCACGTAGCCTGCCGCGGCCCGGCAAGGGAAGGGATCGTTTAGGTTCGGACCTTCAGCCGACGGCCCGCTGCAGGCCGATGCGGTAGGCGGCGCTGACGTCGGTCCAGCCCTCTTCCGCCAGATGGCGCAGAAGGGTGTGCGGCAGGACCGCGGCGAAGCGGCGCTTCGGCGCAATCGGCAGGCCGAGCCCCGCAAAGGTGCGGGCGATCAGCTCCGAGCAGAAGGCGGTACCGTCCTGGGCCGGCTCGCGCACCCGCTTGAAGACGAAGCGCAAGTTGTAGGGTTGGCCGAGCTGTCCGGCGATGGCCTGGATGAGCCGGCGCTGACGCTCGGGCGACGCGGCGAGGGCCGGATGGCGAAAGGCGGCGACCAGCCGCCGGCGCCGCACCGGTCCCTGGCCGGGCAACGGCGATCGCCGCTCCTCGACGTCGTCGATGGAGAAGGATTGGGCCGGCAGCAGGGTCACGCCGAAATGGATGCTGGCATCGGCGTAGACCCCTGGGGCCGCCACCATCATCGCGTGCGTCGCCCGGGCGATGCCCCCCTCGATCATCGACTGCAGGACCGCGTTGAGATGGCTGAGCGGCCGCCGGCCACGGGTCAGGACGATGTCACCCGGCTGCTGGAAGGTGGCCCAGGGCGAGCCCGCAGCACGTTGCAGCAGGTCCTCGAGCAGCCGTTCGGCATCGGCGCCGAGCCGCCCCATGAGGTCGTCCAGCCCGGAACCGGGCAACCGATCCATGATTTCCGAGCCACCTCCGGTCGCAGGCAACCCGATCGAAGGGGCCAACGCTCGACCGCGCCAACTGAAGCAGAGGCGGGTGAAAGTTTCGTGATGCCGGCCGGCAGCGCGGCCGGATCGTTGCTCAGCGGCCCCGGCTGATCGCCACGATCACCCGGTCGAGCGCCTCGAGGAAACGCGAGCGCTCGGCCTTGCCGAAGGGCCGCCCCCCGCCCCGGATGGTGCCCGCCTCGCGCAGGTCGGTCATGAGGTTGCGCGTGGCCAGCACGTCGCCGATGGTCCGGGGATCCAGCACCCGGCCATCCGGCGTCACCACCCTGGCCCCGGCCTTGATCGCCCGGTCGGCGAGCGGGATGTCGCTGGTGACGACGATGTCGCCCTGCCCCGCCCGCTCGGCGATCCAGTCGTCCGCCTCGTCCAGCCGGTCGCCAACGGTGACCCGCTCGATCGCCGCACTCTCCGGCACCCGCAGCCACGCATTGGCGACCACGAAGGTGTGCAGCCCGTAGCGCTCGGCCACGCGATAGGCCTCGTCCTTCACCGGGCAGCCGTCGGCATCGAGATAGAGGATGGTCAAGGGTTCTCTCTCCGGGCTGCAGTTTCGATGCCGGCCTGCCTGAGCACGAAGGCGGCCCGCTCGGCGACCGGCGCTCGCGGCACCTCCACCAGACGATAGCCGAGAGCCGCATAGGCCTCGACCGTGGCACGATAATCGTCGAGCACCTCGGCCCAGGTCTTCCGCCGCTCGCCGTCGTTCCTGAAGACCTCCCGCCATGGCGGCGTCACCAGCACCGTATCGGCATAGCGGCAGCGCTCGACCACGGCACGCCATTCCTCCGGCACCGGCAGGCCGCACAGCCGGGACCAGGCCAGCGCCTCGACCATGCCGCGGTCGAAGAAGACCGGCCCGGGACGACCCGCCGCCGCCTCGTAGGCCTCGACCGAACGGGCGAAGAACAGGTCGCGGAACGCCACGCGGTCCTGCCAGGGCGTGGCATCGCCGCCGCTCGCCAGCTGTTCCCGGACGATCCGCCGCCCCGTTTCCGGCACGACGGTGAACCCCAGCCGGCCCAAGGCCTCGACGATCGCCGACTTGCCGCCGCCCGAGGCGCCGGTGAGCACGAAGAAATCGGGGCGGTCGGCCGGCGCCGCTGCTACTCCACCGGCGGCAGCTTGGCGCGCAGGATCTCGCCCACCACCTGCGGGTTGGCCTTGCCGCCCGAGGCCTTCATCACCTGGCCGGTGAACCAGCCGATCACCTTGGGGTTCTTCTGGTAGGTCTCGACCTGGCCAGGGTTCTTGGCGATCACGTCCTCGACGATGGCCTCGATGGCCCCCGTGTCGGTGACCTGCTTCAAGCCCTTCTCCTCGACAATCGCCTCGGGGTCGCCGCCGGTCTCGAACATGATGGCGAAGACGTCCTTGGCGATCCGCCCGGAAATGGTGTTGCCGTTCAGGAGATCGAGCAGCTTGCCGAGGCTCGCCGAACTGATCGGACTCTCGTCGATTCCCTTACCCGCCTTGCCGAGCAGGCCGAAGAGCTCGTTGATCACCCAGTTCGCCGCCTGCTTGCCGTCCCGGCCCTTCGCGACCTCCTCGTAGTAGTCGGCGGTGGCCCGCTCCGCCACCAGCACCCCGGCATCGTAGGCCGGCAGGCGGTACTCGGCCATGAAGCGCGCCTTCTTCATGTCCGGCAGCTCCGGCAGGGTCGCCTTCAGCCGGTCGACGAAGTCCTCGGGCAGGACCAGGGGCAAAAGGTCGGGATCGGGGAAGTAGCGATAGTCGTTCGCCTCCTCCTTGCCGCGCATCGAGCGCGTCTCGCCCTTCACCGCATCGAAGAGCCGGGTCTCCTGGACCACGGTGCCACCCGCCTCGAGCAGCTCTACCTGGCGCTTGGCCTCGTACTCGATCGCCTTGGCGACGAAGCGCATGGAGTTGACGTTCTTGACCTCGCAGCGCGTGCCATAGGCCTCGTCGCCCACCCGGCGGACCGAGACATTGGCGTCGCAGCGCAGCGAGCCCTCTTCCATGTTGCCGTCGCAGGTGCCGAGATAGCGCAGGATCGAGCGCAGCTTGCGCAAATAGAGCACGGCCTCCTCGGGCGTGCGGATGTCGGGCTCCGAGACGATCTCCATCAGCGCCACGCCGGAGCGGTTGAGGTCGATCAGGGTCTCGCCGTCACGCTGGTCGTGCATCGACTTGCCGGCATCCATCTCGAGATGCAGGCGCGTGATGCCGATGGCGCGCGTGTGGCCGTCCGGCATGTCGATCAGGAGCTGGCCGTGCCCGACGATCGGATGCTCGTACTGGCTGATCTGGTAGCCGTTCGGCAGGTCGGGATAGAAATAGTTCTTCCGTTCGAAGATCGAGAGCCGGTTGATGTGCGCCTCGAGCCCGAGCCCGGTCCGGACCGCCTGCTCGACACAGTGGCCGTTGAGCACCGGCAGCATGCCCGGCATGCCGGCATCGACCGGGCTCACCTGGCTGTTCGCCGCCGCCCCGAAGGCCGCCGCCGCACCGGAAAAGAGCTTGGCGTTGGCGGTCACCTGCGCGTGCACCTCGAGCCCGCAGACGATCTCCCAGGTGCCGGTGTTGCCGTCGATGGTGTAGGTCATGGATCGATCCTCGTCGCTGCGCCGCCCGGTCTAGCGGTCCTTGCCGGGTTCGGACAAGGAGATCAGGGCGTCGCCCGGCCGCACGGCTCAGGCGCAGTGCTTCGTCACCCCTGCAGATGGGCACAGCAGGCTCAAGGGGCCAGCCCCACCCAGAGCATGCCGGCGGCAACGCAACCCAGAAGCGTCCAGATCATGCCGAGCCGGAAGCGAAAGACCGCGAGCACGGCGGCCAAGGTGAGCACCAGGGCGGCGGGGTCGAGCGAGGCCG
>CAZGUW010000389.1:0-4109 GCA_964528705.1 uncultured Geminicoccaceae bacterium
GAGCGCATCGACGGGAACGATCGTTCCCGATCCGGTGACCACCGGGATGCCGGCGTTGTAGGCATCCTCGATCACGTCGTTGAGCGCCGTCGACGAGCCGGCGATGGTGGTGATGACGCTGCAGCCCTTGTCGATGAAGGCGCGGATCTGGGCGATCTGCTGGGTGACGTCGCCATTGCTGTCGGACATCTCGAAGCTCTCGACCACACCGGCCTCGATGGCGCCGTTGACCAGCCGCTCGAGCTCGTTGGCCGCCGCCACGCGCCAGGGATTGCCCATGTAGGATTCGGAGTGGCACCATTTCCAGGGCTGCGCCGGCATCTCGAAGCCGTCATAGGCTGAGCCGCTGACCGGTATATTGTCCGTGTAGAGCGCCTTGAGCTCGTCCGGCAGGACATCGATCGACTGCGCCGCGGCGGGCAGCGCCGCCAGTGCCGGCAGGGTCAGCCCACACACGAGCGTCCTGAGGGCGGTCTTCATTTCTTGCAGCTCCTCCCCGAGCAAATGCGCGAATTCGGCGCCGCCGTGTCTTGCATGAATGACCCGGACCGTCTAGCGCTTTCGCCCGGAAAGCCGACCGACCGGGCAGGCTCTGCGTTCGACAAACAGGAAAAATCGGCTGACCATTCTGGCGCTAAACGGGGTCTCGAAACGCTACGGCGAGACCGTGGCGCTGGACGATGTGTCGGTCGACTTCGAGGCCGGGCAGGTCCACACGATCCTCGGTGAGAACGGCAGCGGCAAGAGCACGCTGGTCAAGCTCTTGACCGGGGTGGTGGAGCCCAATGCGGGGACGGTCGAGGTGGACGGTGAGCCGGTGCGGCTGCGCAACCCGGCGCAGGCGCGCGAGCACGGGATCGCCACGGTGTTCCAGGAGGTGCTCCTGGCACCGGAACGCAGCGTGCTCCAGAATATCTTCCTTGGCTATGACGGGCTCTGGCGGCGGGCGCTGCCACTGGGGCGGCGTGCCGGGATCGCCGAGGCGACCTTGGCGCGGATCACGAGCACCAAGCTCGACCTCGACCGGCGTGGCGGCGAGCTGCCGCTCGCCCAGCAGCAGCTCGTGGTGCTCGCCCGGGCCCTGGTTCGGGACCCGCGCATCCTGATCCTCGACGAGGCGACGGCGGCCCTCGATTTCGCCGACCGCGACGTGCTCTTCGCCGCCATCCGCGAGCTCGTGGCGGGCGGGCGGCTCGTCCTCTTCATCTCGCACCGCATGGACGAGGTGCAGGCGCTCTCGGACCGAGTCACCGTGCTGCGCAGTGGCCGGGCCATCGAGACCCTCGAAGGAGCGGAAATCACGCCCGCCCGGCTGCTTGCGCTGATGATCCCCGAGGCCGAGCTCAGGGTGCACGCGCATGGCTGAAAAGATCATGCTCGAGGCGCGCGGCGTGCAGCTGGAGGAGGCGGCAAGGCCCATCGACCTCGCCGTGGCCCGTGGCGAAATCGTCGGCCTTGCCGGGCTCGAGGGGCATGGCCAGGAGGCCTTCATCGAGACGCTCTGCGGCCTCCACCAGCCGGTCGCCGGGGGCGTGGCGATCCGCACTGAAGGGGGCGGCGAGGCGCCGGTCACCAGCCTCGAGGGGGCTGTCCGGCTGGGTGTCGCCTACCTGCCCCGCGACCGGCGCGGCACCGGCATCCTGCCGGGCCAGTCGGTGTTCGACAATTTCGCCATCGCCGCCCTGCCGCGCCACGCCACGCTCGGCGTGGTCCGCCGGCGCGGCCTGCACGAGCGGCTGCGCGCGTTCCGCGAACGGCTCTCCATGGTCTACGACCGGCCCGAAGCGCCGATCGGCACGCTCTCGGGCGGCAACCAGCAGAAGGTGCTGCTGGCACGCTGGCTCGCCTGCGAGCCCAAAATCATGCTGCTGAACGATCCGACGCGCGGCGTCGATCTCGGCACGCGGATGAAGCTCTACGAGACGTTTCGCGAGCTCGCCCGCAACGAAGGCATGCCGCTCGTGGTGCTCTCGACCGAGATCGAGGAGATCCTGCAGCTGTGCGACCGGGTGCTGGTGTTCCGCGAGAGGGCGGTCTCGCGCGAGCTCGGCCGGGACGAGCTCGCGATGGACCGGGTGATCGCGGCCATGTTCGGCCAGTCGGAGGCCGCATGAAGCGCCTGTTCGCCCGCCGCCCGGAGCTCCGCCTCGCCGGTGGCCTCTTCGTCGTCCTTCTGCTCCTGAACCTGATCCTCAATCCGGTGCGCTTCGCGCCTGCCAATCTCGGCGTGACGCTCGGCCTCGCGGCACCGCTGATCATCGCGGCCATCGCCTCGATGCCGCCGATCCTCGGTGGGCGTGGCGGCATCGACATCTCGGTGGCGCCGCTCATGGGGCTCGTGAACGTCGTGATCGTCCGGCTGCTGGTGGAGCGCGCCGGCATGACCTCGCCCTTCGAGATCGTGCCCATCGTCCTGCTCATCGGCCTCGCTTCGGGCATGCTCAACGGCTTCCTCGCCACCATCCTGCGCATTCAGCCGATCGTGGCGACGCTCGGCACGTACCTTCTCTATGCCGGGCTGACGCTGACCATCTCGCCCTCGCCGACCGGCACGGCACCGACCTGGCTGAAGTCGCTCGCCGGCACGGGCTCGATCCTGCCGATCCTCGCCGTCGTGGCGGCGTGGCTGCTGATCAAGCGCCTGCCGATCCATGAGCACCTGATGTCTGTCGGCAGCGACGACCGGGCGGCTTTCACGGCCGGCATACCGGTCACCCGCGTGCGCTTCCTCTCCTATGTCCTGGCCGGTCTCTTCGGCGCCGTCGGCGGGCTCTCGCTCACCGGGCTGATCGGCTCGGCCGATCCGAACGTGGCCAACAGCATGACGCTCCTCGCCATCTCGGCCGTTGCACTCGGCGGCGTCAGCCTCGCCGGCGGCAAGGGCGGGCTGGTCGCCGCGGCCCTCGGTGCCGTCGACATCTTCCTCCTGCAGTCGGTGCTCACCTACTTCAACGTCTCGACCTTCCTTCTGCAGATGGCCTATGGCGCGGCGCTCACCGTCGCGGTGGCCCTCAACTCGGAGCGGCTCGGCCTGCTCCTGTCGCGGAGGAGGCGGGCATGACCGGGCGCTGGCGGCTCAGCGGGCCGGTGGTGACGCTCCTGCTCGCCCTTCTCATCCACGTCGTCGGAATGCTCCTGATCAAGGGCTTCGGCACCACCTTCGGCGTGCGCGCCATGCTGGTGCTCGCCGCCCTCCTCGCGATCGCCTCGATCGGCCAGACACTGGTCATCCTGCTCGGGGGCATCGATCTCTCGATTCCGTTCGTCATCGGCTTCGCCAACGTCGCCGCGGCCCAGCTCTACGGGCAGGGCGTGCCCTTCGCCATCGTCCTGCCGGGAGTCATCCTGGCCGCCATGCTGGTGGGTGCGTTCAACGGTGCCTTGTCGTCTGTCCTCGCCATCCACCCGCTGATCGTGACGCTTGGCATCGGGACGACGCTGCAGGGTGCGGTGCAGCTCTGGACCAAGGGCTTTCCGACCGGCGGGGCGCCTGCCTGGGTGCAGAAATTCGTTTCCATCGGCGGCACCATCGGTCCGATTCCGGTGCCCTGGCTGATCCCGTTCACGGCCGTGCTGGCGCTGGGCGTGGTCCTCCTCCTCTCGCGCACCGTCTACGGCCGGCGGCTCTATGCGCTCGGCAGCAACCCGCGCGCGGCGCGCCTCGCTCTGGTCGATCCGGTTCGCATGTGGACGGTCACCTTCGCGCTCTCCGCGGGTTTCGCGGCGCTTGCCGGCATCCTGCTGCTGGGCTTTTCCGGTTCGGCCTACGCGGCGGTGGGTGCTCCCTACCTCTCCCAGACCATTGCCGCCGTGGTGATCGGCGGCACGGCGCTGGTCGGCGGGCGCGGCGGCTTCCTCGGCACACTGGCCGGCGCGCTCTGCCTGATCGAGCTCACCACCGTCCTGGTCGGCCTCGGCCTGCAGCCGCCGCTGGTCCAGGCGACGCTGGGCGTGCTGATCGTCGCCCTGGTCGCCGTCTACGGCCGGGAGAGCCATGTGCGCGAGCTGATCTGACCGCCCGGGCCGGTCGCCCGGCCGGTCGCATCGCGCCTAACAGGCTGCTGAAAAACGTGCTGGCACCGGCGTTCGTCGCGTGATTCTCTGCGCCA
>CAZGUW010000390.1:0-4086 GCA_964528705.1 uncultured Geminicoccaceae bacterium
TGAGGTAAGCGGTTCAGGCAAATGACGTGGTCGCCAGGATGACGACACGTTCATGAGTATATTCGCAGCCGCCGTCGACGCGGGCGAATCCTCGCCGCGGCCGGGAACTGCGATGCATGCATCCAACACATAGAAGTGGTTCCGCTCGTTGCGAAACCCTCGCAGACGGTGCGTCCGGATCGTTTCAGTCAGCAATCATGCGAGCGACCATGCTGCCGCACGCATGAACGCTCATCTCCAGCACTGGACATCACCACAGCATGAAACAGCCGGAGGGGTCCCAGGGGAGGCAGCCGCCTCCCCTGGTCTTCCGTAGTCCGAAGCTCAGTCCTTGGTGCCGGCAACCAGCTTGTTGGCGCCGATCCAGGGCATCATGCCGCGGAGCTTGGCGCCGACCTCCTCGATCGCGTGCTCGGCGTGGCGGCGGCGGGTGGCCTTGAAGTGGGCCTGGTCGGCCTTGTTCTCGAGCACCCAGTCGCGGGCGAAGCGGCCTTCCTGGATGTCGGCGAGGACGCGCTTCATCTCGGCCTTGGTCTCGTCGGTGACGATGCGCGGGCCGGTCGTGTAGTCGCCGTACTCGGCGGTGTTGGAGATGGAGTAGCGCATGTTGGCGAGGCCGCCCTCGTAGATGAGGTCGACGATCAGCTTCACCTCGTGGACGGTCTCGAAATAGGCCATCTCGGGGGCGTAGCCGGCCTCCGTGAGGGTCTCGAAGCCGGCCTGGATCAGGGCGCAGAGGCCGCCGCAGAGCACGACCTGCTCGCCGAAGAGGTCGGTCTCGACCTCCTCCTTGAAGCTGGTCTCGATGATGCCGGCCCGGCCGCCGCCGATCGCGGCGCCGTAGGAGAGGCCGACATCGTGGGCGCCGCCGGTGGCGTCCTGGTGGATGGCGAGGAGGCAGGGGACGCCGGCGCCCTTGGTGTACTCGGCGCGGACCAGGTGGCCGGGGCCCTTGGGGGCGATCATCAGCACGTCGAGGTCGGGGCGCGGCTCGATCAGGTTGAAGTGGATGTTGAAGCCGTGGGCGAACATGAGGGCGGCGCCCTCCTTCATGTTGTCCTTCAGCTCGTTCCTGTAGAGGTCCGCCTGGAGCTCGTCGGGGACGAGGACCATGACGATGTCGGCCCACTTGGCGGCTTCGCTGGCGGTCATGCACTTGAAGCCGGCGCGCTCGGCCTTGGCCCGGCTGGCGCTGCCTTCCTTGAGGGCCACGACGACGTCGGCGACGCCGCTGTCCTTCATATTGTTGGCATGGCCGAAGCCCTGGCTGCCGTAGCCGACGACGGCCACCTTCTTCGACTTGACGAGATTGAGATCGGCGTCGGTATCGTAATAGACGCGCATCGGGGTCCCCCTTCGTACGTGCGTTTGGATTCTGTTTCGGTCGGCTCAGCGCTCGCGCGGGCGCAGGATGGAATCGCCGCGGCCGATGGCGACCACGCCGGCGCGGCTCACCTCGATCGGCTCGACGAGGTGGATGAACGCGTCGACCTCGCCGGACGTGCCGGTGACCTCGAAGACGAAGCTCTCGGGCGTGCTGTCGACGAGGCGGGCGTGCATGAAGTCGGCGATGCGCAGCGCCTGGACGAGGTTCTCGCGGCCGCCGACCACTTTTACCAGGGCGAGTTCCCGCTCGATGTGCGGGCCCTCGACGGTGAGGTCGAGCACCGAGTGGACCGGCACCAGCTTCGCCAGCAGGTTCTTGATCTGCTCGATGACGAAGGGCGTGCCGGTGGTCACGATGTTGATGCGCGACTGCGACTTGTCGGCGTCGATCTCGGCTACGGTCAGGCTCTCGATGTTGTAGCCGCGGCCGGAGAAGAGGCCGATGACCCGGGCGAGGACGCCCGGCTCGTTGTCGACGAGGACGACGATGGTGTGGCGTTCCTCGGGCGTCCGCTCGGCATCGGAGAAGAGAGCCTGCGGGGTCGAGGGCGGGGCGTCTTTAGTTGGCTTCGGGGCGGGCATGGGAGGCAGTCCGGCGAGAAGGGGCTGGGTGGCGGCTCGGGGCGCCACCCGGGGTCTGGCTCAAGGCAGCCCGGGCCTGGTGCGGCCCGGGCCCGGCGTCATACGAGTACCATGCCCTTCTCGGAGATCGCCTCGTGGGCGCCGTCGTCCTCGGGGCTGAGCTTGATCTCGTTGTGGGCGGCCCCGCCCGGGATCATCGGGTAGACGTTCTCCGCCCGGTCGACGACGATGTCGGCGATGACCGGCTGCTTGACCCTGATCATCTCCTTGATGAGGTCGTCGACCTCCGACGGTTTCTCGGCGCGCAGGCCCACGGCGCCGAAGGCCTCGGCCAGCTTCACGAAGTCCGGCAGGCTCTCCATGTAGCTCTCGGCGTGGCGGTTGCCGTGGAAGAAGTCCTGCCACTGGCGGACCATGCCCATGTAGCTGTTGTTGAGGATGAACGACTTCACCGGCAGGCGGTACTGCATGCAGGTGGACATCTCCTGCATGTTCATCAGCCAGGAGGATTCGCCGGCGATGTCGATGACCAGCGCCTCGGGGTGGGCCACCTGCACGCCCATGGCGGCGGGGAAGCCGTAGCCCATGGTGCCGAGGCCGCCCGAGGTCATCCAGTGGAACGGCCGGTCGAAGTGGAAGTGCTGGGCCGCCCACATCTGGTGCTGGCCGACCTCGGTGGTGATGTAGACGTCGAGCTCGCGGGTCAGCTCGTGCAGCCGCTGAATGGCGTATTGCGGCTTGATGCTGTCGGTGCCCTGGCGGAAGCGGAGGCTCCGGCGGCCCTGCCACTCGGCGATCTGCGCACACCAGCCCGCGGTGCGGCCCTCGACGACGCTGTTGCTGCGGCGCCGCCAGGCGGCGAGCAGGGCTTCGAGCGTGGTCTCGGCGTCGCCGATGACCGGCACATCGACCGCCACGTTCTTGTTGATCGAGGAGGGGTCGATATCGACATGGATCTTCTTGCTGCCGGGCGAGAAGCCGTCGATCCGGCCGGTCACCCGGTCGTCGAACCGGGCGCCGATATTGATCATGACGTCGCAGCCGTGCATCGCCATGTTGGCTTCGTAGGTGCCGTGCATGCCGAGCATGCCGACGAACTGCTTGTCCGAGGCCGGGTAGGCGCCGAGGCCCATCAGGGTGAGCGTGATCGGGTAGCCCGTCTCGCGGACCAGCTCGACCAGGAGCTCGCAGGCCCGCCCACCGGCATTGATGACGCCGCCGCCGACATAGAAGATCGGCCGCTCGGCCCGGGCCATGAGCTCGACCGCCTCCTCGATGCGGCGCGGATCGGGGTCGCGGGCCGGGTGGTAGGTGCGATGGCGAAAGGCGTCCCGACCCTGGTAGGGGGCCGGCTTCATCAGGATGTCCTTGGGCAGGTCGACGACCACGGGCCCCGGGCGGCCGCTGCGTGCCACGTGGAACGCCTCGTGCACCGAGCGGGCGAGGTCCTCGGGATTCTTCACGAGGTAGTTGTGCTTGGTGCAGGGCCGGGTGATGCCGACCGTGTCGGCCTCCTGGAAGGCGTCATTGCCGATCATGTGGGTCGGCACCTGGCCGGTCAGGCAGACGACCGGCACGGAATCCATGAGCGCGTCGGTGAGGCCGGTGACGGTGTTGGTGGCACCCGGCCCGGACGTGACCAGGACGCACCCGACCTTGCCGGTCGAGCGGGCATAGCCCTCGGCGGCGTGGACGGCCGCCTGCTCGTGGCGGACGAGGACGTGGCGCAGCTTGTCCTGCTGGAAGATGGCGTCATAGATCGGCAGTACGGCGCCGCCGGGATAGCCGAAGATCACCTCTACGCCCTGCTCGACCAATGCCTGGAGCACCACCTGCGAGCCGGTCATCGACTTGGTGTCGACGGCGGACGGCGCGGCTGTCGCTGCGGTCATCGATCAAACTCCGGTTGCAGCAAAAAGAGGTTGCTCTATCGCTGGTTCGTTGGACGAGGCGTCGTTGGGCAAGCCTGCGGCGCAGGGCCTGACAAACTAGTCGGGCGATTGCGGAGAATCAACAGCGCAGGGCTGGCCGTGGCCGCGAGCGCGGCCACACCTTCGCAGCGGGCATTGGCCACCCGGCGCGACGGGTTGTCAAGTTGCGCTGCCGACGTCCTGCAGG
>CAZGUW010000391.1:0-4062 GCA_964528705.1 uncultured Geminicoccaceae bacterium
GCCGCTGTCGGCCTCGACCCACGCGCCGTCGATGTAGCAGCGCTCGATGAACAGGCTCTTGTCATTGAGCGTGTTCCTGATGTCCTTCAGTGCGACCGCCATGGTCGTCCTCCCTCACGTGTGATGAACAATGGTCGATGACCCGTGGCTCAGGCCGCCTCGATGCCTCTGGCCAGAAAACGGCTCATGCGTCTGGAGAAGGCGCCCGGATCGGGCACCGGCTCGCCCTCGATGATACGCGCCTGATCGAGCAAGAGATAGGCCAGCTCGTCGAGATCGGTCGCCGCCTTCTCGTCCTCGACCATCTGCCGGAGCCGGCCGACCAGCGCATGCTCGGCATTGATCTCGAGAATGGGCTTGGTGCCGCCCGCGAACTGCTCGTGGCCCTTGAGCATCCGGCCGAGCCGGAGGTCCATGCCGCCGTCGTCGGCGACGAGGCAGACGGCACTCTCCTTCAGGCGCCTCGAGGCGCGCACGTCCTTCACCTGCTCGCCGAGCGTCAGCTTGAGCCGGGCGATCAGCTTGTCGAGCCCGGCCTGGTCGGTTTCCGGTTGCTCGGGCGTGTCGGTGCCCTTGATCGACGAGAGATCGACGTCGCTCTTGGTCAGCGAGCGGAGCTTTTTGCCCTGGTAGTCGCCGACCTCGGGCAGCCAGAACTCGTCCACCGGATCGTCGAAGAGCAGCACCTCGACGCCCTTGGCCGTCGCCATCTCGAGCTGCGGGCTCGAGCGCAGCGCCTCGATGCTGGCGCCGGTGATGTAGAAGATGTCGTCCTGGCCTTCCTTCATCCGCTCGACATAGGCATCGAGGGTCGTCCAGCCCTGGCCCTCGGTCGAGCGGAAGCGGGCGATCTCGAGGAGCTTCTCGCGATTTTCCTGATCCTCGAAGAGGCCCTCCTTGAGCACCGGCCCGAAATCCGCCCAGAAAGCCTCGTACGTGTCCTCTTTCGCCTTCTTCGCCAGCTCGTCGAGCACGCGCTTGACCAGCACCTTGCGCATCTTCTGCACGATCGCGCCGTGCTGCAGGGTTTCGCGGCTGACGTTGAGCTGCAGGTCCTCGCTGTCGAGCACGCCGGCGACGAAGCGCAAATAGCGCGGCATCAGGGCTTCGACGTCATCGGTGATGAAGACCCGCTTGACGTAGAGCTTCACGCCGTGCCGGCGCTTGGGGTCGTAGAGGTCGAAGGGGCGCATCGAGGGGACGAAGAGGAGGGCGGTGTAGCTGAGCTGGCCCTCGGCGGTGAAATGGACGCGCGCGAAGGGGTCGTCGAAGGCGTGCGCGACGTGGTGGTAGAATTCCCTGTACTGCTCATCGGTGATCTCGCCGCGCGGCCGGGTCCAGAGCGCACCGCCCTCGTTGACCTTCTCCGGCGCCTTGGCTTCCGCGTCGGCTTCCTTGTCGTCCTTGCTGGGCTTGACCTGGAGGAGGATGGGGAAGGCGATGTGGTCGCTGTAGCGGCGGATGATCTCGCGCAGGCGCCATTCGCCGAGGAACTCGCGGGCGTCCTCCTTGAGGTGCAGGGTGACCGTGACACCGCGCGGTCCCGCCTCGTGCGCCTCGCTCACGGTGAAGCCCTGGCGGCCGTCGGAGACCCAGAGCCAGCTCGTCTCCTCGCCGGCCTTGCGACTCTGCACGACCACCCGGTCGGCGACCATGAAGGCCGCATAGAAGCCGACGCCGAACTGGCCGATCAGCCGGACGTCGCCGTTCTTCTTCAGATCGGCGGCTTCGCCCGCCGCCTCGAGGAACCGGGCGGTGCCGGAGCGGGCGATGGTGCCGAGATTGGCGACCAGCTCCTCGCGGTCCATGCCGATGCCGTTGTCGCGGATGGTCAGGAGTGCTGCGTCCGGGTCGGCGAAGATCTCGATCTTGAGGTCGGTGTCGGTGCCCAGAAGCTCGGGCTGGGAGAGCGACGCGTAGCGGAGCTTGTCGCAGGCGTCCGAGGCGTTCGAGACGAGCTCCCGAAGGAAGATCTCGCGCTCCTTGTAGAGCGAGTTGATGACCAGATCGAGAACGCGGCCGACTTCGGCCTCGAAGGGTTGAACCGTGTCGTTCATGGGCACCTGAACCTGGCTGAGCTCGACGATGGGGAAATGCTTGCCCGGCAAACGTGGGCAAGCGCGGGGCCGGCTTCAAGTCGCGCGCCCGCCATGGGCCCGGCAGGGGCGCGGATCGGTCGCCGCCCGGGCCACCGGATTCCACCATATCTAGTGGTCGGTGCCATACAACCACCATAATCCTGACATAGCATGACGTGCATGGGGCTTCGAAACCACTTGCCAAACGCGCCGCTCGCACGACATTCTCGACCCATGATGCGCGAGGCGCTTCCCTCTCTTCGCATGGCGGTCGATACGAGCCGCCGGGCGGCATACACGGGCCGCATTGCCGCGGTTCTCGGGCCGACCAATACCGGCAAGACGCATTACGCCGTGGAACGCATGCTGGCGCACGGCAGCGGCATGATGGGCTTTCCGCTCAGGCTCCTCGCGCGCGAGATCTACGACCGGGTCGTCCAGCTGCGCGGTGCGGAGGCCGTGGCGCTGCTGACCGGCGAGGAGCAGATCGGCAGCGACACGGCCCGTTATGTCATCGCCACGGTCGAGGCGATGCCGATCCAGCGGCGGTTCGCCTTCCTCGCCGTCGACGAGATCCAGCTCTGCGCCGATCGCGAGCGCGGCCATGTCTTCACCGACCGGCTGCTGCACGCCCGGGGCGAGGAGGAGACGCTGTTCCTCGGCTCCGACACGATCCGGCCGCTCTTGAAGCAGCTCGTGCCGGAGGCGGAGGTCATCACCCGGCCGCGGTTCTCGATCCTCCGCCATGTCGGCCCGGGCAAGCTGAACCGGCTGCCGCGGCGGAGTGCTGCGGTCGCCTTCACCGCGGCCGACGTCTACACGCTCGCCGAGGTCATGCGCCGCCAGAAGGGCGGCGCTGCGGTGGTGCTCGGTGCCTTGAGCCCGCGCACGCGCAATGCCCAGGTGGCCATGTACCAGTCGGGCGAGGTCGATCACCTGGTCGCCACCGACGCCATCGGCATGGGCCTCAACATGGACCTCGCCCATGTCGCCTTCGCCCAGCTGCACAAGTTCGACGGCCGCCACGACCGGCGGCTCACGGCCGCCGAGATCGGCCAGATCGCCGGCCGCGCCGGGCGGCACATGGCGGACGGCACGTTCGGCACGACCAATGGCAGCGGCCTGCTCGACGACCGCATCGTCGAGGCCGTGGAGACGCACAACTTCCTGCCGCTCAAGCGGCTGCGCTGGCGCAACAGCGCGCTCGATTTCGCCAGCATCGAGGCCTTGAACGAGAGCCTCGACGCGGACCCGCCGGCGCCGGGCCTGGTCAAGGTCAGGGACGCGCTCGACGACCGCAGCCTCGGCATGCTGGCCAGGCGCGATGACATCCGTGAGCGGGCCCGCGGCACGGCCGGGGTGCGCCTGCTCTGGCAGGTCTGCCAGATCCCGGATTTCCGCCGGACGCTGACCGACGCGCATCTGCAGCTCCTGGTGACCGTCTTCCGGCATCTCACCGACGACCCCGCCGTGCTGCCGGCCGAGTGGGTCGGCAGCATGATCGCCCGGCTGGACCGCATGGACGGCGACATCGACACGCTGGTCGGCCGGATCGCCCATGTCCGCACCTGGACCTATCTCTCCCACCGCGCCAACTGGTTCGACGATCCGCTGCACTGGCAGGGTGTCGCCCGGGCGGTCGAGGACCGGCTGTCGGACGCCTTGCACGAGCGACTGACGCAGAAATTCGTGGACCGGCGGACGGCAGCGCTCCTGAAGAGCCTGCGCGAGCGGGGCGAGCTCGCCGCCGAGATCGAGCCCGGCGGCGAGGTCGTGGTGGACGGCCATTCGGTCGGCACGCTCAACGGCTTCGTCTTCACGCTCGGGGCGAGCGGGCTCGAGACGGAGCACCGGCTCTTCGCCGGTGCCGCGCGGCGAGCCGTGGCCCGGCATCTGGATCGTCTGGCGGCCGAGCTGGTGAAGGAGCCGGACAGCGCCTTCACGATCGCCCGCGGCGAGGTCGTCTGGCGCGACGCGGTCGTCG
>CAZGUW010000392.1:0-4061 GCA_964528705.1 uncultured Geminicoccaceae bacterium
CTCCGGCAGGGCCTCGACCCGCCGTCGCGCTTCGGCCTTCAGCGCGTCGTCGGCAATCGTCAGCGAGACGGGTGCGAGATCGAGCGCCCGCCAGAGGAGCCGGGCGAGCGGGCTCGGGCCGGCATCGAGCGGGCCGGCCCGGCGGTCGGTCGCGGCGGCGAGCCTGTCGAGCCGCGCCCAGAGGGCGCCGAGCCGGTCGAGATCCCGGGCCAGCGCCGCGTCGTCCGCCTCGATGGCGAACCGGCGGAGCACCAGCCCGCCCGGCAGCTTCGCCTTCTCGAGCAGCCCGGCACCCCGGAGCGCCAGGGCCTCGCGCTCGCGCGCGGCGATCCCCCGGCCGAGCTGGATGTCGCTGCCGTGCGGCCGGTAGACGAGGCCCGCCGCGGCGAGGCGGATGTCGGTGGTGAGCCGCGCCCCCTTCTCGCCCTCGGCGGCCCGCATCCCCTGGACAACCAGCCACTCGCCGACCTCGACCGTGCGGCTGATCGAGGCCCCCTTGGCGAGCCCCCGGCGATGGCGCGCGTCCTTGCCGGCGAGAAAGCCCGGCCGGGCGGCGCCATGGTCGAGGAAGGCGCCGTCGACGGACGGCTCGATGCCGATGACGCGCGCGAGGAAAAGCCGGTCCTCGACCGCCTCCGGTCCGCCGCCCTGGGTCCAGAGATCGACGAGGAGGTCGTTCTCGACCACCGCGAGCGCCACGGCGTCGCCCAATCGGTCGAGGATCAGCTCCACACTCATCCCGCCTGCCATCCGAGCCCCTCGAGCAGCGCCAGCGTCTCGACCAGGGGCAGGCCCACGACATTAGCGTAGGAGCCGTTGATCCAGGGCACGAACCGCGCGGCACGGCCCTGAATCGCATAGCCACCGGCCTTGCCCTGCCATTCGGCCGAGGCGAGATAGGCCAGGATCTCGGCCTCCGCCAATCGCCGGAAGCGCACCTGGGTCGTCACGAGGCGGCTCGCCAGCCGGCCGTCGGGTGCCCGCACGGCGACCCCGCCATGCACCCGGTGGCGGCGGCCGCTCAGGAGCTCGAGGCAGCGCCGGGCGGTCGCCTCATCATCCACCTTCGGCAGGATGCGCCGGCCGCAGGCGACCACGGTGTCGGCGGCGAGAACGAAGGCCGGGATTTCCAGCCGGCCGGCGACGGCCATGGCCTTCTCGACCGCGAGACGAAGGGCATGCTGGCGCGGCAGCTCGCGCGGGCGCTCGCTTTCGTCGATCGCGGGGTCCATCACCCGGTCGGGCTCGATACCGAGCTGGCGCAGAAGCTCGAGGCGGCGCGGCGAGGACGAGGCGAGCACCAGCAGGGGCCGGTTCAAGCGGCGGCACTCGTCTGCGATGGGGGCTGGGCCGGCGGGGCGTGCATGGGGCTCTTGCTGCGGGAGAGGATCGGCGAAGCATCGGCCGGTCGACGGCCGGCGCCGTACATGGGCGCATGGCGCTTTCGGGTCAAGGCCGTCGGCCAGGGCTCAGAGCCCCGGCCCGCCCGCCACCGGGAAGCGCTGGCGAAGCCGGTCGAGCAGCATGGAGCGCAGCTCGCGATAGGCATCGAGCCGCTGCTCGCGCGTGCCGTCGATCAGGCTCGGGTCCGGCATGTGCCAGAACTCGAGCTCGCAGGAGCTGGTACGCGTCAGCTCGACCGCCCGGTGCTGCGCCTCGGGCGAGAGCGAGATCACGAGGTCGAAATAGTCGTCGTCGAGCTGGTCGAAGCTGCGCGGCCGGTGGTCCTTGAGATCGACGCCAAGCTCGTCGAGCGCCGCCACGGCGAAGCCGTCCACGGCATCGCCTGCCCGCACCCCGGCGCTCTGGACGAAGATCCGCCGCCCGTGCAGGTATTTGAGCAGCGCTTCCGCCATCGGCGAACGAATCTGGTTGAGCGAGCAGGCGAAGAGGACGGCACCCGGCAGCTCGCTCATCAGCCGCGCAAATGCAGGACGCAGACCAGCGTGAAGAGGCGGCGGGCGGTGTTGCCATCGACCGTGATCCGCTCGCCTAGCGCGTCGCGCAGGATTTCCGCCCCCTCGTTGTGCAGGCCGCGCCGGGCCATGTCGATCGCCTCGATGCGTGCCGGCGAGGCGCCGCGGATGGCGCCGAAATAGCTCTCGCAGATCAGGAAGTAGTCCTTGACCACGCGCCGCAGCGGCCGCGCGGAAAGCGTGACCTCGATCAGCTCCTGCCGCGCGTTGGTGATCGCCAGCACCAGCGTCGCGTCACGCAGCGAAAGGCTCAGCCGGTAGGGTCCGCACGCCGCCTCGACCAGCGAGAACCGGTTCTCCTCGAGCAGGTCGAAGATCGCGACGTTGCGCTCGTGCTCGATCTCCGGGCTCCAGCGGGCGATGCTCCGCTCGTCGAGCTCGATGGCGGTGAGGCGCTCGGCTGCGTCGCCCGCGTTCCCTTCAGCCGGCGTGGTGGTGTCCTTGGCGTCCTTCACCAGCCCGGCGTCCGTTCAGGCCCTGGCGCCAAGCCCGAACTCGTTGGCGAAATGATCGCAGGGGCTGACCCGGCAGGGGCGCGGTGCGCCGAAATCCTCGAGCAGCGCGTCGATGCAGTCGGTCCGAAGCTGGATCTCGGGCCCGCCCTCGAAGACCAGGTCGATGTGGAAGAGCTGCCGATCGCCCGGCTCCGTGGCGATGGTCAGGAGGGTCAGCTGGCGCTCGAGGTCGTTCGGATCGAGATTGCGGTGCTTGACCTGGGTGATGCAGTCGAAGCGCAGCGCCACGCCAATCTCGGTGAGGCCGTCGCAGCTCGTCGGATCCGCCTGCAGCTCGCGCCGGTAGCGGGTGAAGGCGGCGATGAAGCGCCGCTCCTCCGGGTCGTAGGCCATCTCGCGCAGCGCCACGCGCCCGTCCTGCAGGAGGGCGGCCATCACGGCCAGATCCTCGACGTCCTCGGCCCGCAGGCGCACGCCCGCCCGTTCCTCGACCTCGCTCATCCTCGCATGCCCTCGAGCTTGTGCATCCTCATGGTCCGGCGCCCGGACCACCCCTTCATGGGGGATCGCCCCTTCATGTGGGATCGAATGCGCCGGCGCAAAGCCCTGCCGGGTGTCGGTCTAGAGCCGCGGCAGGGTGACGCCGCGCTGGCCCTGATACTTGCCGGCGCGGTCGGCATAGGAGATCTCGGGCGGGCTGTCGCCCTTGAGGAAGAGGAACTGGCAGATACCCTCGTTGGCATAGACGCGGGCCGGCAGAGGCGTCGTGTTCGAGATCTCGAGGGTCACGTGCCCCTGCCACTCCGGCTCGAGCGGGGTCACGTTGACGATCATGCCGCAGCGCGCATAGGTCGACTTGCCAAGGCAGATCACGAGAACGTCGCGCGGAATGCGGAAATACTCGATCGTGCGGGCGAGCGCGAAGCTGTTGGGCGGGATGGTGCAGGAAGGACCGTTGCGCTCGACGAAGCTCGCGTCGGAGAAATCCTTCGGATCGACGATGGCGTTGTCGACATTGGTGAAGATCTTGAACTCGGGCGCCACCCGGGCGTCGTAGCCGTAGCTCGATAGCCCGTAGCTGATGACACCCTTGCGCTCCTGCCGGTCGAGGAACGGCTCGATCATGCCGGTCGTCTCGGCCATGCGGCGGATCCAGCTGTCGGGCATGATCGACATTGGCGGTCGGCCTCCAAGGGACTGGTGCGCCGGGCCGGCGCGTCGCCTGTTCTTAGAGGTCGAAGCCGCCGTACTCAACCGGGCTTAGGGCTCCCCTTTGCCACAATCCCCGCCATCGGGCGCACCACCGGCCAAGTCGCCCGACGGCGTGGCGGGCTGCGCCACGGCGGCATCGCCCCGGCCGCGCTGCTGGGCCTTGCGCTTGCGGAGATTGGCCCGCAGCGCTGCCGCCTCCCTGGCCGCGCGCTCCTGCTGTCGCCCGGCACCGGCGGCCGTGATCGCCGGCCGCCCGTCCTCGTCCGCCATCGCCTCGTCTCCCACCCCAGGATCGGCCGCCGCAGGCGCCACCGCTTCGCTTGCACACCCGCCGCCCGTGTGGCATCTAGCACACCGCCGCCGGCCGACCCAACCGCCAGAGGCCGATTCGGTGGGGCCATGTGCCCGGACGCTGCTG
>CAZGUW010000393.1:0-4056 GCA_964528705.1 uncultured Geminicoccaceae bacterium
AGCAACTTGGGCTCCGTGATCGCGGCGCGGGCCAGCGCCACGCGCTGCTGCTGGCCGCCCGAGAGCTGCGCCGGCAGCCGCCCGGCCAGCTCCTGGATCTGCACCTTCTCCATCATCCGGTCCGCCTGCCGGTAGCGCTCGGCCTTGTCGAGCCCGCGCACCCGAAGGGCGAAGGCGACGTTGTCGCGCACCGAGAGATGCGGGAAGAGCGCGTAGGACTGGAACATCATGGCGGTGCGCCGCTGCAGGGGCGGCAGGCCCACCACGTCCTCGCCGTCGAGCAGGATCTCGCCGTCGCTCGGCTCCTCATGGCCCGCGATCATCCGCAGGGTCGTCGACTTGCCGCAGCCCGAGGGACCGAGCAGGCAGCAATAGGAACCGCCCTCGATCTTCAGGTTGATGCCGTCCACGGCCAGGACGTCGCCGTCATAGACCTTGCGGATGCCGGCGATCTCGACCCGGCCCGGAGCCCCTTGAGCACTCGCTGCCATCTTACCCTTGCCCTTCAGAGCGTTTCGCCGCGCCGGGACCGGCGCCGCTGGAAGAGGAGAATGCCGCCGAGACCGAGGCCGATCACGAGGAACGAGACGATCGTCGTCACCGTGCCGAGCGCGTAGAGCGAGGGCGAGGTGACGTTCAGCGTCATGCTCCAGATCTCGAGCGGCAGCGTGTTCAGCCCGCCGGTCGTCTGCAGGGTCCGGGCGAACTCGTCATAGGAAAGCGTGAAGCCGAAGAGCGCCACGGCGACGATGCCCGGCATCAGGATCGGCACGACCACGAGGCGGATCGTCTGCAGCCGCGTCGCACCGAGGTCGAGCGCGGCCTCCTCCCAGCGCCGGTCGAAGCGCGACATGACCGCGAACATGACCAGCACGCCGAACGGCAGGGTCCAGGAGAGCTGGGCGCCAAGCGCCGAGCCGTACCAGGAGGGTGCCAGGCCGAGATACTGGTAGATCAGCCCGACGCCGATCCCGAGCACGAGCCCGGGTGCGACGAGACTGCCGATCATCAGGTAGAAGACCACCGTATCGCCCCAGAAGCGGCGGCGAAACGCGAGGCCGGCGAGGAAGGAGACGATCACGGTGATCACCGTGACGATCGCCGCAAGCTGGATCGAGCGGGTGAAACCGCCCTTGACGTCGCCGGTCCTGACCTGGGTGAAGAGGTCGATGAACCAGTGGAGCGACAGACCCTTGACCGGAAAGACGAGGCCGCCGCGCACGTCCTGGAACGACAGGATGTAGATGCAGATCATCGGCCCGTAGAGCGCTGCCACGTAGAAGACGAAGCAGGCCAGCAGCGCCCAGAAGGTCCAGGGCCGCCCGCCGGTCGACCGCCTTCGCCGGGCGGCGGTGCGCGGATGCTGCCGCTCCGCCAGGATGGCACCCTCGATCATGCCGGTGCTCATCGCGTGATCTCCCGGCGGATGTCGACGGTGCGCACGATGGCGCTGACCATGATCAGGACGATGGCGGTCAGCACGACGGCGCTGGCCGCGGCGGTGGGGTACTGCAGCACCGAGATGTCCTCGTAGAAGGCGCCGACCACCGAAGCGGTGCCGCCGCCGCTCATCACCTTGACGACGAAGAAGTCGCCCATCACCACCGCCACCACGAAGATCGACCCGAGCGCTATGCCGCTCTTCGCCAGGGGCAGCACCACCAGCAGCATCACCTGCAGCCTGGATGCCCCGGCATCGACCGCCGCCTCCACGATCCGCTTGTCGATCCTGGCCAGCGCATTGAAGATCGGCACGATCATGAAGATCGTGAGCTGGTGCACATAGGCGACCACCACGGCGAAATCCGAGAAGAGCAGGAACTCGAGGGGCTGGTCGATCAGCCTGACCCCCATGAGCGTCGAGTTGATCAGCCCCTCCTTGCCGAGCAGCGGGATCCAGGAAATCATCCGAATGATGTTCGAGGTCCAGAACGGCACCGTGCAGAGGAGGAAGAGCCCGATGGCGAGAAGCTGGTTCTTGACGTGGAACGCCAGGAAATAGGCGACCAGGAAGCCGATGATCATGCTGAAGAACCAGGTCACGACCGTGAACTTCACCGTCTCGAAATAGAGCCGCCAGGTCAGGTCGGAGGTGAAGAGGTCGGTGTAGTTGGCCGCCGTCAGCACCGGCAGGATGCCGCCGAAGCCGTCGCCCTCGAAGAGGCTGGTGATCGCCACCCCGATCACCGGCGCCAGGAAGAACGGCACCAGCACGAGGACCAGAGGCGAGATCAGCGCCCAGGCGATCAGGTTGGATTTGAGCCGGCTCGACAAGACGTCCCTCTCCCGTTGACGGAGGCGCGCCGGCAGGACGTTGCCCGCCGGCGCCGCCCGATCGTCAGGCGACCTTGAAGTCGTTCCAGCGCTTGTTCATGTAGGCCGCCTCGTCCATCAGCGTGTTCCAGCAGGAGATGTTGGTCACCCGCTCGATGAACGAGCCGCCGTCGCGCACCGCCCCGGCCGGCTCCATCGGCACGCCGTAGGGATCGAGCACCTCTTCCTCGGCCGGCTTGCCCTCGTACCAGAAGGCCCATTCGTTGGGCGTGAGGTGCTCCTTCGCCGTGCTCGGCACCGGGCTGTAGTAGCCGTAGCGGGCGACGAAGGCGCCCTGCCAGCCGGAGAGGTACCAGTTCAGGTACTCGTAGGCCGCCTCGAGCTTCAGCCCCTCGAGATGCCCCATCAGCGCCATGCCATTGCACCAGCCGCGATAGCCCTCGATGCCGTTCTTGACGTTCACGGGCGCGTAGGTGCAGGGCAGGCCCTTGACCCGGACCGCCGCCACCGCCGGCGACCACATCGACTGGATCACCACCTCGCCGGCCGCCATGAGCTGCACCGACTGGTCGAAGGTCGTCCAGGTGGCGCGGAACTGCCCATCCCGCTTGAGGGCGATCAGGGCGTCGATCGTCTTGTCGATCTCCTCCTTCGTCATGTTGCCCTTGTTGCCGTACTTGATCATGCCGGCGCTCTCGAAGCAGAGCGCCGCGTCCATGATGCCGATCGCCGGCACGTCGAGGATCGCCGCTTGCCCCTTGAAGCGCGGGTCGATCAGCGTCTTCCACTCGGTCACGTCCTCGCCGACGAGGTCCGGCCGGTAGCCGATCGAATCGGCGTTGTAGACCTGCGGCAGGAAGGTCATCCAGTCGGTGACCCCGTCATGCAGCTCGGTCGAATCGGGCGCCTCGATATACATCGCCTCATAGGGCGAGATGCCCTGCCGCGGGATCTCGTGGCCATCCAGCTCACCCTTGGTGAAGATCGGCAGGATGTTGTCGAACTCCTTGATCTTCGCCCGCTCGATGCCCTGGAGCACGCCGCGCCTGGTCGCCAGCTTCGCCTGCCAGCCCTCGACATCGGCGATGTCGACCGAATTGGGCTGCGTGATGAAGCGGTTGATGGCGGCCGAGGTGTCGAGGTTCTGCATCGTCACCTTGAAGCCGAGATCGGCCGAGGCCTGGTCGCCGATCGCCTTCACCACGGAATAGGACACGCCCACATGGCTGAGCTCGATGTCCTTGATGTTCTGCGCCCAGATGGTCGGGAAGCCGGTTACCGTGCCCGAGCCGAGCGCCGTCCCGGCAACCGCCGCGGTCCCCTGCAGGAACCGCCGCCGTCCGATCCCGCCCGCCGGCTGCGCCGCCGCTACGGGCGTGTCCGTGGCATCGTCCGCCGTTTCGATCCCGCCGGAATCAGTATTCGAGCCTGCAATTGTCATGATGCGTTCCCACCTGCCAAGGTTGGACTTTGCTGATCCTTGAAGACTCAAGGACAACTCCTCGATCCATGGCTAGCAGCGGACAGATGAGCGCTGAAATTTCTTTTGTGAATTCGCCGCATAAGAAAAGTTTATGCGACTGTATTTTGAGCAGACGGAGCCTCGCTTTGCAGCTTTTTGAGGCACCGCAGATGCGTACATGCCTCCGCGGCCCGTCGCTCCGCTACCGGTTCAGCGGCCGGCGGCGGGAGAGCACGGATGACCAAATATTGACAAATCATTCGTTGACACCGTCTACGAGCGGATCCTCGGCCGGATCGCCGCGGGCGAGTTCGCGGTCG
>CAZGUW010000394.1:0-4047 GCA_964528705.1 uncultured Geminicoccaceae bacterium
ATCGCCGTGAAGTCGCCCAAGGCCACGCCGGCCACAGTGGCCGCTGCCGCGCGCCTCCCCTGCCCCAGCGCATAGGCCACGACCAGCATGATGGTCGGCCCCGGAATGGCCAGCAGCACGGCCGAGGCCAGCGCGAAGGCCAGCCACATCTCGATCGACATCGTCTTCTTCCCTGGTCGGAGGGCTCAGCCGGCAGGCAACGCCGCGATGGCGTCGAAGCGTGGCTTGAGCGTCGGATAGAGCTCGCGATAGACCGCGAAGGCGTCATCGTAGCGGTTCCGGTTCGCGGCGTCAGGTGTTGCCCGGGTCTCCACGGCGATGCCCTTGATGGCCGTGGCGAGATCCGGCCAGACGCCGGCGCCGACACCGGCCACCAGCGCCGCTCCATAGGCGCCGCCCTCGGCCGCCCCGCTCACCGTCTGCACCTCGCAGCCGGTGGCATCCGCCTGGATCTGCCGCCAGAGCGGGCTCGCCGCCCCGCCGCCCGAGGTACGGATGGTCGTGGCCGCGAGGCCGAGCGGGCGCATCAGCTCCAGCATCTCGCGCATCGAGAAGACCACACCCTCCATGGCGGCGCGCACCATGTGCCCGGCCCCGTGCCGGAGCGTCAGGCCGACGAAGGCGCCGCGCGCGTCGGGGTCGGGATGCGGGCAGCGCTCGCCGATGAGATAGGGCAGGAAGAAGAGCCCCTCCGCACCGGCCGGCACGGCTTCCGCACGCTTCGTCATCTCGTCGAAGCCGACCTCCCGCCCGGCGAAGCTCGCCAGCGTCTGACGCAGCCAGGCGAAGGCGCCGCCGGCGTTCATCGAGACCCCCATGCAGTGCCAGCGGCCGGGATCGTTGTTGCAGAAGACCTGCAGCCGGCCGCCCGGGTTGGCCGCACAGGCGTCGAGGGCGCAAGCGGCGATGCCGGCCGTGCCGATGATGGTCTGCGCCGTGCCGGGGTCGATCAGCCCGCTGCCGGTCGTCTGGATGACCGCGTCACCGCCGCCGCCCATCACCGGCAGGCCGCGCGGCAGGCCGAAATCCTGCGCAACCTCGTCCCGGAGCCGGCCGGTGATCGCGTGGCTCTCATAGGCCTTCGGCAGGATCGAGCGCGGCAGGTCGAGGCGATCGAGCAGCTCCCATGACCAGTCGCGCCTCGCCACGTCGAAGAGTCCCGTCCCCGACGCCTCGGAGACGTCGGTCGCGTGCTCGCCCGTGAGCAGCAGACGGATGTGGTCCTTGGGGTTGAGGATGCGCTTCAGCCTGGCATAGTTCCCGGTCTCCTCCTCGCGCATCCAGACCACCTTGCCGCCGGTGTAGCCGGTCAGCATGGGGTTGTTGGTGAGCGCGAGGAGCCCGTCCAGTCCGCCCGCCTGCTCGGTGATCCAGGCGCATTGCCGGCCGGTGCGCTGGTCGTTCCACAGGATCGCCGGCCGGATCACGCGATCGGCCTCGTCGAGGGCGACCAGCCCGTGCATCTGGCCGGAAAGGCCGATGCCGACATACTCGACGCCGGCGCCGAGCTCCGCCACGACGGCCTTGAGCCCGGCTTTGACGGCCCGCCACCAGTCATCGGGGTCCTGCTCAGCCCAGCCCGGCCGCGGCGTGTCGAGCGGATAGCCCTGGGTGTGCCGGGCAAGGATGGCGCCGGCCTCGTCGACCACCAGCACCTTGGTGCCCGAGGTGCCGACATCGATCCCGATCAGTGCGCGCTTTTTTGCCATTCATCGCCTCCCCGCTCTCGCCCCGCCAGCATTAGGGGGCTCGCCGCACGACGGCAACGGCTCAGCGTTTGTCGCGGGCTGCCAGAAAGGCCGAGACACCCCGGGCCGCCCAGTGTCCGGTGGCGAAGCAGGCCTGCAGCAGATAGCCGCCGGTCGGCGCCTCCCAGTCGAGCATCTCGCCGGCGACGAAGACGCCGGGCCGATCCACGAGCATAAGCCGTCCGTCGAGGCCCTCGAACGACACTCCGCCGGCGGTGGAGATGGCCCGCGCCAGGGACTGCTGGCCCCTGACCTCGAGCGGCACCGCCCTGATCAGCCCGGCGAGGCTGGCAGGCTCGGCCGGCAATCCGCCCGGCATCTCGCGCAGGATCGCCACGGCCTGGGGCGAAAGCCCGAGCGCCCGGAGCGCATTCGCGCGCGAGCGGCCCTTGCCGAACGCCCTGGCGAGCCGGGCGGCGATGCCCTCGGTGCTGCTGTCGGGGCGGAGATCGAGATGGAGCGTCGCCATGCCGTCCCGAGCCAACACGTCGCGGATGGCCGGGCCGAGCGTGTAGATGGCACCCCCTCGAGCCCGTAGGCGGTGATCACGAGGTCGCCGCGCTGCCGGTTGTCGCCGAGCCCGACCTCGACGGTCTTCAGCGGCTGGCCGGCGAAGCGCTCGACGAAGCCCTTGGACCAGCCGATTTCGATGCCGGCATTGGCAGGTTCGAGCTCGCGCACGTCGATGCCGGCAGCACGGAGCGGCTCGACCCAGCCGCCATCGGCACCGAGCCTGGGCCAGCTCGCCCCGCCCATGGCGAGCACGGTGGCCCTAGGCCGGACCAGCCGCTCGCCGCCATCGGCCAGGCGAAACCGCAGCGCCCCGTCGCCATCGAAGCCCTGCCAGTCGTGCCGCGTGTGGATCGCCACACCCCGCCCGGCGAGCCGCGCCAGCCAGGCGCGAAGCAGCGGCGAGGCCTTGAGCGCCTCCGGGAAGACCCGGCCCGAGGAGCCCGTGAAGACCGGCTGGCCGAGCCCTTCGGCCCAGGCCCTGACCGCCTCGTTGTCGAAGGCCTCGAGCATCGGCCGCAAGGTGGCGGCGGCGGGGCCGTAGCGATCGAGCATCCGGGCCAGGGGCTCGATATGGGTGAGGTTGAGCCCGCCCCTGCCGGCCATCAGCAGCTTGCGGCCGACCGACGGCATGCGGTCGAAGACCGCGACGGCGAGCCCCTCGCCGCTCAGGGTCTCGGCCGCCATCAACCCGGCCGGGCCGCCGCCGATCACCGCGACATCGACGTCCTTTGCCATGGCCGGATCAGGCGGCGGCCGAGCGGCCGGGCAGGCGCATGGCGAGCTCGCCGAGCGTGGTCACGAGATCAGCCAGCGCGGCACCCACGGCAACCATGCCCTCGTGCAGGCGATAGTCGCGCTCGTCGAGGAAGAGGTCGCGGCGCAGCTCGATCTGCAGCGCGTGCAGGCCCTGCTCCGGCCGGCCGCAGGTCTGGGTGATGTGGCCACCGGCGAACGGGCGGTTGGTCGTCACCCTGAAGCCGTGGCGACGCAGGACCGAGAGCGCCAGCTCGGTCACGGCATGGGAGGCCGAGGCGCCATGGTGGTCGCCCACCACGATCTCCACCGGTGGGCCGCCCGCGGGCACCGAAGCGCGCGGCATCGAATGGCAGTCGAGCAGCACGGCAGCCCCGTGCCGCGCCCGCAGGCGCTCGACCTGCCGGGCCAGCTCCTCATGGAAGGGCCGATGCGCCGTGGCGAGCCGGTGGGCGATCTCGCTCGCCCGCAAGGGGCGCCGATACAGCCGGTGCCCACCGATCCGGCTCGGCACGAGACCGAGCCCGGCCCGCACCCGCGCGGTGATCTCGGTCGGCCAGGGCACCCGGCCGTCGATATCCTTCGGATCCAGCTCGGCGGGCGACCGATTGAGGTCGATCCAGGCCCGCGGCAGCAGCGCCACCAGGAGGCCCGCGGCTCGTTCGATGGCCGGCTCCAGAACGAGGTCGACCGGGCCATCGTCGAGCGGACGCAGTTGCGCCGGCGGCAGCGCCAGGCCGTCCATCAGGCTCCTCGGGTAGCAGCGCCCGCTATGCGGGGCGGAAAGCAGCACCGGCAGGCGCATCCCGACGCCGGGTCTCAGCTCGAACACCCCGCCTGCTCCAACGCCCTGAGGATTGTCTGGGAAAGCCGCTTCGACGCGCACATCGGACCACATTCCGCCATTCCGCGCAACGCCCGAGCCGGGACCACGATCACCCCCTTGCCATGCCGCACCGTTCTGCGTAAATCGGCGCGTCGGGCGCGTAGCTCAGCGGGAGAGCACTACGTTGACATCGTAGGGGTCACAGGT
>CAZGUW010000395.1:0-4022 GCA_964528705.1 uncultured Geminicoccaceae bacterium
ACCAACAAGATCCTCGAAGCCTACCTGATCCAGAAGGGCGTCGATCCCGCCGACATCGACATCAACTACACGCCCTTCGGCCACAGCGACTGGCAGACCCGCGTCGCCGCCATCAAGGACTTCGGCAGCCAGGGCAAGAAGACGGCCGTGGTCTCGACCATCAACGGCGACGCCAACGTGCCGTTCTACCGCGAGCTCGGCAACCAGGGCATCGAGGCGCAGGACATCCCGGTCGTCGCCTTCTCGGTCGGCGAGGAGGAACTGGCCGGCATCGACACGAGCCCGCTGGTCGGCCATCTCGCCGCCTGGAACTACTTCATGAGCGTCGACACCGACGAGAACGCCGAGTTCATCGACGCCTGGCACGCCTTCATCGGCGACGACGCCCGGGTCAGCAACGATCCCATGGAGGCCCACTACATCGGCTTCAACATGTGGGTCGAGGCGGTCGAGAAGGCCGGCACCACCGACCCCGACGCGGTCATCGACGCCATGGTCGGCGTCGCCGTGCCGAACCTGACGGGCGGCCTCTCGGCGATGATGCCGAACCACCACATCACCAAGCCCGTGCTCATCGGCGAGATCCAGGACGACGGCCAGTTCGACGTTGTCTGGGAGACCTCGGGCCTCGTCGTCGGTGACGAGTGGTCGGACTACCTCGAGGGTTCGAAGGACCTGATCGCCGATTGGCGGCAGCCCATGAGCTGCGGCAACTACAACACCGCAACGGGCTCCTGCGGCGGCACGGTCGGCCAGTAGCCGACCCCGGCGACCCAACGGCGACGAGCGCGACATGATCCGGTTCCTCACCCTCCTCCTCCTCGGCCTGACGGTCTGGGCCGCATCGGCCCTGGCCCAGGAGCCGGATCATCGAGCGCTCGTCGCCGCCCTCGCCGAAGGCGGCTTCAGCGAGAAGGAGGCCGCCATCCAGGCGGTCGCCGCCACCGGCGATCCCTCGCTCGTGGCCGTGCTCGAAGCCATGGGCGACGGTGCTCTCTACAGCCGCAAGAGCGACGGCCTCGTCGTCATCGGCGAGGAGGACCGCCGCCAGATCACGCTTGTCGACCCGCTGACCGGAGAGACGCTGGAGACCGTCGGCTCCCGCGAGGTGGAGCGGGTGCGCGTCAACAACCGCCTGCGCCGCGCCATCTCCGCCGCGATCGGTGCCATGACGCTGCTCTCGCCCGACCCGATCGTCCGGAGCGAAGCCGCCCAGTCGGTCTTCCGCAGCGCCGATCCCGAAGCGCTCGAGGCCCTCGACGAGGCACTGGCGCGCGAGACCGACGACAGCGTCCGGCCCCTGCTCGAGCAGGCCCGTGCGGCAGCGCTCCTCGAGACCGATGCCGATCTCGACGCCAAGCGCGCCGCCATCGACGTCATCACCGCCCGGGGCGACCGCGATGCGCTCTCCCTCCTGGTCGGACTCCGTGCTTCCAGCGAGGGCGAGCTGCAGGAGGCCGCCGCCGCCGGGACGGCCGCGATCGAGCGACGCCTGAAGCGCTGGGAGATCGCCCAGCACATCACTTACGGCATCTCGCTCGGCTCGGTGCTGCTGCTCGCCGCCATCGGCCTCGCCATCACCTTCGGCGTGATGGGCGTCATCAACATGGCGCATGGCGAGATGGTGATGCTCGGCGCCTACACCACCTTCGTCGTCCAGGAGGCGATCCGCTCCTACTACCCGCCCCTCTTCGACAGCTCGCTCTTCATTGCCATCCCGCTCGCCTTCCTGGTCACCGGCCTCATCGGTATCGCCATCGAGCGTGGCATCATCCGCTGGCTCTACGGCCGGCCGCTCGAGACCCTGCTCGCCACCTGGGGCCTCTCCCTCGTCCTGCAGCAGGCGGTGCGCTCCCTCTTCGGGCCGACCAACCGCGAGGTCGGCAACCCGTCCTGGATGTCCGGGGCGATCGAGATCGGCGCACTCACCATCACCGCCAACCGCCTCTGGATCCTCGTCTTCTCGCTCGCCGTGTTCGCCGCCCTCATGCTCATCCTCAAGCGCACCAGCTTCGGCCTCGAGATGCGCGCGGTCACCCAGAACCGGCAGATGGCCGGGGCCATGGGCATCCGCACCGGGCGCATCGACGCCATGACCTTCGGCCTCGGCTCCGGCGTCGCCGGGCTCGCCGGGGTCGCCCTCTCGCAGATCGACAATGTCAGCCCGAACCTCGGCCAAGGCTACATCATCGACAGCTTCATGGTCGTCGTCTTCGGCGGGGTCGGCAATCTCTGGGGGACACTCACCGGTGCCATGACGCTCGGCATCGTCAACAAGTTCCTCGAGCCCTATGCCGGCGCCGTGCTCGCCAAGATCCTGGTGCTCGTCTTCATCATCCTCTTCATCCAGAAGCGGCCGCGCGGGCTCTTCGCGCAGCGCGGCCGCGCGGTCGAGGCCTGAGCCGCCCATGTTCCTGACCCGACATCTCGGCACCGGCGGCTGGTGGTTCCTCCTCGCGATCGCGGCGGTCGCCGTGGCCGTGCCCTACTGCAATCTCGTCCTGCCGCCGGACCACGCGTTCCACGCCAACAGCTACATCGTCTCGCTGCTCGGCAAGTACCTGACCTATGCGCTCCTGGCGCTCGCGGTCGACCTGATCTGGGGGTTCTGCGGCATCCTCAGCCTCGGCCACGGCGCCTTCTTCGCCCTCGGCGGCTACGCCATGGGCATGTACCTGATGCGCCAGATCGGCGATCGCGGGGTCTATGCCAACCCGCTCCTGCCGGACTTCATGGTCTTCCTCAACTGGACCGAATTGCCCTGGTACTGGTGGGGCTTCTCGTCCTTCCCCTACGCCATGCTCATGGTGCTGCTGGTGCCGGGGGCCCTCGCCTTCGTCTTCGGCTGGTTCGCCTTCAGGAGCCGGGTCACGGGCGTCTATCTCTCGATCATCACCCAGGCCGTCACTTATGCCCTGCTGCTCGCCTTCTTCCGCAACGACATGGGCTTCGGCGGCAATAACGGGCTCACCGACTTCAAGGACATCCTGGGTTTTCCGCTCCAGGCCAACAGCACCCGGGCCGCGCTCTTCGCGGCCTCCGCGATCGCGCTCGGGCTCGGCTTCCTGATCGCCCGGGCGGTCACCGGCTCGAAGCTCGGCAAGGTGCTGGTCGCGATCCGCGATGCCGAGAGCCGGACCCGCTTCCTGGGCTACCGGGTCGAGCACTACAAGCTCTTCGTCTTCACCCTCTCCGCCATGATGGCCGGCGTCGCAGGCGCCCTCTACGTGCCGCAGGTCGGCATCATCAACCCGGGCGAGTTCTCGCCGGCCAACTCGATCGAGATCGTCATCTGGGTCGCCGTCGGCGGGCGCGGCACGCTGGTCGGAGCGGTGGTCGGCGCCGGGCTCGTCAATTACGGCAAGACCGTCTTCACGACGGCCATGCCCGAGCTCTGGCTCTTCGCGCTGGGTGCCCTCTTCATCGCCGTCACCCTCTTCCTGCCGCGCGGCGTGCTCGGAGCGCTTGGCGACTACGTGGAGTGGATGCGCCGGCAGAAGCCCGACCCGCTCGCCCATATCGAGGCGCAGCGCCAGGCCAGGCGCGAGGAAGCCGAATCCGCAGAGCACTTCCTGGCACTCGCCGCGCAGGCCCGTGCCGAACGCGAGGCGGCACCCGCCGAATGAGCATCCGATGACCAGCCCAGCCCCCCGACCCGGCAACGCCCGCGACTCGATCCTCTATCTCGACGGCGTCACCGTCAGCTTCGACGGCTTTCGCGCGCTCAACGCGCTGAGCCTGCTGATCGCACCCGGCGAGCTGCGCGCCATCATCGGTCCCAACGGTGCCGGCAAGACGACGATGATGGACGTCATCACCGGAAAGACCAAGCCGGACACGGGCGAGATCTTCTTCGAGGGCGAGATCGACCTGAAGGCGCACGACGAGGCGGAGATCGCCCAGCTCGGCATCGGCCGCAAGTTCCAGAAACCCACGGTCTTCGAGAACCACACCGTGCGCGACAACCTCGAGCTGGCCCTGGCCGGCAAGCGCGGCCCCTTCGCCACGCTCTTACATCGCCT
>CAZGUW010000396.1:0-4011 GCA_964528705.1 uncultured Geminicoccaceae bacterium
ATCACGAGATCACCGAAGGGCTCGTCCTTCCTATCACGCCACGGAAATCGCAGATCTCATCGAGGATCGAGGACAGGTAGCCGAGGTCGGCCGAGGAACTGTCGTGTCTGCCCGGTGGGGCGAATCGCTCGAGATACAGCCGGAGCGTGGCGCCGACCGTGCCCGTACCGGAGAGCCTGACGACCAACCGGGCACCACTCGAGAAGACGAGACGAACACCCTGGTGCTCGGTCAGGGAGCCATCGACCGGATCACGATAGGAAAAGTCATCGGCAAGCTCGATCGTGTCTCCCTGCCAGCTCGTGCCGGAGAGCTCGGGCAACTTCGTCTGAAGGGTTGCCATCAACTCTCGAGCCTTGCTGGCGTCGACCTCCTCGTAGTCATGTCGCGCATAGTGATGTCGACCAAACCGCTGCCAATGCCGCCGCATGATCGTCGCGGCATCCTCGCTCCGGGCGGCGATGATGTTCAGCCAGAAAAGAACGGCCCAGATACCGTCCTTCTCACGAACATGGTTGGAGCCGGTTCCGGCACTTTCCTCGCCGCACAGGGTGGCCCGACCCGCATCGAGCAGATTGCCGAAGAACTTCCACCCGGTCGGAGTCTCGTAGCAGGCGATTCCCAGTTCCTCCGCCACCCGATCGACCGCGCGGCTGGTCGGCATCGAGCGGGCTACGCCGGCAAGCCCATCCGCGTAGGCGGGGATCAGCGTAGCATTGGCTGCAAGCACCGCGAGGCTGTCCGACGGGGCGATGAAGAGACCTCGGGCATGGATGAGGTTGCGATCGCCGTCGCCGTCCGATGCGGCGCCGAGATCGGGAGCATCCGGTCCGGTCATGCGAGCGACAAGCTCGTGGGCGTGAACCGGGTTGGGGTCCGGGTGGCCGCCACCGAAATCGGGTAGGGGGCGATGATTGACGACCGTGCCGGGAGCAGCTCCCAGAATGTCCTCGAAGAGCCGCACGGCATAGGGACCGGTGACCGCGTGCATGGCGTCGAAATGGAGGCGGAAGCCGGTCCGGAAAAGGCCCGCCATGGCGTCGAAGTCGAAGAGCTCGCGCATCAGTTCGGCATAGTCGTCGACCGGATCGATGATCGTGACCCGCATGGCGCCACAACGCTGCTCGCCAATCGTCGAGAGGTCGATATCCGGCCCGGCAAGGCGGCGATAGGTCGTGATTCGCCGACTCTCGGCAAAGATCGCATCGGTCAGCCGCTCCGGGGCGGGGCCGCCGTTCGCCGCGTTGTATTTGATCCCGAAATCACCTTCGGGGCCGCCAGGGTTATGGCTGGCCGACAGGATGATCCCGCCGAATGCCTGATTCTTGCGGATCAGGTGTGACGCCGCCGGGGTCGAGAGCAGGCCGTTGCAGCCGATCAGCAGCCGGCCGACCTCGTGACCGGCGGCGAGCTTGATGATCGTCTGGATGGCGCGGTCGTTGAAGTATCGCCCGTCGCCGCCGAGCACCAGGGTCTGGCCGGCGAGGCCGGGCAGGGCAGCGAAGATCGAGGCGACGAAATTCTCGAGATAATGGGGCTGCGCGAAGACGCCCACGCGTTTGCGCAGGCCGGAAGTGCCTGGCTTCTGGTCATCGAAGGGTTGTGTCTCGATCGTCTCGATCATGGTCCTCACTCCCTACGCCACTTCATGGCCGGTCATCGCATAGCGTATGGCCATGGCGAAGAGAATGGCGCATAGGCGGCCCGAAGGCGATCAACCCGACGCGAGATCGCCGACCGACACGAGACGGCGAAGAATTCGCTCCTGCTCATCGAGTTTGAAAAGAGTGTTGAATTTCTGCCCCCGCGTGTCGACGATTTGCTTCTCGTCGCGGATCTTCCAGGCCTCTTCGGGGCGCACGAGGTCGTTCCGATAGGAGGCGATGCGGTCGACCGACAAGGCGCCTGCGTCGAGATCGAGAAAACGTGCCAGAGCATCCAGCACACCCTTGTCGTTCTCGACCAAGTCGGCGTACCGAACGACGAACGTATCAGGTCGGCCGATGTTCCTCCTGATCACGCGGCAGTAGCGATTGTAAAGATCGACCATTTGATCGAGATCGCCGAGCCAGCTCCAATGGTCCGGATACTTCGTCTTTGCATCATGGAGCGAGGCGACGACATCGGGACCATCGCGCAGGATATGGACGAAACACGCATTCGGCAGATGGTGACGGATCTCGTCGATGAAGAACATGTGCTCGGGGCTCTTCTCGAGCCAGCCACGACGGTCGCGCAAACCCGTCTCGGTCGTCATCAGGCGATCGAACAGCCGGCAGGCATCGCCGAGCCGACGCACGTCGGTCCAGTCGTAGCTGCCTTCGAGGGTGTTGTTCTCGGTGATGAAGCGAAAGGCGGCATCGACCCGGGCACCATCGAGAGACAGGCGGTCCAGCCAGCGAACCGGCCGCCAGCGATGCAGATGGCGGAAGAAATGGGTCTCCTTGAGGGTGAACAGATCGAGCTGGGTGGTCAGGATGGTCTGCAGCAGGGTCGTGCCGGAGCGCGGGCTGCCGACCAGGAAGAGCTTTTTCATGGGGCGGCGAGCTCGCGGGTAATGGGCAGGGATGCGTTGCGGGCAGGGGAGGGGGCGGCCAGGAGCGAATCGAGGCTCTCGATCATCGCGGCGGCCCGAGCCTGCCAGGTGTGCTCGGCCGCGACCAGGGATCGCGCGGCCTGCCCCATGCGAGGCAGGCGGTAGCGTTCGGCATGGACCCTGCGAAGCGCCGCCTTCAGGCTCTCAGGCTGGTCGGCCGCAAAGAGGAAGCCGGTATCGCGACCCTCGACCAGCTGGCGCGCATCGGCGAAATCGGAGGCGAGCAGCGGCTTCGCCATCGCCATGTACTCGTAGAGCTTGATCGGCGAATGATACATGGTGCCGATCTGCATCGCCGCGGCACCGGCATAGCCGATGTCGAAGCCCGCCATGTAGCGGCCAACCTCGGTCGCCGGCACCCGGCCGAGAAAGCGAACCCGGTCGGCGATACCGCATCGCCCGGCCAGGGCTTCCCAGGATTCGCGCATGACACCGTCACCGACGACGACGAGCCCGAACCGCAATCCTTCCCGTGCCAGATCCCCGAGCGCCTCGATCAGCCGATCCAGAACCTGCCAGCCGATCAACGCCCCGACGAAACCGATCGTCGGATCCTCGAAATAACGCATATTAGGATTTTTTTCAAGATCAACCTGCTCGAGATCGAAACGCTCGAGCTCGACGGCGTTGGGCACGACCAGGATCTTGTCCGGCGGTACGCCGCATTCCTCGACAATCAGTTCCTTCAAGGCCGGCGAGATGCAGATCAGTGCGTCACAGTCCCGATAGGCGGCCTTCTCGATCCGCTCGGCGAGCCGGGACAGGCCGACGGTCGAGCGCTCGACCCTGGTCTCGTAGTAGAACAGCCCCTGCGTCTCGAGAATCCAGGGAATCCCCTGTTTCTTGAAGCGGCGTCCCAGCACCTGCATGGTGGCGAAGCGCTCGTAGACCCAGTCGACCCGGCTGCCGAGCTCGGCCCAGGCGGCACGGCGATTGCGCGCCGCGAGGAGCAGCCTTGCGGCATCACCGACGGGGCGGAGCGCCGGCCAGCGCTCGAGGCTGGCCTGCAGCGTGCCCTTGGTGACTTTCCGGCCCACCCGGTCGCCGACGATGAACGGATCGACCGTCCAGCCCTGGGTGCGAAAGCCGTTGATGACACCCAGGATATGGGCACGCGGGCCGGCCGAATAGGCATCCGGGCGAGTCGAGACGGTGGGTGCTGCAGAGAGATAGCCGAGGCGGGGCGGGCTCGGGCGCGACAAGAGCGGTCTCCGGGGCAGGGCGGCCAGGCCCGTTCTCTAGGCCCGAAACCCTTAAGGTTCCCTTAACTCGTGCGGCCGGGGTCGTTCGGTAATTTCACCTTTTTGGCGAGAGGCGAACCGATGAATGCCGTGCAGTCGCGGCGGGACGGGCCGCAGCTCTTAGCAACCGTGGTTTGCGTTGTTCATGGTTTCCATGGCTGGTTGTCTCGTGCC
>CAZGUW010000397.1:0-4008 GCA_964528705.1 uncultured Geminicoccaceae bacterium
GATCGTCCTCAAGACCCTGCCGGGGATCGACCGCCCTGCCATCGCCAGCGTGCTGCCGACCAAGCGCAACCCCGTCGTCTTCCTCGATCTCGGCGCCAATTCGGTCTGCAGCCCGGAGATGCTCTTCCAGTTCGCCGTCATGGGCGAGGTCTATGCCCGGGCGGTGCTCGGTGTCGCCAAGCCGCGCGTCGGGCTGCTCAACATCGGCACCGAGGAGGTCAAGGGCGATGGCGTCGTCCGCAGCGCCGCTGCCCTCGTGCGCGACAGCGGGCTGCCCATCGACTATGTCGGCTTCGTCGAGGGTACCGGGGTCACCGCCGGCACGGTCGACGTGGTGGTGACCGACGGCTTCACCGGCAATGTGGCACTCAAGATCGCCGAGGGCACGGCGTCGATGTTCACCCATTCCCTGCGCCAGGCCTTCGAGAGCAGCCTTCGGGCCAAGCTCGGCTATCTCCTGGCCCGGCCGGCGCTGCGCGGCCTGCGCGACCGCTTCGACCCGCGCCTCTACAACGGCGCCATGTTCCTCGGCGTCAACGGCGTCGTCGTGAAGAGCCACGGCGGCACGGATTCCGTCGGTTTCGCCGCCGCCATCCGCGCCGCCCTCGACCTCATCAGCCGCGGCACCAACGAGCGGATCATCGAGGAGATGGGCCGGGTCGCCATCCCCGACGAGGCCGACGGCGAAGCATCCAAGCCGCAAGCGGCCACCGGATAGGCAAGAACCCCATGCGGCGATCGATCCTGCGTGCCGTCGGCGGCTATCTCCCCGACCGCATCGTCACCAATAACGACCTGGCGCAAACCCTCGACACGTCCGACGAGTGGATCCGGGAGCGCACGGGCATCTGCCGCCGGCACATCGCCGCACCGGGCGAGCTGACCTCGGACCTCGCCATGGCGGCCGCACTGCAGGCCCTGGCCCGCACCGACCTGGATCCCGGCCGGATCGACCTGATCATCGTCGCCACCTCGACCCCCGACCACACCTTCCCGGCGACCGCGACGGCGGTGCAGCGCAAGCTCGGCATCGGCCCCGGCATCGCCTTCGACCTCCAGGCGGTCTGCGCCGGCTTCGCCTACGCGCTCGCCACCGCCGACAATTTCGTCAAGGCCGGCCAGGCCAGTGCCGCCCTGGTGATCGGTGCGGAGACCTTCTCGCGCCTGCTCGACTGGACGGATCGCGGCACGGCGGTGCTCTTCGGCGACGGTGCCGGTGCCGTCGTGCTGACCGCCGAGGAGCAGCCCGGCACGGCGCTCGACCAGGGCATCCTCGCCACCATGCTGGCCGCCGACGGCCGCCATTACGCCCACCTGCAGGTCGATGGCGGCCCGTCCTCGACCGGCACGGTCGGTCATCTCAGGATGAACGGCCGCGAGGTCTTCCGCCATGCGGTGGGCGAGCTCACCGGTGCCGCGCGCGCCGTGCTCGACGCCACCGGGCTCGGCATCGACGACATCGACTGGCTGATCCCGCACCAGGCGAACAAGCGCATCATCGACGCGGTCGGCAAGAAGCTCGGCATCGCCGAGGAAAAGGTGGTGGTCACGGTGGACGAGCACGCCAACACCTCGGCCGCGTCGATCCCCCTGGCCCTCGACCACCTCTACGCGTCCGGCCGGCTCGACCGCGGCGACCTCCTGCTCTGCAATGCCATGGGCGGCGGCTTCGCCTGGGGGGCGACGCTGCTCCGCTGGTGAGCCCTTGTCTTTCCGGCCGGTGCAGGGGTGTCGGCCCGGTTGACGGAAACCTTTGTATCATTTAGCGTTTTATCCATCGGAGGCACACGCGAGGGGAACGCGGGCGATGACGGGCAGAACGGTGACTCGCGCCCAGCTCGCCGAGGCCGTCTATCAGGAGGTCGGGCTGTCACGCAGCGAATCCGCCGGCCTGGTGGATGCGATCCTCGAGGAGATCGCGCATTCGCTGGTGATGAACGGCACGGTCAAGATCTCGTCGTTCGGCACCTTCGCCGTGCGCGAGAAAGGCGAACGGGTCGGCCGCAACCCCAAGACCGGCGAGGAAGTCCCCATCCTGCCGCGCCGCGTGCTCGTGTTCCGCGCCTCCCAGGTGTTGAAGAACCGCATCAACCCGCAGTCCCCGGCGGCCTGAGATGGTGGTGACGGCCGACCAGGCGACGATCCCGGCGCAGCAGACCCGTGGCAAGTCGCAGGCCGCGTTCCGGACGATCAGCGAGGTCGCCGAGGAGCTCGACGTCGCCCAGCACGTGCTGCGTTTCTGGGAGAGCAAGTTCCCGCAGGTGCGGCCGCTCAAGCGCGGCGGCGGGCGGCGCTACTACCGCCCCGAGGACATCGAGCTGCTGCGCGAGATCCGCACCCTCCTCTACGACGAGGGCTACACGATCAAGGGTGCGCAGAAGCTGCTTCGCCAGCGGCGCGCCCGGACGCCGGCCGCTGCCCGCGCGGCCGAGAAGGCGGGCGCCGCGGCGCCGGCCCAGGTGGCGGCCGATGTCGCGTCCGCGCCGGCCGCTGCCGAGCAGTCGCCGTCTCCGGTCGAGCCGGCGGGCACCCTGCCGGCAGGGCCGGTCGTGGAGGCACCGGACCGGGAGCGTCTCCACCACCTTCGCCAGAGCCTCGTCGAGCTGCGTGACGACCTCGCCAGGGCGCTCGCCGAAGCGGACACCTGACCCTCCTCAGCTTGCCCGCCAGCCGACCCTTGGCTATAGTCCCGCCCGTCGGAGCGTAGCGCAGCCTGGTAGCGCATCAGTCTGGGGGACTGGGGGTCCCGAGTTCAAATCTCGGCGCTCCGACCATCAAGAACAATCGGTTGCCCAGAGCTCGGACTGCTCCTCGTACTGAGCCAGGAGCGAACGCTGGGCCTGTCCGTGCGCTCGTTCGCCGCATCGCGGTCGCGCCAGACGGAAATGCCGGCCACTACCCGAAGAACGCGAGAGGACAACATGGACCATCCGACTCCCGGCCAGTCGCGGCACGACTTCGTGGTGCGCGACGAGCTTCGTGTCGCGCCGGAGCTTGCCGCGTTCCTCGAGGAGGAGGCGCTGCCGGGCACCGGTGTCGCGCCGGATGCCTTCTGGAGCGGGCTCTCGGCGCTGGTGCATGATTTCGGGCCGCGCAACGCCGAGCTGCTGCGCCGGCGGGAGGCGCTGCAGGCCGAGATCGACGCCTGGCACGTCAAGCGGCGCAACCAGCCGCACGACCACGAAGCCTACAAGGCGTTCCTCTCCGAGATCGGCTACCTGCGTGAGGAGGGCGGTGATTTCAGCATCGACACCTCGAACGTCGACCCTGAGATCGCGCTCGTCCCCGGACCGCAGCTCGTGGTGCCGATCACCAACGCGCGCTATGCGCTGAACGCCGCCAATGCCCGCTGGGGCAGCCTGTATGACGGGCTCTACGGCACGGATGCCCTGGGCAGCGCCCCGCCTTCCGGCGGCTTCGACCGAGGGCGCGGCGCGCGGGTCGTCGCCTGGGCCCGCGTCTTCCTCGATGAGGCCTTCCCGCTGGCCGGCACCAGCCATGCCGACGCGCGGCGCTATCACGTGCAGGACGGAGCACTCCTGGTCGACGACCAGCCGCTCGTGGAGCCGGAGAAGTTCGTGGGTTATCGCGGCCATCCCATGGCGCCCTCGGCAGTGCTGCTGCGCAATCACGGCCTGCATGTGGAGCTGGTCTTCGACCGCACCCATGCCATCGGCAGCCGCGACCAGGCCGGACTGGCGGACGTGCGGCTCGAGAGTGCGGTCTCGGTGATCATGGACTGCGAGGATTCGGTCGCCTGCGTCGATGCCGAGGACAAGGTCGTCGCCTATCGCAACTGGCTCGGCCTGATGAACGGCGATCTTTCCGACACGTTCGAGAAGGGCGGCAGGCAGCTGACGCGCAGCCTCAACCCGGACCCGACCTGGACGGCACCCGGCGGGGGCGAGGTCGTCGTCAAGGGCCGGGCCCTGATGCTGGTGCGCAATGTCGGCCACCTGATGACCAACCCCGCGATCCTCGACCGGGATGGCGGCGAGGTCTTCGAGG
>CAZGUW010000398.1:0-3994 GCA_964528705.1 uncultured Geminicoccaceae bacterium
TAGCGCTGCCGCTGCCAGGGCCGAAGGCCGATCGCCTTCGCCGCCTCGCCATAGGCGCGCGGCATCGAGGCGAGCCCGGCGCGGAAGACCTCGCACATGTAGGCTGCGGCATAGCCCGAGAGTGTCAGGATGAAGGACTGGATCTTGTCCAGGTTGTAGATGCCGATCTCGGGCAGGCCGAAATAGACGAAGAAGATCAACAGCAGCAGCGGCGTGTTGCGGATGAACTCGACATAGGCCCAGGCCGGCCTGGAGATCCAGGGGCTCGAAGACAGCCGGGCATAGGCGAGAACGAGCCCGAAGATCGTGCCGATCAGGAGCGACACGACCGCGAGGCCCAGCCCGAGCGCGAGGGCGCCCATGAACGCGTCCCAATTGCGCCAGATCACGGCCCAATTGAAGTTGTAGGCGATCATGGGTGCTGCCTGCGCTCGGGCCCGGGCACGACGAGGAGGATCAGGAGAATTCCTGCGGGAAGCCGACCCGCGGCGTCTCGAGATCGATGCCGAACCACTTCTTGTAGGACGCCTGCATGGTGGGGAAGTCGACGCCCAGCATGGCTTCCCGATAGACCGAGTTGACCCAGCTCAGCCAGATCTCGTCACCCTGGCGGACCGCCGAGGCGTAGGAATTGGGCATCCAGCCATAGTCGAGATTGGCGTAGCGGCCGGGGGTCTGCTGCATCAGCCAGCGGATCGCCGACTGGTCGGCGAGATAGGCGTCGACGCGCCGCGCATTCAGCGCCTGGAGCGTCGAATCGGGGCTGTCGAACTGGTCGACCGTCGCCTCGGGCAGGGCGGCATGCACCCAGTCCTCGATGAAGACGTTCTGCATGGCGCCGACCGTCGCGTCCGCGCCGGCGGCCAGCATCTCGTCGAAGGTCGTGTACTTCGCCCCGTCGGCCATGACGAGCAGGCTGATGCCCTCACGGTAGTAAGGCACGGTGAACGCGCACTGCTGCGCCCGACCCGGCGTGATGGTCATCCACTGGCAGATCACGTCGACCTGGTCGGTGACCAGGCTCGGGATGCGCGCGTCCGAGCCCTGTAGGACGAACTCGACCTTGGTCGGGTCGTCGAACAGGCCCTTGGCGATCAGCCCGGCCATGTCGATGTCCATGCCGACCAGCGTGCCGGTCTCGTCCTCGAAATGCCAGGGCGGGTTGGTGCTGCCGGTGCCGACGATCAGATGCCCGCGGTCCAGGACCTGCTGCAGCTTGGAGGTCGAAGGGTCTATCGATTGGGCATGTGCTGCCCGGGGCATCACCAGCCCGGCGACGCCGGCGGCCAGTCCCGCCGCACCACCGGCGGCCGCCCCCATGCCGAGGAAGTTCCGCCGCTCGAGCATCGAGTACGCCAGATCCCGCAACTCACCCATGCCTGTTCCCTTTCATTGTTCGACCGGCGCTCACCGCCGATCCGCTCGCTGGTGCCGAGCTTGCAACTATCGTGCTAGGCTTTCCCTGCACTGTCCAGCCCGCGCTATTTTGCCGCCCAGGCCTAGCCCTTCACCGCCCCGGCGATGCTGCCGGAGAGCGCCCGGTAGGTGACGAGGCCGAGCAGCATCGGCGGCAGGGCTGCCGTGATCATCACCGCCGCCGCCACGCCCCACTGGATGCCGCCACCGGCAGTGGCGAAGAAGAAGGAAGCGCCGACCGTGACCGGCACGGCGTCGCGCGTGGTCAGCATCAGGCCGAAGAGGAACTCGTTCCAGGCGGTGATGAAGCCGAAGATGAAGGTCGTCGCCAGGGCCGGGCGGACGAGCGGCATCACCACGAGAAGCAGGATCCGCAAGCGCCCCGCCCCGTCGATCATCGCCGCCTCGTCGAGCTCGAGCGGCAGCTCGCCAATGGCGTTGACGAGCAGCACCAGCGCGATCGGCAGGTTGACGATGGTGAGGATCAGCCCGAGCCCGAGCCGCGTGTCGAGCAGCCCGGCCCACTGGAACATCATGTAGATCGGAATCGCAAAGATGATGAGCGGCACTGCCCGAAGATTGACCACGAGCGGCAGGAGCGTGCGCCGTCCGAGCTCGCCTCGGGCGATCGCATAGGCCGCCGGCAAAGCGAGGGCGATGGCGAGCAATGTGCCGATCAGCGAGACCGCGAGGCTGTTCGCGAGATAGGCCCAGATGTCGAGCCGGTCGCTGACCCGGAAGATCTCCCGGTAGTTATCGAGCGTCGGGCTCTCGATCCAAAGGCCCGGATTGCCCGCGATCTCGCGCGGCCCCTTGAACGAGGTGACCAGCGTCACGACCACGGGCAGGTTCGTGGCGAGCGCCGCCACGACCAGCACGAGCCAGCGCAGTGCCGTGATCATCGCCTGGCCGCCTCCCGCCGGCGGGCCAGCTGGTTCAGCCAGGCGAGTAGCGCAAAGGACGTGATGAAGAGCAGCACCGAGGCCGCCACCGCCTCGCCGATGGCACCCCGCTTGAAGAAGGTCTCGTAGATCCAGATCGAGAGCGAGGCGGTGCTGCCGCCGGGGCCGCTGCCGGTGAGCGTGTAGATGTTGTCGAAGACCCTGGCCCCGTCGATGAAGCGGATGACCAGCACGATCACGATGGTCGGCAGCATCAGCGGCAGCTCCACCGACCAGAGGAGCCGCGCCCCCGAGGCGCCGTCGAGGGCTGCTGCCTCCCTGACCTCGTCCGGGATCGCCCGGTAGGCGACGGTGAAGAGGAGGAGCGCGAAGGGCGTCCACTGCAGGGTCTCGACCGTGACGAGCGTCCAGAAGGCGTTGCCGCCCGAGAGGAAGGCCGGGCTCGTGCCGAACCACTGCCACAGATAATGCGGCACGGGGCCTGCGAACTCGTGCAGCACGAGCCGGTACATGAGCCCGACCAGGGCCGGGGCCACCATGATGGGCAGGAGCAGGATGGCGAGGAGCCGGTTGTGGCCGGCAAGGAGCGGGGCGAGGAAGACCGCCAGTGCCAGGCCGAGCCCGCATTCGACGATGGCGGTCAAGAGCGCGAAGCGCAGCGAGAACCAGCCCGCCCGCCAGAACGAGGGCTCGCCCAAAACCGCCACGTAGTTGTCGAGACCCCGCAGCTCCGGCGAGCGCAGGTTCTCGAAGCCCACGGCCGAGAAGCTGTAGACGAGGTCGACGACCGTGGGAAAGCCGAGGAAGACCACGAGGAAGAGCACGAGCGGCGAAGCGAGCAGCGCCCAGCCGAGCCGTTCCGCCCCGCCACTATCCGCCAAGACCCGCCTCCGGCCGGGCAACGGCACTGCCGCTGCCCGGCCTGGCCGGTGCACCGGTCAGCGCAGGTAGTCGGTCATGCCGGCCTCGACCGCGGCCAGCGCCTCGTCGAGGCTCTTCTGCCCCGCCCAGTAGGCGGTGAACTCGCTCGCCTGCAGCTCGTAGATGGCGAGCGCGTTGGCCGATGTGCCGCCGTTCATGACGAAGCCGTTGTCGCTGGCGAAGGAGCCGAGCTTGACGAGGTCCGGCCGCTCCTCGGCGACGGCCTCCACCACCTCCGGAGTCAGCGCCGGCGAGCCCTGGTTCCGGGCATAGGTGAGGGCCCCTTCCTCGGTCGAGAGCCAGGCCAGGAACTTCTCCGCACCTTCCTTGTTCTCCGCCGCCTTGTTCAGCCCGAGCCCGAGCCCGTGGATATGGGTGAAGCGCCCCTCCGGCCCGGCCGGCGGTGCCACCGTGCCCGTCACCTCGGCCACGGCCGGCGAGGTCTCCGGATTGGTCAGCTCGCCCGCGGCGGCGTTCCACTGCAGCATGGTCGCCACCTGGCCCGAGGCGAAGGCGGCGTTCGCCTCCGCATACTCGTAGCTCAGGCTGTCGCGCGGCGTCGCCCCGGCATCGGCAAGCATCTTGTAGAGCTCGAGGCCACGGCGATAGGCCTCGCTGTCGACCGTGACGTTGCCCTTGTCGTCCATCCAGTTGCCGCCATGGCTCCGCGGGATGGAATGCCAGACCATCATGTTGAAGAGCAGGTTCTTCATCTGCAGCACGGTGCCGTAGCGGGTCGGGCTGTCGGGGTTCAC
>CAZGUW010000399.1:0-3966 GCA_964528705.1 uncultured Geminicoccaceae bacterium
CGACGATGCCTTCCTCGACGAGGCGCCGTCGGTGGCGGAGGCCGTGGCGGCGTTCGCCGCACCCTTCATTGCCGGCGTCGGCTTCCTTACCGATGCCGGCCAGCACGGTGCGAGCGACGTGGCGCGGCTGATGGCCGAAACCGGCCGTGCCGGTGTCTATTTCGGCCCGATCGGCCCCGATCCGGCGCTCCTGCCGCTGATCGTCGAGGTGGCCAACTCTCAGTAGCGGGCGCGGTCGCGGGTTTCCCAGAGCTCGCGCGCGGCGGCCAGGGCACTCTCGGGCGTCGGCGATTTGCCGGTGAGATGGAGCGCCACGGCGGCCGTGCCGATGATCGCGGCCTCTGGGCCGGGCGCCATGCGCTGCCCGCGCCAGAGCTCGACGACGCGCGCGGCCTCGAGCGGCTCGTCGCGCCAAGCGGCATCGTCCGCCTCGAGCAGGGCAGGCCAGGTTTCGCGCCGTACCTGACCGTCCTCGACGAGCGTGAGGGCCACCGGCTTCAGCGGGTTGATCTGGCCCTCGCCGCCACCGCCCTTGAAGATGGCGGCGCGCGGCTGGCCCAGGCGGCTCGCGGCCTGGGCATGCAGGTCGGCGTAGTTGGGGTGAAAGACGCCCTGGATCTGGCAGGGTGCCGCCGCCGGGTTGAGCTCGCGCGCATAGGTGTTGGCCGGCGAGCGCAGGCCGAGGAGCGGGCGCAGCGCGAAGAGCCGCTCGAGGTCCGGGCAGATGGCTTCGAGCGGCAGATAGGCGAAGGCGCTTGCCGCCATGTGCCGCTCGGCCTCGCCTGCGTCCCTGGCGAGCGGCACGCCCAGCGCACTCAGCACGGTGCGCGTCCCGGCCGGTCCCTCGCCGGCCACGCCGTGCATCAGGACGCGCACACCGGTGCCGGCGACCAGCAGCGCCGCCAGCACGAAATAGGGCAGCTGCCGGTGCCGGTCGGCATAGGACGGCCAGTCGAGCGCCGTGGCCGGGAGGGTGCCGCAGGTCAGGCGGTCGCGGGCGGCGAGGGCAAAGCCGGCGAGCTCCGCCCCGGTCTCCTTGCGATAGCGCAGGACGGCGAGGAAGGCGCCAAGCTGCACCGGCTCGACCCTGCCCTCGAGGACGAGCCGCATCGCCTCATGGGCCTCCTCCAGGCTGAGGCTGCGACCGAGCTTCTCGCCCTTGGCGACGGTGCGAACCACGGCAGCGAACGGATGCTCTGTCGCGGCGGCCGGCGCTGCACTCTCTGCGCGCGTGGCCATGCGTTCGTTCATGGTTGCCGGCTCCCTGATCTACTCGGCCACGCGAAGGAACCTGCCACGGCCGCCCGTGCCCCGGCCTTGATCTCGATCAAGGATCCGGATGCTCGCGGGCGAAGCTCTCCTCGTCGATGCCCTGCTCCTCCATGAAGTGATGCAGGCGGGCGTCCTTCGTGGCGAAGTGATTGCCGAACCAGGCCTTGAGCTGCGGGCCGAGCTCCGCTTCGAGATCGACGAAATCGCCGGCCTCGGTCCGGTCCATGATGTCGTGAATGCCGTCGAGCAGCTCTTCGTGGTCGTGCTTGTGGGCGTCGAGCTCGGCGTAGCGCATGCCGCGCATGACCTTCTCCTCGAGCGCGAAATGGGCGTGGATCCTGGCGTTGATCTCCTCGAGGAAGCCCATGACCTCGTCCTTCGCCGGAGCCTGGCCGAGCTTCTCGTGGAGGTCGTTGATCAGGTCGACCATCTCCTTGTGCTCATGGTCGACCGAAGGAATGCCGAGCTCGAACTTCTCGGACCAGGGCAGGAGCGGCATGGTTTCCTCCTTGCGCGTCAGCTCGCAGGCAGGTCGGCGAGGAGGGGCCGGACGGCGCTCTCCAGGGCTTCGGGCGGGCTGTCGAAGGGAATGGCCGCCCGGAGCTGCCCCTCCCGGTCGAGGACCAGCGTGCGGGCGAAATGGTCGATCGTGTACCCGCCATCCGCCTCGTCGACCCTAGCATAGTAGGCGCGAAACGCGCCAGCGGCGGCGGCGACGGCCTCCTGGGTGCCGGTAAGCCCGGTGATCCCCGGATGGAAGAGCGCCACATAGGCGGCGAGCTGCTCGGTTGTGTCGCGGTCCGGGTCGACGCTGACGAAGAAGGCGGCGACCTCGTCCGCGGCCGGGCCGAGCCGGTCGAGTGCGGCCGCCATGGTGGCGAGCTCGAGCGGGCAGACGTCGGGGCAGTGCGTGTAGCCGAAGAAGACGAGCAGGGCCGGCTTCTCGAGCGCTCCGGCCGTGAGCTGCTCGCCCCGGTGGTCGACGAGGGCGAGGAGGCTCTCCTTCTCGATCACCGGCACGGCCGGCTCCTCGGCCATGATGGTGGACCAGGGCACGCTCGACGCGGCGAGCCAGCCCGTCACACCCATGAAGGCGATGGCGATGAGCGGCAGGAGCAGGCCGCGCCCGGCGCCGATCAGGTGGCCGTGTGATCCGGTATGCTGGCGCATCGCCGTCGCTCCCCCTTCAGTGAACCACGAAGCCGCCGGCATCGGTCTTGAAGTCGATGACCAGGTTCTGCCGGGGAACGAGGTCGAGCGTGACCTCGTGCTCGTAGTCGAAGCCTTCGGCCCGGTCGCTGTCGCGCAGCCGGGCGGTGATGGTGTGCGTCCCCGGCGGCACGGCGAAGCCCCGGTGCACGCGGGACGGGCCGTCGCCGTGCAGCCCGCCGGGCGGCAGGAGGGCGTGGAAGAGCGGGCTGCCGTCGAGGTCGAGCTCGACCAGCACCGGCAGGCGGCCGCGCGGGCAGTCCATCGGTGCGCGCATGTTGGGTGGCAGGGCGGCCAGCTCCTCCGGCGTGCGCCGGCGACAGTCCGGCCGGCCGCCGCCATGGCTGAAGCTGAGGCGGATCATCGCCTCGTCCTCGGGGAAGTTGGTGTAGGCCGGCCGGTTGGCGAAGAAGCCGATCAGCAGCATGATCAGCGCCAGGAAGGAGCCCTGGGCCAGCCATTTCAGCGGTCTACTCATGGTCGGCCACCGCAGGCTCGGCCGATGCCGCCTGACGCTTGACGGCCTTGGCACTCGGCTGGTCCGGCAGATCCGCACGGAACGCCTCGATCGCCCGGGCGAGAGCCTTAGCACCCGTCCGGCCCGGCCAGATGCGCAGGATGCGCTCGCGCGGCACGCGCTGGCGAAGATGCGGGTCGCGCCTGCCCTCGATCCTTGCCTCCGTCCAGGCGATGCCGTTGCGGTTCTGGCACGCCTCCTCCGCGCAGCCGGTGAGCACGACGCCGTCGGCGAGGTTGCGGGCGAGGATGTAGTCGATGAAGGAGGGCGGCAGCATGCCGGTGCAGGGCAGGCGAACGACACCGACACCCTGATCGCCAAGTCCCTCGAAACCGACGCCGTGGTCGCAGCCGATGGCGATGAGGCGCCGGTCGCCGGCGAGACCCTCCGCCGCCTTGTCGGCAAGTGCCCGCAGGTCCTTCAGCGCCAGATGCGGCAGCTCGATGCCGGCGATCATCCGGCCGCGCTGGCGGAAGGGGGTGGCGGTCGGGCAGGCGCCGGTGCAGATGCCGCAGCTGACGCAGAGGGCGGGATCGACCCTGGCCTCGTGCTCGAAGGGCAATCCGTCGGTGCGCGGCACCAGCTTGACGGCCTCGTAGGGGCAGTCGTGGACGCAGCGCTCGCAGCCGTTGCAGAATTCGAGATTGACCGTGGCCGCGGGCGGCCGCCGCATGGGCGGCATGAGTGGCAGGGCCACGAGGATGATGGTGATGACGCCGAGCAGGCCGAGCAGCCCGCGCGCACCGATCAGGTCGGCGAGCGGGTAGGTGCCGAGATAATACCAGTCGAGGCCGATCCGGCCGAGCACGCGGCCGAGATCAGCCGGGGCCTGGCTGGTCGCCGGCATGACCAGTGCCAGGGCCACGAAGGCGGCCAGCATGGCGACGGCGAGGCCGCGCGGCGGGTTGATCTCGGGCCGGGTCACCCGCTGCAGGTGGATCCACATGACCATCAGGAGGATGAGCGGG
>CAZGUW010000400.1:0-3964 GCA_964528705.1 uncultured Geminicoccaceae bacterium
GGTAGCGAGGTTGCGACACCGATGCGCAACGGCTGTGGGTCCCGCCCGGCGGCGGCCAGGAAGCTGCCGACGATCGGCGGGCACGCATAGGGATCGCCCGGTTCCGGCCCCGCCGTCGCATCCAGGGCCAGGGCCGTGTCGCGCACGCTGCGGCTCAGGACATGGCCCGCCACAAGCCCGTTCCAGGCCTCGCCGGCCACGGGTCCGACCGGGTTTCGGGCCCGGCTGGGCTTCAGGCCGACGAGACCGCAGGCGGCCGCCGGGATCCGGATGGAGCCGCCACCATCGCCGCCATGTGCCATCGGCACGATTCCCGCCGCCACCGCCACCGCTGCCCCGCCCGAGCTGCCGCCGGCGCTTCGCGTCGGGTCCCATGGATTGCGGGTGGGCCCGTGCAGCACCGGTTCGGTCGTCACATTGACGCCGAGCTCGGGTGCGGCGGTCTTGCCGAAGACGACGAGCCCGGCGGCGCGCAGCCGGGCCACCAGGGTCGACTCGAAGGAACTGTCGAGCCGGCCGAAGAGCCGGCTGCCATTGGTCAGCTGCGTGCCAGGCAGGAAGGCGAAGAGATCCTTGAGCAGGAAGGGTACGCCGGTGAAGGGGCCGGTGGGCAGGCCGCGAGCGATCTCCGCCCTGGCGAAGCCTTCTTCCACGAGGCTCAGTGGTTGCAGGGCAGACTGCACGGAGGCGACCCGGGCGAGGGCGGTCTCGAGGAGCTCGAGTGCCGTGATCTCACCTGCTCTGACAAGGGCCGCAAGCGCCGTGGCGTCGTGGCGGCGATACTCCGCAAACTCCATGCCTGCTCCACCGACTGACCGCATGTCCTTAAGCGGCCGTTAACCTTGCTCCACTAGCTTCTGGCGGCGTGGTGCCCGAAGCGCGGGCACACCCTGGCAACCGGCTGCAAAGGCAGAAGCCCGATGCCCCATTTCACGACGATCAAGGCCCGCGGTGTCGGCCTTGTCGAGGTCTTTCGCAATCCGTCATCGCGCGAGTGGCGCGATCTCCTGCGCATCGCCGATCCGATCGATGGCGTCAGGGCCTACCACGTCGAGGGCGATCTCTATGCCTGGGGGTCCTTGCCCCTGCATCGTGACCTGCGACCCTGGCTTCGGCCCGAGATCGACGCCGAAGCCGGCCTCTGGATCGGCGTGCAGATCGCACCGCAACTGCACGCCGTTACGGTCACCGAAGCCACGTCCGCCGCAGGCGACCCGCATGACGTGACCGACGCACGTCCGGCGATCGAGAACTCGCAGCCGCTGCGTCGCCTGCTCGGCAGCGCCTTCGGCGTCCGGCATATCGAGCGCGACAGGATAGCAGTTCCCGGCTGAACGGCTCCGGCCGGCCGCCGACATCCTTGGCCGACCGCGTGCATCGTCCCCATATCCCGGTGATCCTGGAGCGGATGGAGGAGCCGGGACCATGCAGCTGAGAGCGGACTTCACGGTCGCGGAGACCGTCGACCTTGCAGACGTCGCCTGGATCGCCTCGCCAATGCCCGGCGTCGAGCGCAAGATGCTCGACCGCATCGGCGGCGAGGTGGCACGGGCGACGAGCGTTGTGCGCTACGCGCCGCGGAGTCGCTTCAGCGCCCATACCCATGACGGCGGTGAGGAGTTTCTGGTGCTGGACGGCACATTCGGCGACGAGCACGGCCGCTATCCCAGGCTGACCTACGTGCGCAACCCGCCCGGCACCAGCCACAGCCCGATCGTCGAGGAGGGGTGTGTCATCCTCGTCAAGCTCCGGCAGTTTGCGACCGACGACCTGACACCGGTCTGTCTCGACACCACGCAGCCGGATGCCTGGCGCGCCACGGCGCCAGGGCTGCACATCTTTCCTTTGCACAGCCACCGGAGTGAGGTCGTCCGGCTCGAGCGTCTGGCTGCGGGCACGTTGATCGATCGCGAGGTCGGCCCTGGCGGTATGGAGGCCTTTCTCGTCGACGGCAGCGTCGAGTGGGCGGGCCGGCCGCATCGGGCCTGGACCTGGTTTCGCGAGCCGGCCGGATCGCGGCTCTCGCTGCGTGCGCTCGACGCGAGCCTCCTCTACATCAAGGAAGGTCACCTGCCGGCCGCCTGACGGTGTTGCCGCCGGCGTCTGACCCGACCTGCCCGGCAGGAAGGCGAGAACCATGAATCTCATTCCCCTCGACGACTACCGGCGTCTCCCGGAAGCGGAGATGGTGGCGCGCGCCGAGAGCTTCGCGGCTGAGCTCGCCCGTCGCCGCACGGTGCGCGACTTCGCCGACGAGCCGGTCCCGGAAGCGGTGGTCCTGGCCGCGATCCGGGCGGCGACCACGGCACCCTCCGGTGCCAACCAGCAGCCCTGGCATTTCTGCCTGATCGGCCGGGGCGAGCTGCGCAACGAGCTGCGGGCGGCGGCCGAGGCGGAGGAACGGGCCTTCTACGCCGAGCGCGCCGGTCCGGAGTGGCTCGAGGCGCTCGCCCCGCTCGGCACGGATTGGCGCAAGCCCTTTCTCGAGACGGCACCCTGGCTGATCGCCGTCTTCGCCGAGCGCCATGGCATCGCCGCCGACGGTACCCGGCGCAAGCACTACTATGCCGGCGAGTCCGTGGGGATCGCCACCGGACTGCTGCTCGCCACGCTGCATCGGGCGGGGCTCGTCACGCTCACTCACACGCCGTCGCCGATGGGTTTTCTCAACCGGCTCTGCGGTCGGCCGGAGCGGGAGAAGCCGTTCGTGCTGGTCGTCACGGGCTATCCTGCAGCCAATGCCGAAACACCGGCCGCAGCGCGGGTCAAGAAGCCGCTCGAAGACGTGCTGAGCCGGCGATGACCAGCCGATGCTTGCCCGATCCGGTGAATGTCGGTTTCATTCGGGCATGAACGACGTCCCGTCCCGATCCACTGCTGTCCTCGTCGATGCACGCGGGCTCAGCTGTCCCCTGCCGCTGCTCGAGGCGCGACGGGCCCTGGCGCTGTTGCCGGGTGGTGCGACCATCGTCGTGCTCGCCACGGATCCGGCGGCTCCCGACGACTTCATCGAGTTCACCGACGCCACCGGGCATGAGCTGGCCGACGTGGTCGAGCAGGACGGCCTGTTTCGCCTGACAGTTATCAAGCGACCGGCCTGAGCCGGCCGAGCGCATTGAAGCGTACGCCCGGGGAACCATCTCCAGGTCAGGCACGTCATCTCGAGGGATCTCGTGCGGCGAGCGTATTGATGAGGAGCGAGCAATGGGCGCGACGATCGACTACGAGACGGCGCTGAGCGATCCGGCGGCGTATTTCGGCGATCCGGAGGCAGTCAGGTCGGCCGCGAGCCTCAGCACCGAGCAGAAGGTCGCGATCCTTCGACAATGGGAATATGACCAGAGCGAGCTGGCCGTTGCCCAGGAGGAGGGCATGCCCGGCAATGGCGGAGCGCTGCTCCAGCGCATCACCGAAATCCTGATGGAGCTCGATCCGGCCGGCGAGGATCGCCCGGCACCGACCAAGCACCGGGTGCCGCCGAGCGCCTGACGCGTCGTCCAACCGGGTTGCCGCCCGCGCCTTGTCGTGCTTTGCGCTCGCATCGAGCGGGTCGCCCGGTGCAGCCCGACCACCGGCAGCGGGAGATCGAAGCGTGGCGCGCATCTATGAATATGCCGGCATCCGTCCGGTGATCGACGCGAGCGCTTATGTCCATCCCGAGGCCGTGATCATCGGCGATGTGATCATCGGTGCCGGTGTGTACGTGGCCCCCCTGGCCTCCTTGCGCGGCGATCTCGGCCGGCTGATCATCGAGGCCGGCGCCAACGTGCAGGACTCTTGTGTCATGCACGGCTTTCCCGGCAGGGACTGCGTCATCGAACAGGACGGCCATATCGGCCACGGGGCCGTGCTGCACGGCTGCCGGATCGGCCGGAACGCGCTCGTCGGCATGAATGCGACCGTCATGGACGGGGCGATGGTCGGGGCCAACGCCTTCGTCGCCGCCATGGCCTTCGTCAAGGCC
>CAZGUW010000401.1:0-3961 GCA_964528705.1 uncultured Geminicoccaceae bacterium
GTGAGCTGGGTTTAGAACGTCGTGAGACAGTTCGGTCCCTATCTGCCGTGGGTGTTCGAGACTTGCGAGGATCTGCCCCTAGTACGAGAGGACCGGGGTGGACGGATCTCTGGTGGACCAGTTGTCGTGCCAACGGCACAGCTGGGTAGCTAAATCCGGACAGGATAACCGCTGAAAGCATCTAAGCGGGAAACCCCCCTCAAAACCAGGTCTCGCTCGAGAGCCGTGGAAGACCACCACGTCGATAGGTCGGCTGTGGAAGCGCAGCAATGCGTGGAGCTTACCGATCCTAATCGCTCGATCGAACTCGCCCCCCTCCAGGAGCGAGCCCAAACCATGCCGGACGTCCCCACCAACCAGGGGACGCATGCGACAATCGCCTTCGACCAGACAAAACCGCTTGGACGGTCCCAGTCCCAATCAGGACAAGGCCGACCGAGCCGACCGGACGGCCCAACCTCCCAAAAGGAGAACAACGCCGCCCGGCCCCCCGATCGGACGGCCTGGTGATCACAGCCAGGGTGAACCACCCGATCCCATTCCGAACTCGGACGTGAAACCCCTGTGCGCCTATGGTACTGCGAGCCCACTCGTGGGAGAGTCGGTCGTCGCCAGGCCTTCCAATCGGGGAATACCCCTTGCCTCTTCATGATGGAGCCGATCCCGCTCCGCCGCCCACCCGGGCGGCTCCAGAGCGGAACCGGCAAACACCCACCCGCCCCTTCGGGCTCAAGCAGCGCAACGCGCGATAGACCGAAGTGGCCACCCATAACGCGGGGTGGAGCAGCCCGGTAGCTCGTCAGGCTCATAACCTGAAGGTCGCAGGTTCAAATCCTGCCCCCGCAACCAAACAAGCCCGCCACAAACCAAACGTGGCGGGCTTTTTGCGTCAATGAGCCCAGAGCAACCACCCGGGGAAACCGACTTGCGACCAGAACCGGCAGCGCCCCGGCCGCGGCGCCAGGACATCCAGGGTCTGAGAGCGCTCGGCGCCCTCCTGGTCGCGGCGTTCCACATCTGGGAGCGGGGCGTCTCGGGCGGCGTCGACGTCTTCTTCGTCATCTCCGGCTACTTCCTCGCCACCAGCTTCCTGCAGCGGGCGGCCGCCGGCATGCAGGTCGATCCGCCGGCGCAATGGGCAATGTTCCTCCGCCGCACCGTGCCGGAAGTCCTCGTGATCCTGATGGGTGTCCTGGTCCTGGGACTCCTGCTCACGAGCCCTGTGCTCTGGAGCGACCTGCTCCGGAGCGTCGTCTTCAGCGCCCTCTATCTCCAGAACTACTGGCTCATCTGGACCAGCCAGGACTATCTCGCGCGCACCGCGTCGCTCAGCATGGTGCAGCATTTCTGGGCGGTCGCTCTCATCGGGCAGGTCTATTTCGTCTGGCCGGTCCTGGGCAAGCTCGCGGAACGGGTGGCTATCTGGCTCCGCCGCCCGGTGATCCCGGTCATGACGGCGCTGCTCGCCGGCCTCGTCGTGCTCTCGTTCGGCTGGTCGGTCGTCTGGACGGCTACGCATCCGACGGCCGCCTATTTCGATCTCACCACGCGCTTCTGGCAGTTCGGCGCAGGGGCCCTCCTCGGCCTCTCGCCGGCCCTCGCGGCGCGGATCACCGGCCGCCTCGCCATCGTGCTCTCCTGGCTCGGCCTGGCGCTGGTGCTGAGCTGCGGGTTGCTGATCGGCGCGACCGCGCCGTTCCCCGGCTTCGCCTCGCTCTGGCCGGTCACCGCCGCCGCCCTCATCCTCCTCGCCGGCAACCCGGACCAGCCCGGCAATGCCGGGAGGGTGCTGGCATGGCCGCCGCTCGCCGGCCTCGGTGCCCTGGCTTTCGGCATCTATCTCTGGCACTGGCCGCTCTATGTCGTCCTTTTGGATGCCCGGCAGGGTGTCATGCCGACCGTGCTGATGGGCGCCGCCCTCGTCGTCGTCTCGATCCTCCTCGCCTGGCTCTCCGCCGGCTTCGCGGGCCGGGCGAGCGCCGCCTCGACGCGGCTCGGCCGGCCCTGGCTCCTGCCGGTGGCGTCGGTCGCCGGCCTCGTCGCCGTCGCGGGCCTCGCGACGGTGCTGGAGCGCACGCTCTCGTGGAGCCGGGCCGGGGCCGAGGAGGTCGTCGCCAGGCTCGGCCACCACCCCCTCGAGCCCGGCCCGCTCACCGCCCGCGACGACAAGCCGGAAGCCCAGAGGATCGGCTGCCTCCTCGGGGAAACGGTAGCGACGGTGGAGCGCTGCGTCTTCGGCAGTACCGACCCGACGCGGACCGTCTTTCTCGTCGGCGGCTCCCATTCGCTGCAGTGGCTGCCGGCGCTTCGGGTGATCGCCGAGGCCGAGCGGTGGCGGATCGTGCTGATGACCAAGGTCCGTTGCCCCTTCGCCAATCCCTGGGACACCGCGTTCTTCGAGGCAGAGGGCCTGAACGAGTCTTGCATGGCCTGGAACGCGGACGTGATGGCGGAGATCCTCGAAGCCCGGCCCGACATCGTCTTCACCATCGCCACCCGCAAGATCGCCCGGCCCCACACGCACGAGCTGGGCGAGCATGTGCCCAGCGCCTACCTCGTCAACTTCGCCGTCCTGAACGACGCCGGCATCCCCGTCGTCGCCATCCGCGACACGCCCTGGCTCACGGCGGACGTTCCGGCCTGCGTCTACTCGGTCTGGAACGGCCACCCCGACGATTGCGGCATTGCGCGCGACAAGGTGCTGGACGACGCGCACGTCGCCATCCAGGCCGGGCAGCTGCCCGCGCAGGTGGCATGGGTCGACATGACCGACACCGTCTGCGACGCCGAGCATTGCGGGGTCGTCAGGGACGGCAAGCTGATCTACCGGGACAGCGACCATTTGACGGCGAGCTATGCCCGCTCGCTCGCACCGCTCCTGGCCGAGCGCGTCACCGCTTCGCTGGTGTGGATGCAGCACAAGACCGGCCGGCCATGAGCGACGATCACCTACAGGTCAGGCGCGGGCGGCGATCCAGAGCTTGACCCGGGCGAGGGCGGCCGGCGCCACCGAGAGCCGCTCGATGCCGGCGGCAAGCAAGGCCTCGACGCCTGCCCGGTCGCTCGCCATGTCGCCGCAGAGCGAGAGCGGCAGGCCCTTGGCCGCGGCCGTCTCCACCGTGATCCGGATAAGGCGGAGCACGGCCGGGTCGAGCGGGTCGATGAGCTCGGCGACACGCCCCGTCGCGTCGCGCGAGGCGGCCATGACGTACTGCGTCAGGTCGTTCGAGCCGATCGAGGCGAAGTCGACCTGCATGGTGTCGAGGGCCAGCGCCGCCGCCGGCGTCTCCACCATGATGCCGACCGGCGGCATGGCGACGTCGAGGGCCCGAGCCTCGGCCTCGATGAAGGCCCGCGCCTCTTCGACCTCGGCGGCACGGCTGACCATGGGCAGCATGATCGAGAGCGGCCCGGCCGCCGCCGCCCGAAGCGCTGCCCGGACCTGTGGGCGGAAGAGTTCCGGCTGGTCGAGGCAGAGCCGGAGGCCCCTGAGCCCGAGGAAGGGGTTGGTCTCGTCCGGCAAAGCGAGGCCCGGCAGCGGCTTGTCGCCGCCGATGTCGAGCGTGCGCAGGATCAGGGGGCGGCCGCCCAGGCGCTGCAGCAGGCGCGCGTAAGCGCGGTACTGGGTCTCCTCGTCCGGCCGCTCCGCTTGGCCGATGAAGAGAAACTCGGTGCGCAGGAGGCCGACGCCGTCGCCGGCCCGCAGCAGGTCGTCCGGCACCGCATCCGGGTCGTCGACATTGACCATGACCGCGATCGCCCGGCCGGATGCGGTGCGCGCCGGGGCTGCCGCCACCTTTGCCGCGGCCCTTGCCTCCGCGCGGTCGGCCTCGAGCCGCGCGCGGTAGTGGCGCTCGGTCGTCTGTGCCGGCCCGACGACCAGGAGACCATCCAGCGCATCGAGCACGGCCGTCGCCGCCACGGGGGCGACCGGGCCCAGCCCCCTCACCCGCGGCATGCC
>CAZGUW010000402.1:0-3958 GCA_964528705.1 uncultured Geminicoccaceae bacterium
GCGAGGAGAGCGATCTCAACGCCTTCTACACCGTCAACATCATCGCCAACCCGGAGATCACGGTCGGCGGCGAGACCATCGATGCCACGGCGATCGACGGTGCCCTGATCCAGTCGCTGCACGAGGTCGACGAGGTCGAGGCCAATGTGAGCACCGGCTACCACGCCATCGAGTTCCTGCTCTGGGGGCAGGACCTGAACGGCACGGGCGCGGGCGCCGGCGAGCGCCCCTGGACCGACTACGCCACCGGCGACGCCTGCACCGGCGGGAACTGCGAGCGCCGGGGCGAGTACCTGCAGGCGGCCAGCACCCTGCTGCTCGCCGACCTCAGGGACATGGTGGCGGCCTGGAGCCAGGACGGCGCCGCGCGGACCGCGCTCACGAGCGAAGCGCCCGAGGCCGGTATCGCCACCATGCTCACCGGCATGGGCAGCCTCTCCTATGGCGAGCTCGCGGGCGAGCGGATGCAGCTCGGCCTGATGCTGCACGACCCCGAGGAGGAGCACGACTGCTTCTCGGACAACACCCACAACTCGCACTATTACGACGGCGTCGGCATTCAGAATGTCTATCTGGGGCGCTACGAGCGCGTCGACGGCAGCGTGGTCGAGGGTCCGGCGCTGGCCGAGCTGGTCGCCGCCGCCGATCCCGAGCTCGACAAGGAGTTGCGCGACAAGCTCGACGCCTCGGTGGCCGCCCTCCAGGCGATCAAGGCAAAGGCCGATTCCGGTGCCGAGGCCTACGACCAGATGATCGGCGAGGGCAATGACGAGGGCAATGCGCTGGTGCAGGCCGCCATCGACGCGCTGGTCGACCAGACCCGTTCGATCGAGCGGGCAGTGGCGGCGCTGAACCTCGACGGCCTCGAGTTCGAGGGCTCGGACAGCCTCGACGACCCGGACGCCGTCTTCCAGTGAGCCGGCGGCCGGTCAGCCTGAGGGTTGCCCTGGCGCTCGGCCTCGGTCTCCTGGCGGTGCCGCTGACGGTGCTCGCCATGACCGCGGCCGAGCGCGCGGCGATCCTCGCCCCAACGACCGGCTTCGACGCCCCCGAGCGGTTCGAGGAGCTGCCGGGCGGCAGCGCCACCAACCGCAAGCGGCTCGACCGCGAGGCCTTCTCGCAGCCCTCCGCCAGCCTCGCCTTCACCGAGCGCGGCGATTTCTTCGTCGGCAACGGCTTCTTCAAGCGGCTCTGGGTCACCGCCCCGAGCTCGACCACCTCGGCTGATGGCCTCGGGCCCCTCTACAACGCCCGGGCCTGCCAGCGCTGCCATCTCAAGGACGGCCGCGGCCACCCGCCGGCCGGGCCGGACGACAGCGCCGTCTCGATGTTCCTCCGCCTCTCGGTCCCGCCCGGGACCGCGGAGGAGGAGGCAGCGCTCGCCGCGCATCTGCGCGACGTCGTGCCCGAGCCCACCTACGGCACCCAGCTCCAGGACTTCGCCATCCCCGGCCACACGGCCGAGGGCCGGTTGCTGATCGAGTACACCGAGGAGCCGGTCGAGCTCGAAGGCGGCGAGATCGTCCATCTCCGCCGGCCGAGCTACGCCGTCGGCGACCTCGGCTACGGACCGCTGCACCCCGAGACCATGCTGAGCCCGCGCGTGGCCCAGCCGATGATCGGCCTCGGCCTGCTCGAGGCCATCGACGAGGCGGACCTCCTCGCCGCCGCCGATCCCGACGATGCCGATGGCGACGGCATCTCGGGCCGGGCGAACCTGGTCTGGAGCGCCGAGACGGGCCAGGTCATGCCCGGCCGCTTCGGCTGGAAGGCGGGCAAGGCCACGATCGCCGACCAGTCGGCTGCCGCCTTCGCGGGCGATATCGGCATCTCCAGCGCGCTCGAGCCGCTTCCCGTCGGCGACTGCACCGAGCGCCAGGCAGCCTGCCGCGCGGCACCGACCGGCGACGGCCCGGACGGCACGCCCGAGGCCGACGCCGCCGTCATGGACAAGCTCGTCTTCTACAGCCGCAACCTGGCGGTGCCCGCCCGGCGCGATATCGACGCACCCGAGGTCCTGCGCGGCAAGCAACTCTTCTACGAGAGCGGCTGCATCGCCTGCCACACGCCGAAGCACGCCACCCGCCGCGACTGGCCGGTCGAGGCGCTGGCCGGCCAGCTCATCTGGCCGTACTCGGACCTCCTCCTGCACGACATGGGCGAGGGCCTGGCCGACGACCGGCCGGAGGGCCTGGCCACCGGCCGCGAGTGGCGGACCCAGCCGCTCTGGGGCATCGGCCTCACCGAGACCGTCAACGGCCACACCTTCTTCCTGCATGACGGCCGGGCGCGGAACCTCGCCGAGGCAATCCTCTGGCATGGCGGCGAGGCCGAGCCGTCGCGCGAGGCCTTCCGCCTGATGTCGCCCGAGGACCGGGCCGACCTGCTCGCCTTCCTGGAGTCGCTGTGAGAGCGCCCGCTGCCGCCCTGGCGCTTCTCCTCCTCGCCGGCACGGCGAGCGCCGCCGTCGACGAGGCAGCCTACCAGCGCCTCGCCACGGGCCTCACCGACCATGTGGCGCTGCCGGCCGTGGCGGGCTTCGCGGCGGCAACGGCGGGCTTCGCCGAGGCCATGACGGCCTCTTGCGCCACTCCCGAAACCGTAGATCCGGCCCCCGTCGAGGCCGGCTTCGCCGAGGTCATGACCGCGTGGCAGCGGGTCCAGCCGCTCGATTTCGGGCCGCTGCAGAGCGACGCCGGCCCCGCCCGCTTCCAGTACTGGCCGGACCGTCGCGGCACCGGCTCGCGCCAGCTCGCCCGCGTGCTGAAGGACGGCGATCCGGAGGTGCTGGATCCCCGAAGCCTCGCCCAGAAGAGTGTCGCCCTCGCCGATCTCCAGGCGCTCGAGCGCCTGCTCTTCGAAGACGGCGGGGCCGCCGACCCCTTCCGCTGCGGCTATGCGACGGCGATCGCCGGGGTCCAAGCCGGGCGGGCCGCGACACTCGCGGCGGCATGGACCGCAACCGAGGGCCAGGCTGCCGCGATGCGCAACGCTGCCCAGGGCAACGACCTCTACTACGACGCGGCCGAGGCGGCGCGCGACTATCTGGGTGCCCTGACCCACGGCCTCCAGCGCATCGTCGAGGCGAAGCTCGAGCCGGTCCTCCGCGACAGCCCCGCGAAAGCCCGGCCGCGCGCCGCCGAAAGCTGGCGGAGCGGCCTCTCGACCGCCGACATCATCGCCAATCTCGAAACACTCGAGGCCCTCGTCACCGACAGGGACGGCTTCGCCACCCTCGCCACCGAGGCCGGCGACCCGCTGCTCGGCCGCACTCTCGCCGGCATGATCGCCGAGGCCCGCCAGCGGCTCGCCGCCCTGCCCGTGCCGCTCGCGGCCGCGGCCGAGGACCCGGCCCTTCATGCCGGGCTGCTCGAGGTGGCCGACCTCCTGCACCGTGCCCACCGGCTCGCCGAGCACACACTGGCAGCCACCGTCGGCCTCACGGCCGGCTTCAACGCCAGCGACGGAGACTGAGACCCGCATGAACGTCGACCTCGGTCGCCGCGACTTCCTGGGCGGGCTGGCGCTAAGCCTCGTTGCCGGCCGGGCGCTGGCCGCCGGTGCTACCCGCGGTGCCGCCGGCGAGCTCTATGTCGGCTGCCGCCAGCTCGGCGAGCGCTTCGAGGTGGCGGGCTTCGACGGCAGCGGCGGCGAGCGCTTCGCCCTGCCCTTGCCCGATCGCGGCCATTCGCTCGCCCTGCACCCGACCCGGCCGATCGGCGTCGCCTTCGCCCGCCGGCCGGGCCGCTTCGCCGTCGTCTTCGACCACGCGGCGGGTGTCGCCCTCCGCCGCATCGACGCCGCACCCGGCCGCCATTTCTACGGCCATGGCAGCTTCTCGCCGGACGGACGCTGGCTCTTCGCCACGGCGAACGACTGGGCGAACGGCGGCGGCGTGATCGCCATCCTCGATGCCGAAGCCGGCTTCGTCCAGGCGGGCGAGATCGAGAGCCACGGC
>CAZGUW010000403.1:0-3952 GCA_964528705.1 uncultured Geminicoccaceae bacterium
CGACACGGGCGGCGAGGCCGGCGGGGTCGGCTATCTCGTGCAGTGCGCCGGCAAGACGCTGCATCGCCTGCCACCGACCGGCCAGCGGGCGGAGCTGCGGATCATCACCCAGGTGCGCGAGGACAGCATCACGCTCTACGGCTTCCTGACGCCGGTCGAGGAGCAGTGGTTCCGCATCCTGCAGGGCATCCAGGGCGTAGGCGCCAGGCTGGCGCTGGCCCTGCTCACGGTGCTGGAGCCCGAGGAGATCGGCCGGGCGATCGCCGCCCAGGACGCCCGGGCGCTGACCCGGGCCGCCGGCGTCGGGCCGAAGCTCGCCGGCCGCATCGTCGCCGAGCTCAAGGACCGGGTGGCGAAGCTGCCGACAGCGCTCGCCATCGGCGGTGCCGCGCCGCCGACATCCACGGCAGCACCGGCCGGCGGCGTGGTCGAGGATGCGCTGGCGGCGCTCCAGAACCTCGGCTACGGCCGAAGCGAGGCCTTCGCGGTGGTGGCCCGGGTGCAGAACGAGCTCGGTGTCGAGGCGACGCTCGAGCAGCTGCTCGCCGCCAGCCTCAAGGGCCTCGCCCGATGAGCGGGGCGGAGGGGGACGAGGGCCGGCTGGTCGGCGGCGCGCCGCAGGCGGCGGATGCCGACGCCTCGCTCCGGCCGAAGCGGCTCGCCGAGTTTATCGGCCAGGCCCAGCTCAAGAGCAATCTCGCCGTCTTCGTCGAGGCTGCCCGGGCGCGCGGCGAGGCCATGGATCACGTGCTATTCGCCGGCCCGCCGGGCCTCGGCAAGACGACCCTGGCGCAGATCGTGGCGGCCGAGCTCGGCGTCGGCTTTCGCATGACCTCGGGGCCGATCATCCAGCGGGCGGGCGATCTCGCCGCCCTCCTGACCAATTTGCAGCCGCGCGACGTGCTCTTCATCGACGAAATCCACCGCCTGAGCCCCACGGTCGAGGAGGTGCTCTATCCGGCGATGGAGGATTTCCAGCTCGACCTGATGATCGGCGAGGGGCCGGCGGCGCGCTCGGTCCGGATCGACCTTGCCCCCTTCACCCTGGTCGGTGCCACCACCCGGACGGGGCTCCTGACCACGCCGCTCCGCGATCGCTTCGGCATCCTGGCGCGGATGGAGTTCTACGGCCAGGCGGAGCTGCTCGAGATCGTCGAGCGGGGTGCCCGGCTCCTGCGATTGGCGCTGACCGGCGAGGGGGCCGCCGAGATCGCCCGGCGCTCGCGCGGCACACCCCGGGTGGCGACCCGGCTGCTGCGGCGGGTGCGCGATTTCGCCACCGTCGAGCAGCCGGATGGCGGGGGGCCGGTCGACCAGAAAGCGGCCGACGCGGCGCTGCAGCGCCTCGCCGTCGACCGGATCGGGCTCGACGCGCTGGACCGCCGCTATCTCAACGCCATCGCCGTGCATTATGGCGGCGGGCCGGTGGGCGTGGAGACCCTGGCGGCTGCTCTCTCGGAGCAGCGCGACACGCTGGAGGAGACGGTCGAGCCCTATCTCCTGCAGCAGGGCCTCCTGCAGCGCACGCCGCGCGGCCGGCTCCTGACCCAGGCGAGCTGGCGCCATCTCGGCCTCGCCATGCCGGCCAGCGCCGTCGCCCAGGCCGAGCTCTTCGCCGGGCCGGACGAGGCGGGTGAGGGCGGGTCGTGACTGAACCGCATTGCCTGCCGGTTCGCGTCTACTACGAGGACACGGACGCCGGCGGCGTCGTCTATCACGCCCGCTACCTCTGCTTCGCCGAACGCGCGCGAACCGAGATGCTGCGGTCGGCCGGGGTCGAGCAGCGGGTGCTGCGTGACGAGGCGGATGGCGTGTTCGTGGTCCGGCGGGCCGTGACCGAGTTCGTGCGTCCGGCGCGGCTCGATGACGCGCTGGTCGTCGAGACAGCGCTGCGTTATGTGCGGGGAGCCCGGCTCGGCTTCATGCAGAGCATCAAACGAGATGGGCAAGTTCTTGTAACGTTTGACATTGAGGTTGTCTTTATCAGCTCCGACATGCGCCCGCGCCGCTTACCACCTTGGCTCGTCGCGCGTTTTGCCGAGGCTGGCCATTCGGTTGCTGGCGAAGCTTGACAAGCGCTGCGGGCGTGCCCGATAGCACGCTCGGCCAAGGCAAACCGCCCCGGCAGGCCACCGGTAGCGGGTAGCCGCGGATCGCACCACCATATCCGGGCCGCCCGGCCCGCCGCGTCGCTGCCCCACCGCGACCAACGCGATTGACCGCATGGAATCCGACAACATCAGCTCCGCGATGCTCGGCGATCCGACCGCCGGCACGAGCATTCTGGCACTGGCGCTCGAAGCCGACATCGTCGTCAAGTTCGTCATGCTCCTTCTCCTCGTGGCCTCCTTGTGGGTCTGGGCCGTCGTCTTCGAGAAGGGCTTCCGCCTGATCCGGCTGCGGCGCCAGACGGCGCTCTTCGAGCAGGCCTTCTGGTCGGGCACGCCGCTTGGCGAGCTCTACCGCCGGCTCGGCAAGCGCATCGACCACCCGATGGCGCTGATGTTCGCGGCCGGCATGGAGGAGTGGCGGGGCGGGCCCAAGGCGGTGAGTGGCGATGCTCAGGACCGGCTGGTCGGCCGCATCGGCCAGGTCATGCAGCTCACGCTGGAGCGCGAGATGCGCGGGCTCGAGCGCAATGTCTCGACCCTGGCGACGATCGGCTCGGCGGCACCCTTCGTCGGGCTCTTCGGCACGGTCTGGGGCATCATGAACAGCTTCCAGTCGATCGCCATGACCAAGAACACGACGCTCGCCGTGGTGGCCCCGGGCATCGCCGAGGCGCTCTTCGCGACCGCGCTCGGCCTGCTCGCCGCCATTCCGGCGGTGATCGCCTACAACAGGATCTCGACCTCGGTGGACGGTCTCGGCGACCGGCTCGCCAGCTTCGCCGACGAGTTCGGCGTGGTGGTCAGCCGTGAGCTCGACAGCAGCCGGGTCATGCCCTGATGGCGGCGGCGGCCGTCGGCGGGACGGGGGGCAGGGGCGGCAAATGGCGGCGCGGCCGCCAGCGGCGGCAGATGGGCGAGATCAACGTCACGCCCTTCGTCGACGTCATGCTGGTCCTGCTCATCGTCTTCATGGTGACCGCTCCCATGCTGACCATGGGCGTCTCGGTCGACCTGCCGCGCGCCGACAGCTCGCCCATGCCCGGCCAGGACGAGCCGCTCTCGGTCAGCATCGACAGTGCCGGTGCCATCTACCTGCAGGAGACCGCGATCGAGCTCGAGCAGCTGGCACCCCGGCTGCTCGCGATCACCGAGCAGAACGCCGAGGCCCGCATCTTCGTGCGTGGCGATCGGGCGATCGACTATGGTCGCGTGATGGCCGTGATCGGCAATCTGAACCGGGCCGGCTTCACCAAGGTGGCGCTGCTCACCGAGCAGCCGGACCTCGTGGTGGCCGAGTGAGCGCATGAACCGGTCGTTCATCGCGTCCGTTCTCTTCCATCTCGTCTTCATCGGGCTCGCCGTGCTCGGCCTGCCGAAGATGGCCGAGCGCCTGCCGATTGACGAGCCTTTCACGGTCGAGATTGTCGGCATTCCGGCGGCCCCCGAGCCGAGCGAGGAGCCGCCGGCCCCGCCACCGGCCGAGGCGGCACCACTGCCGCCGCGCCAGGCGGCGAGCCCGGCCCCACCGCCGCCCGCACCCGAGCCGGAACCCGCACCGGAACCTGAACCTGTGCCGGAGCCCGAGCCGGAACCCGAGCCTGCGCCGGAGCCGCCCCAGCAGCTGGCGACTCCCGAGCCGCCGCCGCCCCCGCCCGCACCGGAACCGCCGCCGCCGGCTGCCGAGCCGGTGCCCGCCGAGGCCGCGGCACCGGTGCCGCCGGCGCGGCCGCGCGCCCGTCCGACCCCACCGAAGCCGGTCGAGACGGTGACGCCCGAGCCGCCTGCACCGGAGCCTCCTGCGGTGAAGGTGGCCGCCCGGCCGAAGCCCCCGGCGCCGCCGA
>CAZGUW010000404.1:0-3929 GCA_964528705.1 uncultured Geminicoccaceae bacterium
ATTGCGGCCTGCACGGCTGCATCGAGACCTGGTGCTCCGGCCCGGGCATGGCCCGCGACCACGCGGCGGTCACCGGCGATGCGCTGAGCGGGCCCGAGATCGTCACCGCCGCGGCCGCCGGCGAGGCCGCGGCGCGGGCTACCCTCGACCGCCACGCCGACCGCCTCGCCCGCGGGCTCGCCCAGGTCATCAACATCCTCGATCCCGAGGTCATCGTCCTCGGCGGCGGTGTCTCGAACATCGCCGGGCTCTACGCCGAGGTGCCGCCGCGCCTTCTGGCCTATGTCTTCTCCGACCGGGTCGATACCAGGCTGCTGCCGCCCCTGCATGGTGACAGCTCGGGGGTGCGCGGCGCGGCCTGGCTCGGCCGTGACCTCACCTGACCGGCGCGCCGCCGCCTATCGGCAGTTTGGCGCCGGGAAGGTCTCGAGCTGCTCCATCTCGGCCTTGAGCGCGAAGTCGCCATAGTCGAGCACGAGATCGTGCAGCACGCCGCGCTCGGTCAGGTCGAACATGATCTCGAAGCTCGGCAGGTCGTCGACGCCGGCGGTGGTGAAATAGGCGAGGCTCACCGGCCAGCTCCGCTCGGCGTCGTCCGGCGACGGCCGCTCCGCCGCCTCGGCCCGGCCGATCACCGCCGTCACCCGGCTCAGCCCCTCGAGGCCCGAGCCGTCGAAGAGATCATGGCTGACCACCACGTCGCCCCGCTCGGCGCTCTCGACCAGCCGGCGCATGTGCTCGGTCGGGAAGAGCGTGCCGCGCGGCAGCTCGATCTGCTCGTCCTCGGGTGCGACGAACGAGGCCTGGCCGGCGCCGCCCCTGGCGTCCAGCTTCGCCTCGCCGCGATACTCCTCGAACAGATGACCGTCGTCGAAGGAGCGCACGTTGAAGCGCAGCCGCGTGTTGTCAGGTGACTCCCAGCTCGAGAAACGCACGTCGTAGACGAAGCCCGGGCCGTCGCCGAGGCTGGCGACGAAGCCGATCCGCTGGTTGCTGATGGACCCCTCGCAGGATGCCCGCCACTCCAGCACCAGCCCGCCATCGACCGCCGTGACGCCGATCGACCGATCCGAGTCGACGAGGCTCAGCCGGTACACTGCGCGGTGCGACAGCAGGTCCACCCTGGCGTCGGCTGCGGTGGAGCCGAGCGCGGCCAGGGCGCCGAGAGCCAGGCAGGCGAGGCGACGGACGGTGGTCATCGGCGTTCCCATTCTTGCTTGCCGGCGGTGCCCGGCCGCTCTTCGGCAAGGGGCACCACCTGTCTGGCTTGGTATATGGACCCGTAGCGGTAAAGTTCCGAGCCCTCGGCTTAACGGTTCATTAGCACAACCGCTTGCACCGGTCGTCGGGACGGGCGGCGACGGGCATACCATGCGGCAGCAAAACGACTAACGGTATCTCGATTTAACTTCGCCTTCACTATGTGTTGTGGCTTAACACTAAGGCGATTGCTTAAGCGGACAGCCGCCAGTGGCGATGACGCAGGCGCGCGACCGCGTTTCCGTCCGTGCGACCGCGACTCGCAATGAGCGACCGCAATTCCTTGACCCGCCTATACGTTCAGGGCACCCTGCTGCAAAATAGTACGCTAATCGGGGAGGCGTCGACCTCGACCGCGTGCAACATGCCCGAAGTGCAGTAGGGGGAGTTGCGGAACGATGATCTGTCGTCCTGCGTCGATGGTCGTCATCGGTGGGTGCGTTCTCCTGAATTCTGCTGTCGTTCATGCCCAGGATTTCGATCACGAGCCGGTCCTGAGCGCGATCAATGCCTTGCGGCTACTGGGTTATCAGGATCCCTTGTCCTGGTCCGCCCCGCTCGCCGATGAAGCCGCCAGGGAGCTGGCAGAGTGGGGGGCCGCTGGCTGCAACCTGGGGGCGGTCGGTGCGACGACCGGACGTGTCATCCGCACCGACCTTCCCGAACCGTTCATCGACAACAACGGCAACGGCACCTTCGACGGCGGTGATATCCTCGAGGACCTCAACCGCAACGGCCAGTGGGACAACCCGCTCGAAGGCGACTGGGCGAGCAGCCGGGTCTGCGCCGTCAGCAACGGCCAGACCGTCGACAGCGAGGGCGCTCCCCTTGTCCTGGACGCGGGCATGCGCTGTCTGAACGACAGCCAGCTCGTGGCCGGGATCACGCCGACCCGTCCGGCATTCGCTGTGGGATCCTGGTCGCAGGACAGGCAGGGCTACGATCTGATCGACCATCTCTGCTTCGGCAATGATGCGGACGCGGTCACTGGCTGCAATGACTATCGGTCCATGATGCAGACCTCGACGCGCGAGGTCGGCTGTGCCGTCCAGCAATGCAGTGGCGTCTCCTACCTCGGCTGTCGTTTCCGACCGGGACTGGCCCCCGGCAGGCCCTACGAACCGAGCGACGCAGAGGCGAATACATCGTTCAGTCCGCTGATCGATACATTTGTCGATTCCGCAAACCCCAACCGGAACCATGGCGCCGAGGCGACGCTGGCCGTCAGCAATGCGCGAAACGTGGTGCTCGTCTTCCCTGCTGCGATAGCGGCGGCTCAGGACCAGGTGAAGGAAGCCCGCCTCCAACTCTACACCACCCTGGTGGACGCCGATGTCGGCGCCGACGACGCGCATTTGAACGTGACCAGACTCGGCGAATCTGCCGTCGATTCCTTGCGCGAGGGCAACGGTGCCATGGTGCTGTCCGAGGACAAGTCGACATCGACCAATCAGGGGAGCGGATCGGGTATCACCTACAACTGTCCCGTCGATGCCGACATCTCCAACGACGTCGCCGATTGCAGCAACGAATGGCAAGGCGGGTTCACAGGTGATGCCGGTGAACACGGCATGCCGGCGACGGTACCGGTGGGCGACATCGACCTGGATGTGACTTCCGCCGTGGCGGACCGCGCTACGGCCTGGGCCATCGAGCTGCAGCACCCGTCGCCGACAGGTGTCCTGTTCTCCGCCAAGGAGAACCCGAACGGCCCGCCGCCGGCGCTCGTGCTGGTGCTGGAGCGGAACTATCCCCTGGTCGAGGAACCTGCACCGGAGGAACCGGCAGAGCTTGCCGGCATGACAGCGGCCCACAACAGCTGGCGCGCCGTGGTCGGTCAGCCGCCGGTCGAGTGGTCTGCCGATCTCGCCAGGACGGCGCAGGCCTGGGCAGATTGGAGCAAGTCCGGTGTCACGACCACGACCAGTGATGCGTGCACAACCTTCGATCACGATCCCGATCTGGCGGACGATGTCGGCGAGAGCATCTATGAGCGCACCGCCAATCCGACCCTGCCGTGGATCGGCAGCACCTGGTGGGGTCTCGAGAAGCGCCATTACGATGCAGCGACCGGCACTTGCACCACGGGTGAGTGCGGTCACTACGCGCAGATGGTCCAACCTGCGGTGAAATCCATCGGCTGCGGCGTCGCGGAGTGCACGTTCCAGTACGAGTTCAGGGGCGAGACGAGGACGAGCGCGCTGCAGCGCAAGGTCGTCTGCCGCTACGAGCCGCGGGAGGGTCCGAACTCGAACTACACCGGTCGGGACGAACCCCACCAGGCCCTTCTGCTGGCCCTGCGCGACACCGTCATCAGGAAGGCTGCGCCAGCCCTCAACTACGGTAGCGCCCAGTCGCTTACGGTCAGCGAGGGGCAACACGCTCTCGTGGGCTTCTCAGCTGCAGCCGCCTCCGTGCCGCCGGACACCATCTCCAGAGCGACGCTCGAGCTGACCGTCGCCTCGATCGACCTGCCGCCCGATGGCAGCGCGGAGGTCCAGGTCCGGCCGCTGCGCCAGAACTGGGCCAACACGTCGTACATCTTCAAGTTCACCGGCAGCGAGAGCCTGGACGAGCTCTGGACCGAGGGCGGTGGCGACCAGTCCGGCAAGGCGGCTGGCGGTCACGGCGCAACCTGGCATTGTGCCCGTGACGACGATATCTCCGAC
>CAZGUW010000405.1:0-3910 GCA_964528705.1 uncultured Geminicoccaceae bacterium
CGGTGATCTTCACCTGGATCGTCGCCTTCCCGATCGCCATCTACTCGGCCACCCACAAGTACAGCTGGGGTGACCACGGGCTGACGTTCCTGGGCTTCCTCGGCCTCGCCACGCCAAACTTCCTCCTGGCGCTGGTGATGCTCTACTTCGCCAATGTCTGGTTCGGCACGTCGATCGGCGGGCTGGTGGACCCGCAATATCTCGACCAGCCGATGAGCTGGGGCAAGTTCGTCTCCGTGCTGCAGCACTTGTGGATCCCGGTGATCATCATCGGCACCAGCGGCACGGCCGGCATGATCCGCCGCCTGCGCGCCAATCTCATGGACGAGCTGCAGAAGCCCTATGTGGTCACCGCCAAGGCCAAGGGCCTGCCGCCGGGCCGTGCCCTGGTCAAGTATCCGCTGCGGATGTCGCTCAACCCGTTCATCGCCGATATCGGCAATCTTCTGCCCGACCTGATCTCGGGCTCCGCGCTGGTCGCCGTCGTGCTCAGCCTGCCGACGACCGGGCCGGTCCTGGTTCGCGCGCTGCAGAGCCAGGACATGTACCTCGCCGGCAGCTTCCTGATGCTCGAGGCCTTTTTGGTGGTGATCGGTGTGCTGATCTCCGACCTCCTGCTCGCCTGGCTCGACCCGCGCATCCGCTTCAGCGGCGGGCAGGCCCGCTGATGGCCGTCGAGCCCCGCCACTCGCCGGAGACCGCCGGCTCCCAGCCGGCCGGCAACAGCGAGCACTGGGTCGATCCCGAACCCTGGCACGTGCATCGCGAGCAGCCGCTGACCCCGGAGCAGGAGCGCTACTACACCGCCTCGCAATGGCGGCTGATGTGGTGGCGCTTCAAGCGCCACAAGGTGGCGCTGGCATCGCTGTGGGTCCTCGCCCTCTTCTACGTTGTCGTGGCAATCGCCGAGGTGGTGGCCCCCTACGACGCCCAGACGCGGGACCCGCAGCACATCCATGCGCCGCCCCAGCCGGTTCATCTCTTCCATGAAGGACGGTTCGTCGGCCCGTTCACCTACGGCTACGAGATGACCCTCGACATGACGACGCTGAAGCGGATCTACGAGCCGGACCGGACGACGGTCCAGCCGCTGCGCTTTTTCTGCCGGGGAGACGAGTATCGGTTCTGGGGCCAGTGGCCCGGCGATTTCCACCTCGTCTGCCCGGCCGAGGGCGGCACGTTCTTCCTGTTCGGCACCGACCGGCTCGGTCGCGACATGTTCTCGCGCATCCTCTACGGCGCGCGGGTGTCGCTGACGGTGGGTCTCGTCGGCATCGCCATCAGCTTCGCGCTCGGCATCATGCTGGGCGGCATGTCCGGCTATTACGGCGGCTGGATCGACAATATCGTGCAGCGGCTCATCGAGGTGATCCGCAGCTTTCCGATGATTCCGCTGTGGCTCGCCCTGTCGGCGGCGCTGCCGCCGACCTGGCCGCCCATCTGGGTCTATTTCGGCATCACGCTGATCCTCGGGCTCGTCGACTGGACGGGGCTGGCACGGGCCGTCCGCTCGAAGGTGCTGGCGCTCCGCGAGGAGGAGTTCGCGCAGGCCGCGCGGCTGCTGGGGGCCAAGCCGCGGCGGATCATCGGCCGGCACCTCGTGCCGTCCTTCATGAGCCATCTGATCGCCTCGGCGACGCTTTCGATCCCGGGCATGATCCTCGGCGAGACGGCGCTCTCGTTCCTCGGCCTCGGCGTGCGCGCGCCGATGACGAGCTGGGGGGTGCTGCTCAACGATGCCCAGAACGTCAACGTCGTCGCCATCTATCCCTGGCTGATGCTGCCGGTGGTGCCCGTCATCATCGTCGTGCTCGCCTTCAACTTCCTCGGCGACGGGCTGCGGGACGCGGCCGACCCGTACAGCTGAGCCGGCAGCACCGGCCTCGGGTTGACAGTCTGCCGGCGCCGCGCCAAGGTAGAGTAGCTTCTGTCGTTGGAATGTGCGCAATTGTCATGATTGATCGCGGCATCGATCGTGCCTGTGCCCGATTGTCAAATATCGGTATCATCCGTTTTTGACGTCAATTCGTCTCGGCGTTTATTGCGCCTGAGCGGCGAATTGTCACGTTTGTAGTCGGCGCTGTTCCTGTGCGCGACAGGAGTCCTGTTCTCGGCATGGAATAGCAAGGAACGTATCTATGACGATCTATCTCAGGTCCGCGCTGCTGGGCGCCGCGGCGATGCTGGCCTTTTCGGCGAGTGCCAAGGCCGATTGCGGCGAGGTCACGATCACCGAGATGAACTGGGCGTCAGCCTCGGTGGTCACGGCGGTCTCCAAGTTCCTGATGGAAGAGGGCTACGGCTGCGCCGTGACGGTCGTGCCGTCCGACACCGTGCCGGCCGTGACCTCGGTCGCCGAGACCGGCAAGCCCGACATCGTCACCGAGCTCTGGATCAACTCCACCCCGGCCTATGTCGAGATGGAGAAGGAGGGCAAGGTCCAGACCCTGGCGGCCGTCCTGGCGGATGGCGGCATCGAGGGCTGGTTCGTGCCGTCCTATCTGGTCGACGAGCATCCCGAGCTCGCCACCATCGACGGCGTGCTGGCCAATCCCGAACTGGTCGGCGGCCGGTTCCATAACTGTCCGGAAGGCTGGGGCTGCCGCACCAAGAACGACAACTTCAAGGTCGCCTACGGTTTCGAGGAGGCCGGCTTCGAGGTCTTCGACCATGGCTCGGGCGAGACGCTCGCGACGTCACTGGCCTCGGCCTACGAGGACCGGGCGCCGTGGTTCGGCTATTACTGGCAGCCGACCTCGCTGCTCGGCCGCTACGAGATGGTCAAGGTCGACATGGGCCCCTACGACGCCGAGCGCCATGACTGCATCGCCCGCGAGGATTGCGCCGATCCGCAGCGGACCGACTTCCAGACCGCCGACGTCGTGACCGGCGTCACGACCGATTTCGCCGAGCGCGAGCCCGAGATCGCCGAGCTGATGAGCAAGGTGAGCTTCACCAATGAGCAGATGAGCGGGCTGCTCGCCTGGCAGGAGCAGAACAACGCCTCGGCCGAGGAAGTGGCGGTCAAGTTCCTCAGCGAGAATGGCGATGTCTGGTCGGCCTGGCTGAACGACGACGCCAGGGACAACCTCGCCCCGCTGCTCGACCAGTAGGGCGTGCGACGGGGGGCTCCGCCCGCGGAGCCCCCCGTCCAACAAATCGAGACAAAGAACCGAAACAACGCGGGATCGCGGGCGTATGGCGTATTACGACGGGCTCTTCGAGGCGCTCGGGCTGCGCGACTGGTGCGGCGGCGGCGCTGCCGAGGACGGGCCGATGACCATGGCCCAGCTCCTGGCCAAGAGCCGGGGCGGCGGCGGGGACGAGGCGGCAGCAGCCGTACCCTGGTGGCAGATACCCTTCCCGTCGCTCGACACGCTCAACGCCTCGTGTCCGGCAATCTGGCGCACGCGCGACCTCACCGCCTGGGTCGCCGACGGCTTCCTCGCGATCAAGAACACGCTGAAGATCGTCCTCGATCCGCTGACCCAACCGCTCTCCTGGCTCCTCGACGGCGCCCTCTGGGCGATGCTGGCGGTGCCCTGGTGGGTGGTCGTGCTGGCCGTCCTGGCGGCGGTCGGCTTCCTGACCCGGTCGGTGGCGCTGACCGCTTCGGTGTGCCTGTCGCTGCTCTTCCTCGCTTTCATCGACCATTTCGACTACGCGATGCAGACGCTCTCCATCATCTTCGTCTGCACGACGATCTGCGTCATTCTCGGGGTGCCGATCGGTATCGCCATGTCCAAGCGCGACGGCTTCCAGCGCAGCATGGTGCCGCTCCTGGACATGCTCCAGACCCTGCCGACCTTCGTCTACCTGATCCCGCTGATCTTTCTCTTCAGCGTCACCGAGTCGAAGCTCTACGGCATCGCCATCATCCTCTACGCGATCGTGCCGGTGATCCGGCTGA
>CAZGUW010000406.1:0-3888 GCA_964528705.1 uncultured Geminicoccaceae bacterium
AAGAGCCCATGCAGGAGCCGGGCATTCCAGGCGCTGTTGTGGCCGCCGGAGAAGAGGCTGCCCGACAGGCTCTCGCCCGAGAGCGCCACCCAGGCGTCCGGCGGCAGGCCCGGCTGCAGACGCGCAAGGTAGGCCTCGCGGGGTTCATCGAGGTCGAGCGCCAGGGGATCGGCGCGGTTCAGCGCGTGCGCGCCCTGTTCGGACCCGTCCGCGCCCCAGGGCAGCAGGCCGTGGCGGCCGCTGTCGAAGACCACCCGTTGCAGCCAGGTGCTGCCGGTCTTCGGGTAGCCGATATGGATGAGCAAGTGCTGGGGTATGGTCACGACACGGGGGCGATGAAGGCGCGTGACGGACCGTCATCCGCTTTCGTGGCATCGTCCGGGCCGGATTCCCATCCGTCCGGAGCATCGCCACCGGCGTTCGCGGCGTTCGGAGTCGACTGCTCGATGATCCGACCGGACTCGATCCTGATCAGGTGGTCGGCGATGTCGAGGAACTCGCCGCGATGGGTGATCACGATGATCGTCACCAGCCCCTTCAACCGCTCGACCTCCGCCGAGATCGCCTGCGCGGTCGCCCTGTCCAAGGCACTCGTCGCCTCGTCGAAGATCAGGAGGTCGGGCCGGCGGGCGAGGGCTCGCGCCAGGGCGATGCGCTGTCTCTGCCCGCCCGAGAGCTTGGCACCGCCGGAGCCGACCTCGGTGGCGAGACCCTGGGGCAGGGTGGCGACGAACCCGGCTGCACCCGCCAGCTCGAGCGCCCTTGCCACGTCCTCCTCGGTGACCGACGGATCGCCGAAGGTCACGTTGTTGTAGATCGTGTCGTGCAGGAGCATGAGCTCCTGGGCGACGTAACCCACCCGATTGCGCCAGGCGGAAATGTCGAGCTCCCCGAGCTCGATGCCGTCGATCGCGATCGAGCCGGCGGAGGGCTCGTACAGGCGCAGGGCCAGGTCGATGATGCTGGTCTTGCCGGCACCGGATGGACCGACGATCACCGTCAGGTCCTTGGCCTTGATCTTGAACGACACGTCCTGCAGCGCCTGGACGTCACCGTGCTGCAGCGACACGTGATCGAAGCGGATGCCGTCGCTCAGGTCCACCTGCCTGCCGCCGGTCCGCTCTTCCGCGGCCACGCTGAGGTCGTCCAGCAGCCGCCCGGTGACGATGTAGGCGCTCTCGAGCATGGCCACGCGCTGATAGGTCTTCTGCAGCTTGCCGATATTGTTCGCCGTTCGCGCCAGCGCCACGGCCATGATGGCCAGGGTCTCGAAGCCGACGTTCATGACGGCGGGCGCGGTGAGAATGATCGCCGCGAAGCCGACCGCGATGAGGATCTCGTTCAGGCCGGTCAGCCCCTCGCGATAGAGGATCTGGCGGCGCATCGCCCGCCGCACCTTCTCCACCTGCGCCCGCAGCAGCTGCTCGTAGGCAGTCTCGCGGCCCATCGCCCGGAGCGGCTTCAGGTTGTGGAGGGCGTCGGTGAGCTCGCTGATCAAGGCCCTTCTGGTGAAGGTCTCGCGCTTGCCCGCCTTCTTGGCCAGCGGGACGAGAAAGCCCAGGGCACCCGCTACGATCAGCCCCAGGGCGACACCGGCGAGCGCCAGCTTCCAGGACAGATAGAGCGCCACCAGGAGATTGATGGCCGTCTGGGCCACGAGGGCGATGAACGTCGTGCTCGTCAGGTAGGCGTCGGCGGCCCTGTTGGATTCGCCGGACACGATGAACGGGAACTGGCCCTTCGCACTCTCGATGATGAACTGCCAGCGGGCCCGCATGATGCCGGAAATCACCTGCCGGCGAATGTTGGTCGCGACTTCCGCGGCCGTGTTGCTGATGAACTGGGTGGCGAGGAAGGTGATCGATGCCTTCAGGACCATCATGAGGATGAAGACGCCGATCAGCGAGTTCAGGTCGGGCTGGATGCCGAACTCGGCGAGCTTGTCGAGGATGACCTTGGCGGTGCCCGAGGGATCGGATTCGCCCCCGACGATCGCGATCACCGGGAGCAGCGTCACGAGGCCGATACCCTCGGTCAGGCTCGCCAGAAAGAATGCGAGCACGACGAGCCAGGGCCGCCCGCCGGGGGCCGAATTGAAGATCCTGAAGAGCGTCCGCATCTAGCTGTCAATCAAGCGATCAGAACACATCCGCCTTTGCCGGCCACGTCGCATGGTGCAACGGCAAAAAGACGACTGAACGGGTTCTCGGTGACGGCAGCCATCGCCTAGCCGCGTGACCGCCGCTTGTCCAGCAGCCGGGGCCGGCCCGTTCCGCCATGGTGGCGATGCATTCGACCGAGAGGTTGGCTGCGGGCGATGTGGTGTCGGCGCGCGAGCATCGCCATGCGGCGCAATCGCCCCAGGGTCGCGGGTCAGGCCGGCAGGCAGGCCGGGCCGAGCGGGGCGAAGCTCTTGTAGGTCAGGACGAACTCCTGATGCCCGAGCGCCTCCGACTTGGTCGGCTCGCCGCCGGCCACCCGCTCGACGAGGTTGACGATCTCGCGGCCCACCTCGTCCAGCGTGCCGCGGCCTTCGAGGATCCGCCCGGCATCGACGTCCATGTCCTCGGTCAGCCGCCGAAAGGTCTCGGGATTGGCGCAGACCTTGACCACCGGCGAGATGGCGGAGCCGACGACCGAGCCGCGGCCGGTCGAGAAGAGCGAGAGATGGGCACCGGAGGCGATCATCTCGGTGATCTCGGCATTGTCGTTGATGTTCGGGAAGCCCCAGCGCACCGGGCCGTCGCCGATCATGTCGAGGAGATAGAGCCCGGGTGCCTTCGGCTTCACGCCCGGCTTGAGCATGCCGACGATCGGTCGCGTTCCGCTCTTGGTGTAGGCGCCGATCGACTTCTCCTCGATCGTGCTGAGCCCGCCTGTGATGTTGCCGCCGCCGAAGCTCGACTGGTCCAGCATGCCGTAGACCCGGCGGCTCTTGTCCATGGCCTCGAGGATCGCCCGGCCCAGCTCCGGAGTCGCGGCCCGGCCCGCCATGTGCGCCTCGCAGCCGAAGAGCTCGCCCAGCTCCTCGAACATCACCCTGGCCCCGGCATCCACCAGGATGTCGGCCGCCTTGCCGATGGCCGGGTTGGCGGTGAGCCCGCTGGTACCGTCCGAGCCGCCGCAGATCGTGCCGACGATCAGCTCGTCGAGGCCCATGGGCACCCTGGGTGCCCGGGCGAGCGCCGCGACCTGGTCTCTGACCCAGGCCCGCCCCGCCTCCACCGTGCTGCGCGTGCCGCCGGCCTTCTGGATCACCAGGAGCTCCGCCGGCCGGCCGCTCGCCTCGATCCGCTTCATCAGCTTCTGGCGATTGAACTGCTCGCACCCCAGCGAGACCAGGAGCACCGCGCCGACATTGGGGTGCGTGGTCAGCGCCTCCATCATGTCCTCGGCATAGCCGTTCGGGTAGCAGCCGGCGAAGCCGATCAGATGCACGCCTTCCCCCTCGAAGGGCACGGTCACGGCCCGGGCCACGTGGTGCGCGCACTCGACCAGGTAGGCCACGACCACGACGTTGCGGATGCCCTTGCCGCCGTCGGCGCGGGCGAAGGCCTGGATGGGTGCGCTGGTCATGATGCGGCCTCGAAGAAATCCTCGCGATTGACGATGTAGTCGCTCTTCAGGTTGTGCACGTGCACGTGCGACCCGGCGGCGACGGGCCCGGTCGTGCTGCCGATGGCGACGCCGAACTTGGTGACGGTGGCCCCCTGCGGCAGCTCGGCGAGGGCGATCTTGTGGGCGAAGGGAATGGCATCCCGGACCGTCACCCGCAGCCCCTCCAGCTCCACCGTCTCGCCCGGCACCAGCATGCGCAGCGCCACCGCGACGTTGTCGTCCGGTGCCAGATGCAGCAAGGCCCGCTCGCCCATGATGTCTATGCTCCCC
>CAZGUW010000407.1:0-3845 GCA_964528705.1 uncultured Geminicoccaceae bacterium
GGGCGCGAGCGAGCGCGACGGCGGCGACGATGCCGGCGAGACGGATCACCTGCCGGGCGACATCGATGATGCGCACCGGCTCGCCCATATCCAGCACGAAGATCCGGCCCCGGTCGGAGCGCTCGGCCTCGAGGCCCGCGGCCGAGGCCCGCAGCACGAGCCCGACCGCCTCCTTGATCGACATGAAGTAGCGGGTGACCGCGGCATGGGTGACGGTGACCGGCCCCCCGGCCAGCACCTGGCGGCGGAACAGGGGCACGACCGAGCCGCTGGAGCCGAGCACGTTGCCGAAGCGCACGATCATGAAGCGGGTGACCGCGACGCCCGTCCGGGCCATCGCCCAGTCGAGGCTCTGGCAGTAGAGCTCGGCGATCCGCTTGGTGGCACCCATCATGTTGGTCGGGTTCACCGCCTTGTCGGTCGAGACATGGACCATGGCGAGCGCGCCGACCGCCGCCGCGGCGTCGGCCACGTTGCGGGTGCCGTGCACGTTGTTGAGGATCGTCTCGACCGGGTTGAGCTCGCAGAGCGGCACGTGCTTCAGGGCGGCCGCGTGAAACACGACCTCGGGTCGATAGGCGGCGAACACGCGGCGCAGCGCCGCCGTGTCGCGGATGTCGACGATCCGCGGCACCAGCCGCACGCCGTTGGCCGCCGCGTCGCCGGCGACCTCCTGCTCGATGGCGTAGAGGTTGAACTCGCCGCGATCGACCATCACGACGGTCGCCGCGCGCAGGCCGACGATCTGGCGGACCAGCTCGCTGCCGATGCTGCCGCCCGCGCCGGTGACGAGCACCCGGCGACCGACCACCAGGCCCACCACCGACTCGTCGTCGAGCGTGATCGGCTGACGTCGGGTGATGCGCTCGACGCTGAAAAGATCGTCGAGCCCGTCCGTCGGCACCTCGACCCGCCGCGGGATCTGCACCACGCCGAGACCGACCCCGCTCGCCTGCTCCAGGAGCCGGCGCCGCTGCCGCTGGTCGAGCGCCCGGCTGGCCACCAGAAACTTGGGTGAAGCGCCCCGCCGGCCGAGCCGGGCGACAATGGCCGGGAGATCAGTGGAGGTGCCGAGGATCGGCACTCCGTGCAGGTTGCGCCCATGGAAGGCGCCGGTGTCGTCGATCACGCCGATCGGCCGGAAGGGTGCCCGGCTGTCGGAGAGCAGCGAATGCATGTAGGTCGCAGCGTCCCGATCCGCTCCCCAGATCAGCACCGGCGACGGCGCCGCCAGGCGCTCGAAGGCCCCCAGGCGCAGGCCGCGCCGGCGGGCCGCCTGGTAGGCCAGGCGCGCGGTGCACAGCAGAACGACGAGAACCAGCGCCTGGATGATCGGCACGGAGCGTGGCACGGCCGCGGCCCGATCGATGACGAACATGACGATCAGGAACAGCAGCGAGGCGAAGGCCACAGCCCGCGCGAGCTCGCCGAACTCGCGCCAGGCGGCAAACCGCCAGATCTGGGTATGGGTGCGGCCGAGCAGAAAGGCGACGCTGGCGGTAAGCATCGCCACCGTTGCGGCGATACCGAGGTCGGCGAGCCCCCAGTCGGCCAGGCTTTCCGGCCCGAGGCGCAGGAACATCGCCGCCAAGAAGGCGAAGCCGGCGAGCGCCACGTCGACGGCCAGACTGACGACGGGCTTCGAGCGCGCCGGCGCGAATCCGCCAGCACCCCGCAGCACGCCGCCCACCGACGACCGTTGAGGTGATCTGCTCAGCATCGACGATCCCGACCCATTCCGTCCCGACTCCTAAATCAATGGTTAACAACAGCTGCATGGCTCTCTTTGATGAAGAGTGATCTGTCGAAAATTCTTACATGTTTAACAGGCTATCCGAACCCCAGCGAAGAACACTGTGTTTCCGTCGTTTTTAACGGTTCGTTCATACACAATGACGTATTCATGCGGGCAGCGAGTTGGTTGGTCGCGAGCACTATGGTGCACCACGAATCGCAGAGGAATTGACCATACGGGGAACGGCCCGACAAAAGCGCAGCCCCTCCGCACGTGCCTGCCTGGGGGCGGGCAGCCACCCTCAGCTGATCGGGCCACCGCCATGACCACAGCCGCAGACCAGGGCCTGCTCGCCCCTTTCCCCGACCGGCCTCGCACGGCGGCGACGGCCGCCAGGATCTTCCTGTCGCCGCCGCACATGACCGGTGACGAGCCGGCACTGCTGGAGGAGGTCTTCGCCACCAACTACGTCGCTCCGGCCGGCCCGATGCTCGGCCGGTTCGAGGCCGCGGTGGCGGCGGTGACGGGCTTTCGCCACTGCCTTGCCGTGGTCAGCGGCACGGCCGCCCTGCACCTGGCGCTGCGCCATCTGGGAATCGGCCCGGGCGACAGCGTGGTGGCCGCCGACCTCACCTTCATCGGTGGCGTCGCCCCGATCGCCCAGCTCGGCGCCGAACCCCTCTTCGTCGACGCCGACCGGGCAAGCTGGTGCATGGATCCGGGCCTGCTCGCCGAGGCGCTGGCGAGTGGCGCGCGGCAGGGCCGGCTGCCGAAGGCGGTCGTACCCTGCGACCTTTATGGCCAGGCCTGCGACCTGGATGCCCTGCGCGCGATGACGGACGCCTACGGGATTCCGCTCATCGCCGATTCGGCCGAGGCGCTGGGCGCCACCTACCGGGGCCGACATGCCGGCAAGGGTGCGCGCGCCGCCCTCTTCTCCTTCAATGGCAACAAGATCGTCACCGCCGGTGGTGGCGGCATGCTCGCCTCGGACGACGCCACGCTGATCGAGCACGCGCGCGGCCTCTCCCAGCAGGCGCGCCAGCCGGTGCCGCACTACGAGCACATCGAGCTCGGCTACAACTACCGGCTGAGCAACGTGCTGGCGGCGATCGGGGTCGGGCAGCTGGCGGCACTCGACGATCGTGTGCGGCGACGGCGCGCCATCTTCGCCGGCTACCAGCTGCGTCTGGCGGGGCTGGACGGCATCACCTTCATGCCCGAGGCCGGCTACGGCCGGGCCAATCGCTGGCTCACCTGCATCCTGATCGATCCCCGGAGGTTCGGTGCCGACCGGGAGGCCGTGCGACTGGCGCTCGAGGCGCAAGCGATCGAGGCGCGCCCGCTCTGGCGGCCGATGCACCTGCAGCCGGTGTTCGCCGGCGCCACCTGCTTCGGCGGTGCGGTCGGCGAGGCGCTGTTCGACCAGGGACTCTGCCTGCCCTCGGGCTCCGAGCTGGGCGAGACCGACCTGGACCGCATCTGCGAGGTCATCCGCGGGTGCGCTCGACCGTGATCCGGAGCAAGGACGAGATGCCCACGGCACCACCCGTCATTGCGACCGGGACGCCCGCCCGGCGTGTACCGGCCAAAAATGCGCGACCGGCGCCGCTGGCCGCCACGGTGGTGCATGTCGCAACCAATCTCGAGCTCGGCGGCGCCCAGCGCATGCTGCTGAAGCTGGTCGAGTCCCAGGTGAGCGAGGCGGCGACGACGCATGTGGTGACACTGATGCCGGCCGGTGCCCTGGGCCCGGCGCTCGCCGCCACCGGCGCCCGGCTGCACAGCCTCGACCTCGGGCGGGGCGGCGTCTCGCCGAAGGCCGCCCTGCGCCTCGGCCGGCTCCTCACCCGGGTCCAGCCCGATCTCGTCCAGGGCTGGATGTATCACGGCAATCTCGCGGCCAGCATCGGCCTGGCCCTGGCGGACCGACTCCGGCGAGAGCGCATGCGGCCGGTCCTCGTCTGGAACATCCGGGGGGCCCTGGATGCACTTGAGCGCGAGCGATGGCTCACGCGGCAGATCGTGCGCCTCGGCGCCCGGCTTTCCGACCGGCCGGATGCCATCGTCTACAATTCCAAGGTAGCCGCCGACCAGCACGAGGCCATCG
>CAZGUW010000408.1:0-3824 GCA_964528705.1 uncultured Geminicoccaceae bacterium
AGCTTCTTCCTCGACAGCGCCCCGGCGCCGACCATCGTGCTGGTGCTGACGGGCCTCTTCCTCGTGGCGTTCGTCCGGCGCCTGCACCTTACCCGGCTGGCCTCGGCCAGCGTCGGCACCGGGGAAGCCTGAGCGCCGGGCTTGAAGATCCGCCGTGCTTGATCGATCTTGAGTTTAAACAGAACTCGGGGAGGTCAATCATGCGTCGCTACGCCACCGCCGTCCTGACAGCAGCGCTCCTGGGCTTCGGCACCGCCGCCTCGGCGCAGGAGAAGGTCATCTTCGACACCGACTTCAACACCATGGGCGATGACGGCCAGGCCTTCGTCATGCTCGCCCAGGCGATGAAGGAGGGAAAGATCGACCTGCTCGGCATCACCGTGGTGAGCGGCAACCAGTGGCTCCTGCAGGAGGTTGCCGATGGCGAGCGCGCGGTGGAGCGCATGGGGCTCGCCGGCGAGGTCGGGATTTATGCCGGCGCCAACTACCCGCTGCTGCACGACGCCGCCATGCTCGAGGCCGAGCAGGCGCTCTACGGCAAGGGCTACTCGGGCGCCTGGCGCAAGCCCGAGCCGAAGAGCCGCGACGAGCTGACGGCGCCGCCGGACGGCTTCGCCAGCGAGGTGAAGGTTTCGGACGAGAACGCGGTCGGCTGGCTGATCGACACCATCCGTGCCAACCCGGACGAGGTGACGATCCTCGCCGTCGGGCCGCTCACCAACATAGCGCTCGCGATGCGCACCGATCCCGGGATCATTCCGCTCATCAAGCGCATCATCTACATGGGTGGTGCTGTCGAGGTGCCGGGCAATGTCACGCCGGCGGCCGAGTTCAACTGGTGGTTCGATCCTGAGGCGGCGAAGATCGTGGTGCGGGCGCCGGTCGAGCATGTCGTCGTGCCGCTCGACGTCACCGACACCGCCGCCTTCGACAAGGAGGTCTTCGACGCGATCACCGCCAACGACACGCCCGTGGCCCGGATGTTCGAGGCGACCTATGAGCAGCGCTTCGCCGACGACCCCGAGGCCACCGCCTATGTCTGGGACACGATCGCCGTGGCCTATCTCCTGGACGAATCCATCGTCACCGACAGCATCGAGGTCCATCTCGACGTCAACGCTCAGTTCGGCCCGGACTACGGCCGCTCGCTCGGCCACACCAAGAACCCGCCGATCGGCACGCAGCCGGCCACGGTCATCCGCCGCGTCGATCTGGACCGGTTCTGGGCGATGTATTCGGATCTGCTGGGGCGGCCGGTGGAGTAGGGGGAGGCGCTCCCTGGGGTGGTGGCCGGGCTTTCGACGGCCGAGGCGGCATGCTATGCTAGCAGCATGAGCGAAGCATCTAGAAAGAGGCAGTTGGCCGAGCTCTCCAGGGAGCAACCGGCTTCCGTCGACCCGAAGCATCTCGCGTGGGTCGAGGAGAAGATCGCCGCAGGCCAGAAGCAGATGAAGAACCCGTCGGACCGCATTCCGGCGAAGGCGGTCTGGGAAGCCTTCGACCTCGAGCACTGAACGGTTGGCGACGATCGAGTTCAGCCGGCAGTCCGTGGATGATCTCCGGCAGATCCGCCACCACATTGCGCAAGAGGACCCGATCGCCGCCGACCGGGTCGTTCTTCGCATCCTTCAGTCGGCGCGGCTGTTCGAGCAGTTCCCTGCCCTTGGGGCCGTCTGGCGCGGCGGCGCAACCCGTGCGCTCGTGATTCCCGGTCTTCCCTATCGTGTGCATTATCAGATCGACGGCGAGATGGTGGAGATTCTCACGATCGTCCACATGCGCAGGCAGTTCCCACGCTGAGCGGACGGCACGACACGCCTCACCGCCCCGGCGGGCGCCAGCCGGCGGCGAGGGCTTCGCCTTCGGTGCAGAACCAGCGCTCGCCCTTGCTCTCGGTGATCCGCGTCCGCTCGTAATGCGGCGACCAGGGCGTGTGGTAGATGCGGTCGCCACTGCCGTGGCTGATATTGCCCTTGATGGCGCAGCCGTCCGGGGCGGTATCGCCGGCCGCCTGCCAGCGGCGGGCGCGGTACTCCCAGGGCGGCTCGAGGCGCGCCTGCCAGAGACCAGCCTGCTTGGCTTCCGCTTCCTCCTGCAGGGGCAGGAGGCGATCCGAGTATTTGACGAAGGCGAGGGCCAGGCCCTCGGCGACCAGCCAGGCCGAGAGGTCCTGACCCGCGTGGCGGCAGGTGGCGATGGACCTGCCGTAGTGGTCGAGGCCCGTGACCTCGCAGGTCACGATCTCGCCCGCGATGCGTTCGGCCAGGCGGTCGGCGGCCACGACGCCGCAGCGTTGCAGCGCAAGCGGGCCGTCGCAGTGCTGGCCCATCTCGGGCGCGTCGATATCGGCGAAACGGACGACGCTGGCGCCGAGGCGGATGGTGTCGCCGTCGATGACCTCGGCTTCGCCGGTGAGCGTGGTCGCGGCCACGTCGGCGGGCCATGGCAGCAGAGCCAGCCCGACGAGCAGCGGCAGGCGATACCGCCGGCGCGGCGCCATCTCGTTGTTTCCTCCCGCAGCCCCGGGCTCGGGGCGATTGGTTAACGAGTCGGGAGCATAGGGGATCGGCCAGTCGGCGGAAGGGCGTTCGCCGCGCGAAGGAGCTCTCAGCCCGACTGTGCGACCCGTTGCTTACTGGCGTACCGCGCCTGGACCAGCGGGTAGAGCAGGGCAGCCACAATGAGGGCGAAGATCACCAGGGTCACGGGCCGGCCCAGGAGGAAGCCGACCGGGTCGTTGCCGGTGATCATGGTGGTGCGGCGGAGGTTCACCTCGAAGAGGGGACCGAGGACGAAGCCGATGACCGCCGGGGAGAGGGGGATGTTGGCCTTGCGCATCGCATAGCCGAGGGCCCCGAAGAACCAGAGCTGCCAGAGGTCGAAGGTGTAGCGCTGCACCAGGAACGTGCCGATGGTGCAGAGGATGAGGACCGTGGCGAGCAGGGCGGAGAAGGGGATCCGCAGGAGGCGGACGAAGACGGAGACGAGCGCCATGCCGACCGGCAGGAGGAGGATGGCGCCGATCAGGAACGAGCCGAGGATGCCGTGGATGACCGACGCCTGCTCCATGAAGAGGGTCGGGCCCGGAGTCAGGCCCTGCAGCAAGAGGCCGCCCATCATCGCCGCCGTGACCGGATCACCGGGGATGCCGATCGCCAGCATCGGGATCAAGGCGCCGCCCGTGGTGGCGGAGTTGGCCGACTCGCTGGCGATCACGCCGTCGTCGGCGCCCTTGCCGAAGGTCTCCGGCTTGTCGGAGAAGTCCTTGGCGAGCTTGTAGCTCAGGAAAGCCGAGGTGACGCCGCCGATGCCGGGGATGATGCCGATGCCGACGCCGGTGGCGCTGGAGCGCAGAAGGCCGACGAACCTGCTCCTCAGGGTGGCGAACACCGACCAGTTGAAGCCGACCCTGCCGCGGCCCGGGCCGCCATTGCCGTTGGCCCAGGTGCCGATCGGCCGCTCGAGTTGGACCAGGAGCTCGGAGACAGCGAAGATGCCCATCATGAAGGCGACGAGCGTCACCCCGCCCTGCAGGTCGACGAAGCCGAAATTGAAGCGCTGATAGCCGGTGATCGGGTCGGCGCCGATAGTGGCGAAGATCAGGCCGAGCAGGCCGGAGAGCAGCCCCTTGATGGTCGAGCCCTGGGACAGGGTGGCGATGGCGGTTAGACCGAGGAGCGCCAGGGCGAAGGTTTCTGAGGGGCCGAACCGGAGCGCGAACTCGGCGAGCGCCGGGGCCACCATGATCAGCACGATGGCGCTGGCGATGCTGCCGAAGACCGAGGCGACGAGTGCGAGCGAGATGGCGCGCGAGGTGTCGCCGC
>CAZGUW010000409.1:0-3808 GCA_964528705.1 uncultured Geminicoccaceae bacterium
ATCCGAGCAGTCGGTGAGGATCCACTCGTCGACGGCGTCGTCCGGTGCTGTCGCCAGCTCGGCGACGGGCCGGCCCGTGTTGCCGAGGCTGACCTCGCGGCATTTGCCGGTCACCGCCGCATGGGCGCCAATCGCCATCAGCCGCCGCGCACCGTCGCGCATCCGCACGAGGTCGCGCTCGTCGTCCAGCATGTTGAGGTCGACCACGGGCTGGGTGCCTGGATCGGCCGAGGCGAGCCTGACCGACCCCCGTGAATGCGCCTCGAAGAGCGCGCAATGGATGCCGGCCTCGCCGAACTGCGCCATGTCCTGCGCGACCCCGACGCCGCCATGGTTCATGGCGAAGAAGATCATGTCGGCGAGCGACCCGCCCGGCAGGTTGGAGCTGTACTTGACGCAGCAATTGGTGTGGCGGGCGTCCACGCTGGTCGGCTTCAGCTCGTCCTTAAGCTTGAGCTCGAGCCGGACGAAGGGGTGGTCGAAAAGCCCGTCGCCGACCGGCAGGTCGCGGACCACCTCGATGCCGTGCCCGGCGAGATGCGCCGCCGGCCCGAGGCCGGAGCGCATGAGGATGGGCGGGCTGTGGATGGCGCCGGCCGCGAGCAGCACCTCGCCGCCGGGGGCGAGGTCGAAGCTCACCGGTCCTTCGGGCCCGATAGCGGCGATGCCGGTCGCCCGCCGGCCGTCCATGAGCACGCGGTCGGCGAGCATGCCGCCCCTGATCTCGAGATTGGGCCGGCCGCGCGCCGGCTCAAGATAGCCGTCATTGGTCGAGACCCGGCGGCCGCCCCGGCTGTTGATGGCGTAGGTGGTGACCCCTTCGGCGGTCGGGGCGTTGAGGTCCGCTGTCCATCCGTAGCCCAGGTCCAGCGCCGCGTCGCGCAGCGCCCGGTCGACCGGCCCCCAGTCATCCTGGGGCGTGCGATGGACCGGGATCGGCCCGCTGCCGCCGTGATATGTCTCGCCGGCGAACTCCTCGTCGTTCTCGAGCCGGTTGAAGCCCGGCAGCACATCGGCCGCCGACCAGCCCTCGCAGCCGTGCTCGGCCCAGTTGTCGAAGGCGTCGAGCACGCCGCGAATGGCGATCTGGCCGTTGATGGCCGTGCTGCCGCCGACCCCGCGGCCGCGCCAGTAGAGGCGGTGCGCCTGCCGCCTGGTGCGCTTCGCCATCAGCTCCGGCCACATGTAGGTCGCCTGGAAGGACTCGGGCAGGATGATGTTGAAGGGATTGGGGCTCGCCATCTCGCGCGGCTGCTCGGAAGCCCGGTAATCGGGCCCGGCCTCGAGCAGCAGCACCCGAAAGGCCGGGTCCTCGCTCAGCCGGGCCGCCAGCACGGCCCCGGCGCCACCGGCGCCGACGATGATGAAGTCCCACATCTTCGAAGCTTCGCTGGCCATGAACGCCTCCCCTCAGGCCGCCCGGCTGGCTTCTGGCTCGTTCAGCCAGCAGGCCGAGAAACCGCCGCCGGCAAGGGCCACGAGCGGCGGCTCCTGGCTGCGGCAGCGGGGCATCGCATGCGGGCAGCGGGCGGCGAAGCTGCACCCTTGCGGCAGGTCGATGGGACTCGGCGGCTCGCCCTCGAGCAGGCAGTCCGCCGCCCGGAACGGCTTCTCCTCGAGCGTTGGCACGGCCGAGAGGAGTGCGCGGGTATAGGGGTGCGTGGGCTCGAAGAAGACGCTGCGCGTATCGGCGAGCTCGACCACCTTGCCGAGATACATGACGGCGATCCGGGTGCAGACCCGGCGCACCATGGCGAGGTCGTGGCTGATGAAGAGATAGGTGAAACCGTGCCGCGCCTGCAGCCGCTCGAAGAGGTCGAGGAGCCGCGCCTGCTCCATGGGGTCGAGGGCGGAGAGCGTCTCGTCGAGAATCAGCAGCTCCGGCTCGAGCACGAGGGCCCGGGCGATGTTCACCCGCTGCCGCTGGCCGGCGCTCATGCCGATGGGCAGCCGCTCGCGGTCGGCGTCGCTGAGCCCGACCTCGGCCATCACCGCCCGCACCTGCTCGGCGATCGCCTTCCGGCCGAGCCCGCCATGGATCTGCAGGGACATGCCGATCGAGCGGCCGATCGGCAGGTTCGGCGGCAGGCAGTTGAACGGGTCCTGCAGCAGGAGCTGGAAGCCCTTGCGCATGGCGAGGAGCTGCTGCGCCGACATGCCGGCGATGTCCTGTCCCTTGAAGCGGATGCGCCCCTCGTCCGGCTGCTCGACCCAGCTCAGCAGGCGCGAGAGCGTGGACTTGCCGCAGCCGGATTCGCCGACGAGGCCGAGATTCTCGCCGCCATGCACGGCGAAGCTGACGCCGCGCACCGCCTTGACCGCCTGCGTCCCGAAGAACCGCGTGCGGTCGGGCACGACATAGGTCTTGGTGACGTCCTCGACCTCGAGGATGACCCGGGGTGCGGCCTCCGCCGGAACGGGCTCGGGCGGCGTCCCCCAGATGACCGGATTCCGGGCGATCAGGTCCCGGCTGTAGGGGTGCTCCGGCGCTTCCAGCAGCCGCTCCGGCGTGCTCCGCTCGACGACCTCGCCGCGGCTCAGCACGACGAGTTCGTCGGCGATGTCGCAGACCACCGGCAGCGAGGTCGAGATGAAGACGATGCCGGCGTCGAGATCGGAGCGGAGCTCGTGCAGCAGCCGCATGATCTGCGCCGCCACCGTCACGTCGAGCGGCTGGGTGATGTTGTCACAGACGAGGAAGGCCGGGTCGGAGGCCAGCGCATCGACGATCATCACCCGCTGCAGCATGCCGCCGGAGTACTGATGCGGAAACTCGTCGAACCGCCGGGCCGCCGAGGGGATGTGCACCCGGTCGAGCAGCTCGAGCACGCGCTTCCTCGCCGCTTCGGCGTCGATGTCGGCGCGCACCGCCCGCACCTTCTCGACGATCTGCCGGCCGACCGGCAGGGTCGGATCGAAGCTGCTGCCGGGATCGGCGCCGATATAGCCGACGGCACTGCCGCGCAGCAGTCGCCGCGCCTCGGGCGGCATGGCGAGCAGGTCCTGGCCGCGGAAGCGGACGACGCCCCGGCTCGCCACCAGGGGCTCGGCGACCCAGCCGACCAGCGCCTTCGCCAGCACGGTCTTGCCGGAGCCGCTCTCGCCGACGATGCCGAGCACCTGCCGCTCCTCCAGCGCCAGCGACACGTCGCGCAGCACCGGCACCCGGCCGCCATCGCGCAGGAGATCGACGCTGAGGCCCTCGACGGTGAGCAGGCGTTCGGTCATGGCTCAGATGGTCCCGCGCAGGAGGCGGTTGCGCGCGCGCTCGAGGGCGGCCCCCATGAGATTGACGCTCAAGAGCGTGAGGAAGAGGAAGCCGCCCGGCATGGTCGCGATCCACCAGGCATTGATCAGGTACTTGCGGCCGTCGGCGATGATCGTGCCGAAGGTCGGGGTCGGCGGCTGGATGCCAATGCCGATGAAGCCGAGGATCGCCTCGAAGATCATCATCCGGGCGATGTCGAGCACCGCGACGAAGGCGATGGGCGGCAGGATGTTCGGCGCGATCAGCCGCCACATGATCTGGCGGTCGGAAGCACCGAGGATCGTGGCCCCCCGCACATACTCGCGCCGCCGCTCGGCCAGGGTCACGCTGCGCGTCACCCGGGCGTAGACCGGCCAGCCGGCGAGGGCGAGCACGAGGATGACCGAGAGCGGCGTCGGCCGCGACACGGTCAGGATGATGATGGCGAGGATGATGAGCGGGATGGAGAGCTGCGCATCCGTCAGCCGCATCAGGATCGTGTCGATCCAGCCGCCGCGATAGCCGGCGACGAGGCCGACCGTCGCCCCGAAGGCGAACATG
>CAZGUW010000410.1:0-3806 GCA_964528705.1 uncultured Geminicoccaceae bacterium
CGCCCCAGGCGGCCGGCCGGAGCACGGCTTCGCGGTCGGTGCGCTGAACGGTCGGCGCACCGCGGCACTGGCCGAAGGGGCCGGCGACGCGGTCCGCTTCGGCTTCGTCACCGCCGCCGGGCACCGGCTGGTGTTCGACGACGACGCCGGCACGGTCGGGCTCGAGGCCGCCGGCGGCTCGCGCTGGACGCTCGGGCCCGACGGGGTGAGCCTCAAGGCGGCGGGCGACCTCACGCTCGAGGCGCCGGGCCACAATGTCGTCATCCGCGGCGCGCGCATCGACCTGAGCAAGGGCTAGGAGGCTCGAGTTGATGCTGCTCCTGAACGCCGCCGCCGCCGTCTTCTGCGCCCACGGGCCGGGCCGCGTCGCCGCCCTGCCACGCCAGACCTTCGCCCGGATCGAGGGGCTGCCGATCCTGACCAAGGGCGACACGCTCGGCCGCCCGGTCGCCGGCTGCCCGCCGACGCCCCCGCTCAAGCCCTGCCTCGTCACCATCGCCGAGACCGAGGGCCATTCCGAGCTCGTCCGGATCGACGGCCAGCCGGCCCTGCTCGACACGCTGAGCGGCATCACCAGCGGCGATCCGCCGGGTGCCGTCGACTACACGGCCAGAAGCCCGGGCCAGCAGCTGGTGCAGGAGACATGAGCCCCGAGGGCCGGAGCCGGCGCCGCCTGCAGCGCGGCCTTCGCTTCTTTCCGCTGGATGCCGGCGACGGCCGGCCTTCCGGCCTCGCCGTCGACAGCCATGGCGGCCTGCGCATGGTCGAGGGTGCGGACACCGTGCGACAGTCGCTCATGACCCTGCTCTCGACCAGGCCTGGCGAGCGGGTCATGCGCCCGGACTACGGCTGCGACCTCGACGCCCTGGCCTTCGCCCCCTTCGGGGCGACCACTAACACCCTTGCGAAGCTCCTGGTCCGCCGGGCGGTCGAGTGGTTCGAGCCGCGGGCGGAGATCCGGCGGCTCGAGGTCACGACGGCGGCGCGCAATGCGGCGGAGCTGGTCATCACCCTCGACTATGCGGTGCGCGGCGAGCCGGGCCAGGACCGGCTGGCCTTCAGCGTGCCCACCCGACCCGACGAGCCGGCGCCATGACCCTGAAATCACCCAATCTCGACGACCGGACCTTCGACGACCTGGTCCAGGCGGCGGCCGAGCGGATCGAGGCCTCGTGTCCCGAATGGACCGACTTCTCAGCCGGCGATCCGGGGCGCACGCTGGTCGAGGTCTTCGCCTACCTGACCGAGACGCTGATCTGGCGGGTGAACCGCCTGCCGGAGCGCACCTATCACGAGTTCCTCGGCCTCATGGGCATCGGGGTGCGCCCGCCGGCTGCGGCCTCGGCCATGCTCACCATCAGCCGCGCCGATGCGACCGGCGCCCTGAACCTGCCACCCGGCACGCGCGTCCTGGCCGAGCGGCCCGGCGGCGGTGGCGACCCCGTAGCCTTCACGACACTCGCCGGTGTCCAGCTCGAGTCGGGCGTGGCGGCGGCCGCCGTGCGCGTCGCCCATGTCGAGGCGATCGAGGGCGAGCTGGTCGGCGAGGGCGACGGCCGGCCGGGACAGAGCTTTCGCGTCGCCCGGTCTCCCATCCTGGCCCCGCTCGGCGATGCGGGCGACCTTGCCGTCGGCGTCGAGCTCGGCGCGGCCGAGGAGCCGCCGGCCGGCGAGACGGTGCGGCGCTTCGGCGAGACCCGCTTCGCCGTCTGGCGCGAGGTCCTGGACTTCAGCACCTGCCGCGCCGGCGACCGCGTCTACGTGGCGGATCGCGCCACCGGCCTCATCCTCTTCGCCCCGGCGGTGCGCCTCGCCACGCCCGGCGAGACCGATGCCGGCCCGCCGCCCCTGGGCCGCCGCCCCGAGGCGCTGGCCGCCGCCCCCGGCAAGGGAAGGCGGGTGCGCGTCTGGTATCGCGTCGGCGGCGGCGAGGCCGGCAATGTCGTGGCGGGCGCACTTTCCCGGCTCGACCCGCCGCGGGCCGGGATCGAGGTGACCAACGAGGCTGCCGCGACCGGCGGCCGCGACGGCGAGACGGTCGCCAATGCCGTCGCCCGCGGTGCCCGCGACCTCGCCGCGCGCGGCCGGGCCGTCACCGCCAGCGACTACGAGGCGCTGGCCGAGAGCCAGGGTCACGTCACCCGCGCCCGGGCCTACCCCCTGGCCGAGATCTGGCGGCACGCGGCGGCGGGCTCCGTCGAGGTCGTGCTGACGCCGTTCCTGCCGGCCGACGCGACGCGCGGCCCCCTCACCCGCCCGATCCTCGAGGCGGCATGCACCGAGGACGGGCTCGAGCGCACCCGCCGGCTGCTCGAGGAGCGGCGACCGCTCGGCGCCCGCTCGGACGCGCGCTGGGCCTCCTTCAAGCCGATCCGCATCCGGGTGCGGGCGTCCCTGCGGGCGCATGTCGACCGGGAGGAGATCGCCGGCCGCCTGCAGCGTGCGCTCGACGCGCTGATCTCGCCCTTGCCCGATCCCGCCACCGGTGCCGCCGGCTGGCCCTTCGGCCAGCCCCTGCGCAGCTGGCACATCAACGATTTGGTACGCCGCGAGCCCGGCATCGACTATCTCGAGGACCCGGTCATCGAGACCGAGGAGACGCCGCACGGGGTCACCCGCACACTCGCCGCCGATCGCTTCCAGCAGGGCTTCTGGTATGCCGGCTCCGGCGATGCGCTCTATCGCTCGGTCAATGACGGCGACGGCTGGGAACTGGCCCGGCGGTTTGCCGACGAGACCGTCGAGCTGGTGGCGACGCCTGCCGCCTGGCACCGGGCGCCGGAGATGGTCGGCCTCGTCGCCGTCGTCACCCGCTCCGCCACCGGCGGCGCCTTCTACCTCTCGCGCGACTGCGGCGACAGTTTCGCCCTGCAGCTCCGCTTCGAGGACGACGCGATGGTCCGCGACCTCGACTTCGTCATGCGCGACGCCGGACCGGCCGTGTTGTTCGCCGCCCAGGACGGGCTGCGTGAGTTCGTCGTCGACCGCGACCGGCTCTGGCGCCAGATCATCGTCGACCCGACCGAGCCGGACCTTTCGCTGCAGGCCCTGACGGTCGCCCGCAACCCGGTGGCGGGTACGAGCGTCTTCGTCTCGGTCGTCGGCCGCGGCCTCTACTGTTCCTCGCGCGACGGTGTGGCCGGCAGCTTCCGCGGTATCGGCCCGGCCGGTTTCCAGCATGCCCTCTTCGGCGTGCTCGAGACGCACGAGTTCGGCGGCCGGAGCCGGGTCTGGGCGGGCGTGCGGGCGCCTTCCGACGCCGAGGGCGAGGGCTGCTTCGAGTTCAGTGTCACCGGGACGGAGGACCAGCCGCCGGTGCGCCGCCTGCTCGAGGGGTGGGGCGGCGAGAGCTGCCGCGGGCTCGCCTTCCAGGACGACCTCGTGCTCTCGGGCACCCACCGGGCCGGCGTGCAGACCCTCTCGCTCACCGAGGCCGAGCCGCGCTGGCGGCCCTCCGACGTGACCTGCGGCCTGCCGCTCCGCCGCCGCGATGCGCTGCAGCCGGTGCTGGTCATCGCCGCGGCGAACGGCGTGGTGATGACGGGGCCCGACCGGCGCGACGATGGCGAGGGCGGCGGCGTCTATCGCAGCACGGACGGGCGGAGCTTTCGCCTGTGCAGCCCGCGCCAGCATCGGGGCATGGTGACGCTGCCGCCGAACTGGCTCTTCTGCGCCGCCGACCACCACGTTATCGAGCCGCCCGAAGATGAACGCTGAGCGCATCCTGGCCCTGCTGCCGGGCTTCTGGCGCGGCGCCCGCCTGCCCGGCAGCCCGCTCGACGCCACCCTCGACGTCATGGCAGACA
>CAZGUW010000411.1:0-3769 GCA_964528705.1 uncultured Geminicoccaceae bacterium
GCGGACGTCGGTCAGCTCGATCTTGCCGCGCCGCTCGACATAGACCTGGCTCGGTCCGTTCACCATGATGTCGGTGATGCTCTCGTCCTGCACTAGGTTCTCGAGCGGGCCGAGACCGACCATGTCGTCGACGATCGAGCGGCCCATCTGCGCCTGCTCGTTGGCGGTGAGCGACAGCCGCTGCTCGATGACGATCTCGCCGATCAGCTCGAGCACCTGCCGCAGCAGCTCCTCGCGCGGCAGGCGCGCGGCCGCCGAGCCGTCGATCCGTTCGTAGAGCAGGTTCTGGATGACCTGCATGGCGGCCGGTGCCGCCTGGGTGCGCCGGTCGCGCGCCGCCGCCGCTGCCGGCGCCGGCTGGCGCAGCGCCGGCGGCTGGCCCGGGGCGCGGGGCTCGAGCGAGGTCGCCGGGGCCGCCGGCTCGGACGACGGGGTCGGCAGGTTGGCGGGGACCACCGGCTCGCTCGCTGGCACCTCGCTGGTGCGTCTGCCGAACATCGCTCAGCCCTTGCGTTGCAGCATGCGGCCGAGCAGGCCGCCGTCGCGCTTGCTCGTGGTCCCGGTCAGGCGATCCGCGACCTTGCCGATCGCGGTCGCGACCCGGCCGCGATCCCTGGACACGGGCCGGCCGACATTCATGGCGGCGGCCACCGTCTTCGGGTCGAAGGGCACGATGACGTCGATCGGCCGGGCGATCGCCTTCTCGAACTCGGCGACGGCGATCTCGCCGGCCCGATGCTCGCCGGCCCGGTTGACGACGACCGTGAGCTGGCAGGAGGCGTTGGCCTGGAGCGCTGCCTGCGAGATGCGCAGCGTGTCGCGCATGCCGGCGAGCGACAGGTCGGTGACGAGGACCAGATGGGTGGCGTTCTGCACGATGCCCTGCGCGATCGGCGACATGGGCTCCGGCAGGTCGGCGACGAGATAGTGGTACTTGTTGCGCAGCTCCGCGACCAGGAGCTCGAGCGCCCGCGGATCGATGTCCACCGCATCGCCGATCTCCTCCTCGGCGCTCAGCACGAAGAGCGTGTCGGAGTAGCGGGCCATCGTCCGGTCGATATAGAGGCTGTCGATGCGGCCCGCGTTCTCGAGCGCCTCGCGCAGGCCGTGGGTCGGCTCGAGATCGAGGGCCAGCGCCACGCTGCCGAACTGCAGGTCGAGGTCGAGCAGTGCCACCCGCCGCCGCCGGTCGTTGGCGATGGTCCAGGCGAGGCTGGTGGCGAGCATGGTGGTGCCCACACCGCCCCGCGTGCCGACCGTCGCCACCAGCCGGCCGAGACGGTTGGTCTGCCGGGCGCGCGCCTCGCCGTCGACCGTGGCGAGCAGCGAGCGCTGCACGAGCGCCGTCGACAGCGGCTTCACCAGGTAGTCGCTGACGCCGCTGTTCAAGAGCTCGCGAAAGAGGCCGACATCGTTGCGGTCGCCGATGGCGATCACGGTGACACCCGGCTCGCAGACCTCCGCCAGCTCGTTGACGTCGGAGAGCGGCAGCTCCGAATTGGAGAGGTCGACGATCAGGATCTTGGGCGAGCGCTGCTGGCCGAGAGCGTCGATCGCTGTCCGGATCGAACCCTTCCTGATCGAGGCGCGCGGGATGACCAGCTCGCGGGCCACCTGATCGATGATCTCGCGCGATGCGTCGTCCACGACATAGGCGCTGAACTGGGCGTCCTCGGGCTTCTTGCTGGACGCCGGTGCAAGGCTCTGCGTGCTCACGGCCCGGCCTCCTCGACCACCAGACTCTTGACCTTGTCCTGCCGGTAGCGCTGGATCGCCAGGGCCTCGCGGGTCGGATCCGCGGCACCGAGCTGTCCAGGCGCCACGAGGTCGGCGGGATCCGCCACCATGCGCAGGAAGTTGACCTCGTTGGCGCAGCCGAAATTGCTCATGGGCTGGTTCGTCGCATCGATCGCGACGGAGCGGGACCAGTCGGGGCAGGCGGGCTCGACGACGACGAAGCCGCTGACCAGGATCTCGACGCGCCGGCTGAGGCGCAGGCTCTCGGTGGCGTCGGGCGCCGCGACCGGGAAGCGGCGGCCGAGAGCGGCGCTGGAGATGCGCTCCGGCGGGACGCCATGCTCGATCAGCACCTCCACGACCCGTGCCGCGCGGCGGGCCGACAGTGCGTCGTTCAGGGCGTCGTCGGCACGGATGTCGGCATGACCGAGGACGATCTGCTCGATGATGAGGCCCTGGTCGAGAAGGGCCGCGAACTCGGCGAGCGAAGCGGCCTCGGCCGGCGCCAGCCGGTCGTCGTCGGTGGCGAACAGCACGCTGTGCCGCAACTCGAGCGGCGCGAACTGGGCCGCGGGCCGCTGGGTCAGGGGCGGTGGCGGGGCCGGCGGCGGGAGCGGCGAGAGCGCGCTGCAGGCGCCGAGCCAGGCGGCGGCCAGGCACATGCCGGCGTGACGCGCCAGGGTGGTGGAGAACGTCATGACTGTGCCTCTCAATCGATCACGAAGCCGGCGGGGCCGGCCAGGCGCAGGCCGTCGACGCCCGTGGACTGCGCCGTCGGGCCGGGCCTGGGGTAGCTGCCGGCGAGACGCCCATCGAGGATCAGCTCGAGCTGGGTCGGTGGCCGGAACCCGTCGGTCGGCAGCGCGAAGTTCCGCTCGGCGCGGGGCTCGACGAGATAGGGGGTGACGATGATCACGAGCTCGGTCTCGCGCTGGCGGAAGCTGGTCGAGCGGAAGAGCGTGCCGAGGACCGGCAGGTCGCCGATGCCCGGCACCTTCTCCAGGCTGTTGCGCGTGCTGTTGGAGATCAGGCCGCCGATCGCGAAGCTCTGGCCGCTGCCGAGCTCGACCGTCGTCTCGGCGCGGCGCGTGGCCAGAGCCGGGATGACGATGTTCTGCATCGTGATGGCGCCGTTCTCGCTGAGGTCGCTGACCTCGGGCCGCACCCTGAGCCCGATGCGGTTGCGCGACAGCACGGTGGGCGTGAAGGAGAGGCTGACGCCGAACTGCTTGAACTCGATCTGGATGTCGTTGTTCTCCGTGCCGACCGGCACCGGGAACTCGCCACCGGCAAGGAAGCTCGCGGTCTCGCCGGAAAGGGCCGTGAGGTTCGGCTCGGCGAGCACGGTGACGAGGCCCTCGCGCTCCAGGGCGTCGATCACCCCGTCGATGGTCACGTTGTCGTTCTCGAAGCTGCCCGAGATCGAGTTGGTCGCGGCGAACGGCCGGCCGGTGCTGAGGCCGAGGGCGAAATCGCCGAACGCCAGCGCGTTGTCCCAGCTGATGCCGAAGATCTTGGTGACGTCGCGGGACATCTCGGCGACCCGAACCCGCAGATTGACCTGAGTCGGAGCACGGATTGACAGACGATTGAGCACCACCTCGTTCTCGCCGACGAACTGGGTGACCAGCTCGCGCAGGTCCTCGGCGGTGGCGGGATCGGCGACATCGCCGGCGAGGAGAATGCCGCCGTCGATCGAGCGCACGTCCACCGAGGCGGCGAGACCGAGGCTCTGGATGACCTGGCGCATGCGCGTGACCGGGTGCTCGACCGTCACGACGCTGCTGAAGAGCAGGTTCTCGTCGCTGTCGACGGCGAAGAGCGTGGTGACGCCGGCGCGCCGGCCGAAGACGTAGACCAGCGAGGCGGAATGCGCCTGGACATCGGCGATGTCCGGGTCGGCGACGAAGACCGAGGCGGCCGGGCGCTCGAGCCGCACCAGCTTGCCCTGGCGCACCTCGAGGTCGAGCGCCGCGGCGGCGCCGAGCACGACGCCGCCCGCGGGCTGGGCGGCTGCCGGCGGGATCGCGAG
>CAZGUW010000412.1:0-3740 GCA_964528705.1 uncultured Geminicoccaceae bacterium
GGTTGGCGAGCTCGGTGCCGTAGACCCGCGCCGGGTACTCGCGCTCCTGGTGCATGCGGATGGTGCCGTACATGCTGTTGTTGAAGAGCAGGACGATGAGGGCGAGGCGCTGCTGGCAGGCGGTCGCCAGCTCCTGTCCGGTCATCTGGAAGCAGCCGTCGCCCGCGAAGCATATGACGGGGCGGTCGGGGTGGGCGAGCTTGGCGGCGATCGCCGCCGGCAGGCCGTAGCCCATCGAGCCCGAGGTGGGGGCGAGCTGCGAGCGGAAGGCCCGGTAGCTGTAGAAGCGGTTGCACCAGGCCGAGTAGTTGCCCGCACCATTGGTGACGATCGCCTCGGGCGGCAAGGTCCCGCGCATCTCGGCCATGATCGCCGGCATCTGCACGGCACCCGGTATCTCGAGCGGGGCGATGTACTCGAGGTAGGCGGCATGGCCGTCCGCGGTGCCGAGGGCCCAGCTCCGGTTCGCCACCGGCCCTCTTGCGGCCAGGGCCTCGAGGAAGGGCCCGGGGCTCGCCTGGATCAGGAGGTCGGGCTGGTAAACGCGGCCCAGCTCCTCCGGTCCGTTCATCACCTGGATCATGCGCTGCTCCGGCCGTGGCAGGCCGAGCCGCGTGTAGCCGTCGCTCGTCATCTCGCCGAGCCGCGCGCCGATAACCAGGAGGAGATCGGCGTTGTCGAGGCGTTCCAGGAGCTTCGGGTTGGCGCCGATGCCGATATCGCCGACATAGCAGCGGTGCGTGTTGTCGAGGTAGTCCTGGCGGCGGAAGCCCGCGGCCGTCGGCAGGTCGTTGGCCTCGACGAAGTCGCGCAGGGTGGCGATGGCCGTCTCGTCCCAGCCGCCGCCGCCGAGGATGACGAGCGGCCGCTCGGCCTCGCCGAGCCAGGCCATGGCCGTCGCGACCGCCGCCGGGTCGGGATGGGCCCGCACCTGCTGCCAGGGCCGCCCCGGGGCCACCGCCACCTCGTCGGTCAGCATGTCCTCGGGCAGCGCCAGGACCACCGGCCCTGGCCGGCCGGTGGTCGCGGTCATGAAGGCCCGGTGCAGGTATTCCGGGATCCGGCGCGCATCCTCGATCTCGGCGACCCACTTGGCGATGCCGCCGAACATCTGCCGGTAGTCGACCTCCTGGAAGGCCTCGCGGTCGCGCGTCTCCCGGGCGATCTGGCCGACCAGGAGGATCATCGGCGTCGAGTCCTGACGGGCGACGTGGACCCCGGCCGAGGCGTTGGTGGCGCCCGGCCCGCGGGTGACGAAGCAGACACCCGGCCGGCCGGTGAGCTTGCCGTCGGCCTCGGCCATCATGGCCGCCCCGCCCTCCTGGCGGCAGATCACGTAAGTGATGTCGTTGCGACCATGCAGCGCATCGAGTGCCGCAAGGTAGCTCTCGCCCGGCACGCCGAAGATCCGCTCCGTGCCGTGCCGCACAAGCTCGTCGATCAGGATCTCGCCGCCGGAGCGTTGCGTCGTCGTCATCCGTTCCTCCTCAAGGGTCCGGGCCGTCCGACCCGCAGCACCTGCCCGCCGCAAGCACTTGCCCTGATCGGCCCTTCACGGCAAGCCTCGGCAAGTCGGGCGGCAAGTGATCGGCACCGCGGCCCGACTCAACCGCGAGGGCGAGCGCTCCGAGCCGGGTTCGCTGATGGGGCGATCAAGCGGCTTTACATTTCGGTAACTTTGACGGCATATCTTCAAGACTATCGACAGCATCCACCCGGAATTGCCGGCTTGGATGATGCCGGCAAAGGTGGTCATGACGATGCACGGGCACGACACTCGGGGTCTTCGGCAAGCGGCGGTCGCCGCTGTTGCCGGCCGGTGTGCGCCGTTCGCTGACCGGGTTCTCACGCTGCAGCTTCGACTTACCTGCCCCTGAGCCCGCCCGTCCGAACACGCGTGCGCTCAGGGGTCGAGTTCGAACCGCAACGTCAGCCACGCACGAGAGCCAGCATCATGAGCACCAATCCAACGACCACCGACCAGAGCACTGCCGTACGCGCCGCCGCCACGGCCGCAGCCGGGGGCGACAACATCGTCATCTTCGACACGACGCTGCGCGACGGCGAGCAGTCGCCCGGCTGCTCGATGACCACGCCCGAGAAGATCCAGGTCGCCGATCTCCTGGAGAGCATGGGCGTCGATGTTATCGAAGCCGGCTTCCCCATCGCCTCGCAGGGAGACTTCGAGGCCGTCCGGGCGATCGCCGGGCGCGTGAAGGAGAGTGTCGTCTGCGGCCTCGCCCGCGCCGCCATCGGCGATATCGACCGCGCCGCCGAGGCGCTGCAGCCGGCCGCCCGGCGCCGCATCCACACCTTCATCGGCACGTCGCCCCTGCACCGCCAGTTCCAGCTGCAGCTGGACCAGGAGGAGGTGCACGAGCGCGTCGCCGCCAGCGTCACCCGGGCGCGCTCGTTCACCGACGACGTCGAGTGGAGTGCGATGGATGCGTCGCGCACCGAGCACGATTTCCTCTTTCGCTGCATCGAGACGGCGATCGCCTGCGGTGCCACGACGATCAACATCCCGGACACGGTGGGCTACGCCTATCCCGAGGAGTTCGCCGACCTGATCCGGCTGATCCAGGGGGCCGTGCCGAACATCGACAAGGCCGTCCTCTCGGTCCACTGCCACAACGATTTGGGCCTCGCCGTCGCCAACAGCCTGCGCGCCGTGCAGGCGGGTGCGCGGCAGATCGAGTGCACGATCAACGGCATCGGCGAGCGGGCCGGCAATTGCGCGCTCGAGGAGGTGGTCATGGCGGTCAGGACCCGCCCCGACCAGCTCCCCTATGCGAGCCGCGTCGACAGCCGCAAGATCATGCAGGCCTCGCGGCTGATCTCGGCGATCACCGGCTTCAACGTCCAGCCGAACAAGGCGATCGTCGGCGCCAATGCCTTCGCCCACGAGAGCGGCATCCACCAGGACGGGATGCTGAAGAACGCCCAGACCTACGAGATCATGCGGCCCGAGGATATCGGGCTGGTGAAGTCGAGCCTGGTGATGGGCAAGCATTCCGGCCGGCACGCCTTCAAGACCAAGCTGAAGGAGCTGGGCTACGAGCTGGGCGACAACGCGCTCGAGGATGCCTTCGTCCGCTTCAAGGCGCTGGCCGACAAGAAGAAGGAGATCTTCGACGAGGATCTGGTGGCGCTGGTCGACGAGGAGATCGCCTCGGGCGACCAGACCATCCGCTTCGTCCGCCTGCTCGTCCAGTGCGGCTCGGAGGTCGCCCCCAGGGCCGAGCTGACGCTCTCCGTCGACGGGGTCGAGAAGTCGGCGACGGCGACGGGCGACGGGCCGGTCGATGCCACCTTCAATGCGATCAAGGAACTCTACCCGCACGACGTGCAGCTGCCGCTCTTCCAGATCCACGCCGTGACCGGGGGCACCGATGCCCAGGCGATCGTCACGGTGCGGCTCGAGGAGGACGGCCGCACGGTGAACGGGCAGTCGGCTGACACCGACACGCTGGTCGCCTCGGCGCGGGCCTATATCGCGGCTCTGAACAAGCTCCTGACCAAGCGCGGGCGCCACGCTCCGGCTGCGCTCTCGGCGTGAGGTCGGCGGGCTTGGCTCGGCTCTGCCCAGGGACCGCGGCGCGCCGGCCGGCCATCCGTCTCAGCGTCAGTTTCCCGATCGACGTCGGCGGGGGTGCCTCGGCACCCCCGTTGCGCCTCCCGGCCCGGGGCGCAGTGGGGCCCCCGGGTCGGCCCGGGGCCGGCCCCCGCCGGGCCCGCCG
>CAZGUW010000413.1:0-3711 GCA_964528705.1 uncultured Geminicoccaceae bacterium
CCCGCCCCCATCAGCTACCTCATCCTCTGGTTCTTCCTCTTCGTCCCCGTCCTCTATGTCCGCCTTACCGCCGCCGCCACGCGCTGCATCCTGGCCCCCCGAACGCCCGAGCTCCGCCTCGTCGCCCTCGATGACGCCCAGGCCCGCTTCCTCCACCGCGCCCTCGTGGCCTTCGCCGCCCTCGTCGGCCTGCGCAGCTACGTCCTGAGCTTCCTCGGCGGCCACGGCGTCGACCTCGCCGAGCTTCGCCTCGGCTTCTGGCTCACTTTGCTGATCTACGGCTGGCTCGTCCTCACCATCTGGCGCACCCGCCACGCCCTCACCCGCCTGCTCATGGCCGACGGCGACCTCTCCCCCCTCGAGGCCCGGATCGCCCGCATCTACCCCTGGTCCGCCATGGCGCTGGTCGCCGGCTTCTGGCTGCTGACCGAGACCTTCACCGGCCTCGGCCTCTGGCACCTGCTCGACGGCCGCCTGCCCTTCACCCTCGCCATCCTCGTCTTCGCCCCCGTCCTCGACACCGCGATTCGCGGCATCGCCCGCGAGCTCGCCCCGCCGGCGAACGACGACGACCCCCTCGCCCGCACCATGCGCCGGAGCCTCGTCCGCATCGGCCGGATCATCGCCCTGGGCCTCATCATCCTCGTCCTCGTCGAGGTCTGGGACATCGGCTTCACGCGCATGGAGACCGGCTCCTTCGCCGCCCTCGTCGGTCTCCATCTCCTCGAGGCCACCGGCGTCGCCGCCATCGGCATCCTCGTCATGGAGCTCGTCACCCTCGCCATCGACCGCCGCCTCGCCACCGAGGCCCCGCCCGTCTCCGCCACGCCCGCGGAGGACCACGGCGGCGAAGGCGGCGCCATGGGCGGCACCCGCCTCGCCACCGTCCTCCCCCTCATCCGCCGCTTCGCTCAGATCGCCATCCTGGCGCTCACAGCACTTGCCGTCCTCTCGGCCCTGGGCGTCAGCACCACCCCGCTGCTCGCCGGTGCCGGCATCGTCGGCCTCGCCGTCGGCTTCGGCGCCCAGAAGCTCGTCGCCGACATCGTTTCCGGCCTCTTCTTCCTCATCGACGACGCCTTCCGCATCGGCGAATACGTCGAGATCGACCAGACCCGCGGCACCGTCGAGAAGATCTCCGTCCGCTCCCTCCAGCTCCGCCACCACCAGGGTGCCGTCCACACCATCCCCTTCGGCGAGATCCCGAAGCTCACCAACTACTCGCGCGACTGGGCGATCATGAAGCTCCGCTTCACCGTCCCCTTCGACACCGACCTCGCCAGGGTGAAGAAGATCTTCAAGACCATCGGCAATGAAATGATGGCCGACCCCGCCTACGCCCCTGATTTTATGCAGCCCTTCAAGAGCCAGGGCGTCTACGAGGTCGACGACGTCGGCATCGTCATCCGCGGCAAGTTCATGGCCCGCCCCGGCCGCCAGTTCGTGCTCCGAAAGGAAATCTACGACCGCGTCCAGCGCGCGTTCGAACAGCACAACATCCAGTTCGCCCGCCGCGAAGTCCGCGTCCGCATCGACGGCACCCCGGAGCACCAGGCCCGGGCGGCAGGCGCGGCGGCCGCCGACGCGGTCCCGGTCGAACCCCCGACCGCCGGAACGGGCGATGACCGGTAGGGAAGACGGAAAGCATTCGAGGAGGCACGCCTCCTCGAGCTCCACCGTTTGTTTTAGTGCAAGATTGCCGCCTCGTAGCGGCCCAGATAGCGCTCGAAAAGCGGCCGGCCGAGCCGCTCCAGCAGGAATACCCGCAACGCCATACGCTCGCTCCGATCGATGCCGGGCTCCATCGACTGCCGGCCGACCGTTGCGAGCCGCGACTGGTCGGCGCCCTTGTTGTAGAATGCCAGAGAGCGGGCGGTGTGCTCGTGCATCTCGAACCCGCTCATGTCATGGGCGATCCCAATGAATTCCAGGATCGCCGAAATCTGGGCGGGGTCGCGAACCAGGTCCTCGTAGTAGACCAGCAGCTTGTCGCGACGACAGCGCTCGAAGAGCTCGATGTTGCTGACATAGCCGCTCATGGCCTCCGGGGCGGTGGCGCGGACCCGCGAATAGAGCGCGAAGGGATTGCGCAGGATCAGGATCACACGCCTGTCCTCGAGGAACCCCCTCACCCGCCGGCGTTTCCTGAACGACAAGGCCCAGTCGATCAGCGCCGGCCTCCAGCGCCGAGCCCGTCGTCGACGCCCGCTCTTTATCGGCAGGCTGTGCGATCGCAGCAGCCGGTGTCCGCCAGGGTCGAGAAAATGCCTGCGCTCGATGATCGTCGGCCCGTCATGGACGAGCAGGCGCCGCACCGTGCCCGGCGTGCGCATGCCCGAAAAATGCTCGATGCAGTAGCGCAGCCAGTTCGACCCGCTCTTGGGAAAGGAAACCAGCAGGACCTTGTCGGCCGGATCGCCGTGCGGCCGGAACACACCGGCCACCCCGTCTTCCGGACAAGCCCGATCCAATCGCACGACCTTCCCCCAGCACCTCAGGGCAATCGCGTGACCCCGCCCCACATCAATCGAACCGAGTACTCGCCCGCACCACCCTACATCACCCCATCTAGCGCCGGACCCATGACCAGAATGCGTCCGATGCAACCCTGAGGCAAGCGAGACGGGTACTCGGCTGCTGCTGTAGACCCGCCAACGGCCGGTACGGGCAACGGCCGGTAGTGCGTCCGAGAACATTCGAGTAGGCACGCCTCCTCGAGCTCCACCATTTGTTCTCAAATCAAAGCCAGCCGGGCCAGACCGGCACCACTGGCGCCCCGAGCCACGCCGCATAGCGCTCGAGCCAGTAGAGATAGACGTCGCCCGCGTAGGGAAAGACGGCGACTACACCCACGACAAGGCCATAGAGTTCGAACGCTACCGCCGCGATCGCGAGGAATCCGATCGAGGACAGCGTCCAGAACGCCAGCGCCTTCACCGCGTCCTCCTCGACCCTCGGCAACTGCCGGCGGATGAAGAGCGCTACGCTCTCCGGCATGATGGCCAGCAGCGCGCTGAAGCTCGCCAGCACGACGTGCAGCAACGTCGAGAACAGCGTGATTCAGGTCCACCAGTAAGCACTCGAATTGGCGCGCACATCCGCAAATAGCGCGCCAAGATCGAGCAAGGGCAACCTCAATTTCAACCTTTTGCAGCTGCAAAAGGGTCAGAAATCTTTGGAGCTGGAGATGACCGCCCCATCTCCCGCGTTCGCCACCACACCTCTAATACAACGAAGCCCCATGCACCATCGCCCGCCGGCGCTCCAGCTCGCGCCTCAAGCCCGCCTCGCCCTTGGCCATGGCCCAGCGGTGGTTCCAGGCGAAGAGCGGCTGGAGCAGCGGCGCCAGGCGGCGGAGCCAGGGCTTTTCGGCGCGCACCCGCCAGTCATAGGCGGCGACCGTCTCCGGCCCCTCCCTGGTGAGCGTCCAGCTGCCGCGGCCGACGAGATCGCCCTCGGCCTCGATCATGGCCGCGCGCGGCCAGTCCCGCTCCAACTCGCGAAAGCGCCAGCTGAGCGTGTAGGGCAGGAAGCCGCGCGTCAGGACGTGGACGGTCCGACCGCCGTCCTCCGCCTCCTCGACCCGCACGTCGAGATAGACCTCCGGCCACCAGCGCACGAGGTCACGCGGCTCGCGCAGGATCGCCGCCACCTCGTCCGGCGAGCCCCGCACCCGCCACCGGCTGGTCAGATGATAGTCGTTCGTCATGC
>CAZGUW010000414.1:0-3674 GCA_964528705.1 uncultured Geminicoccaceae bacterium
CGGGCCGAGAAGAAGGGCTTCGACACCGGGCTCCGCTGCCGTCACCCGCTCGGCGCCACGCCGGACCTGCCGGTCTACGTCGCGAACTTCGTGTTGATGGGCTATGGCACGGGCGCCATCTTCGGCTGCCCGGCGCATGACCAGCGCGACCTCGAGTTCGCCCGCAAGTACGGCCGCCCGGTGACCCCGGTCGTGCTACCCGCCGGCGCCGATCCGGCGAGCTTCGCCATTGGCGACGAGGCCTATACGGGCGACGGCACGATCTTCAATTCCGGCATGCTCGACGGACTTTCCGTGCCCGATGCCAAGCTGCGCATCATCGCGCATCTGGCCGACGAGGGGCTCGGCGAGCGGCAGGTGACCTGGCGGCTGCGCGACTGGGGTGTGTCGCGCCAGCGCTACTGGGGCTGCCCCATCCCGGTGCTCTACACCGAGGACGGCGAGATCGTGCCGGTGCCGCGCGACCAGCTGCCGGTGCAGCTGCCGGAGGACGTCGACTTCAGCGCGCCCGGCAACCCGCTCGACCGGCACCCCACCTGGAAGCACGTCACCCTGCCGGACGGCCGGCGGGCGACGCGCGAGACCGACACGTTCGACACTTTCGTCGAGAGCTCCTGGTACTTCGCCCGGTTCTGCTCGCCCAGGACGGACGACCGGCCGTTCGACCGTGCCGCGGTCGATTATTGGCTGCCGGTCGACCAGTATATCGGCGGCGTCGAGCACGCGGTGCTGCATCTGCTCTACTCCCGCTTCTTCACCCGGGCCATGTCGGCCTGCGGGCATCTCGATCTCGCCGAGCCGTTCGCCGGCCTCTTCACCCAGGGCATGGTCACGCACCAGACCTACCGCGACCCGGAGGGCCGCTGGCTACAGCCCGACGAGGTGACGAAGGGGCCCGACGGCGAGCTGGTGACCGCGGATGGCGGCCGCCCGGTCAGCGTCGGCCGCGTCGAGAAGATGAGCAAGTCGAAGCGCAACACGGTCGATCCGACGGTGATCATCGAGGCCTACGGCGCCGACACGGCACGGCTCTTCATGCTATCCGACAGCCCGCCCGAGCGCGATCTCGAGTGGACCGACCAGGGCATCGACGGCGCCTGGCGCTACCTCAACCGGCTCTGGCGGCTGGTCGACGAGCGTCGCGCCGAGCTGCCGCCGGCCGGCGGTGCGACGAGCGAGCCTGCGGGCGAGGCGGCGATCGGCCTGAAGCGGCTGGTGCATCGCAGCATCGCCGCCGTGACCACGGAGATCGACCGGCTGCACTTCAACAAGGCGGTCGCCCTGGTGCGCGAGCTCTCGAACGCCATCGAGGGCTTCGAGGCCGCGGGCGAGAGCGACCGGGAGGTGCTGCGCGAGGCACTCGAGACCCTGGTGCAGCTGATCGGCCCGATGCTGCCGCATCTCGCGGAGGAGCTCTGGGAGCGGCTCGGGCACGGGACGATCCTCGCCGACACGCCCTGGCCCGAGGCCGATCCGGCCTGGCTGGCGGCGGCCAGTGTCACGATTGCGGTCCAGGTCAACGGCAAGAAGCGGGCGGCCATCGATGTGCCCGTCGGCAGCGACAAGACCTCGGTCGAGGCGGCGGCGCTCGCCCACGACGCCGTCAAGCGGGCGATCGACGGCCAGCCGGTGCGCCGCGTGATCGTGGTGCCCGACCGGATCGTCAATGTCGTGGTCTAGGCCGCTCGCGCGCCGGGACTGCTGGCGCCTCGGTGCCGCGGCGCTCCTGCCGCTCGCCGCCGGCGCCTGCGGTTTTCGGCCCCTCTATGGCGGTTCCGTCGGCGACGAGGTCGCGGCCGAGCTCGCCTCGATCGAGGTGGTCGCACCGGACACGCGGATCGGGCAGATCCTCAAGAATCGCCTGCTCGACGACCTCAACCCGGCCGGCACGACCGTCGCCCCGCGCTATCGGCTGAACGTGCAGCTGAGCCGCACCAAGACGGCGCTGGCGATTCAGCTCGACGAGACCATCACGCGTTTCGACCTGACGCTTGCCGCGTTCTTCTCGCTGCGCGACCTCGAGGAGGGTGGCCCGCCGCCGGGGGAGGGCGAGGCCGGACAGGGAGAGGACGGGGGCGGGCCGACGCCGGCCTACCGGTCGGCGCTTCGTCGCGTCGCCAGCTACAACGTCGTGACCGATCCTTTCGCCACGCTGATGGCCGAGCAGGACGCCGAGCTGCGGGCCGCGACCGAGCTCAGCCGCGGCATCCGCACCCTCCTGACCCTGCATTTCCAGGGCGACCCGGTGTGAAAGTGCAGCCGGCGGCGGCCGACGGCTTCTGCCGGCGGCCCGATCCGGCGATCGGCCTGGTCCTCCTCTACGGCCCCGACCAGGGGCTCGTCGCCGACCGCCGGCGCCAGCTGATCGAGGCAGTGCTGGGGGCCGCGGACGACCCCTTCCGGCTCACCGAGCTCGCGAGCGAGCGGGTCCTCGAAGCGCCCGGCCTCCTGCTCGAGGAGGCGCAGGCGCTCTCGCTGATCGGCGGGCGCCGCATCGTCCTGCTCCGCCAGGCGACCGACGCCATGGCCAAGCCGCTGGCCGGCCTGCTCGGGCAGGGCGGCCACGCGGCGCTGGTCATCGTCGAGGCAGGCGAACTCGGGGGCGGCTCCAGCCTGCGCAAGCTCGCCGAGAAGGAGCGGATGGCGGCCGCGATCGCCTGCTACCGGGTCGAGGGCAACAGCCTCGCGAACCAGATCCGCGAGCATCTCAGAGGGCTCGGCCTCGGCGCCGAGCCGGAGGCCATGGCCTATCTCGTCGAGCATCTGGGCGGCAACCGGGAGTTGACCCGCACCGAGCTCGAGAAGCTGGCGCTCTACAAGGGCGAGGACCGGGCGGCGCGGATCACCCTCGACGAGGCGGCGGCGGTGGTCGGCAACAGCTCCGCCCTGCAGGTCGACGCCCTCGTCTGGGCCTGCCTCGTCGGGCGGCCGGGCAGGAGCGGGCCGATCCTCGATCGCCTGCTCGGCGAAGGGGAGGCGCCGGTGCGGCTGATCCGGGCGATCGCCACGACGCTGTTCCGCCTCATGGCGCCGGCCCAGCGGGTGCGTCAGGGCGAGTCGCCCGAGGCCGTGGTGGAGAGCCTGAAGCCGCCCTTGCATTTCAGCCAGAAGCCGCCGATGCGGCGGGCGCTGGCGAGCTGGCGGCCGGCCGATCTCGAGGCGGCGCTCGGGCTCGCGGTGGAGACCGAGCGGCGATGCAAGCGGGCAAGGGCACCCGAGCGGCTGTTGCTGCGGCGCCTGATCCACGAGATTGCACTGCTGCCGCGGTGATCGCTGGCCGTTTACGGCTGGCCGATATGGCATCACGCGCTAAACTCCGGCCAACGCGGGGGAGAGGGCGTGCTTCGATACGTGCTGCATCGGTTGATCGTGATGATCCCGACGGTGATCGCCATCAGCGTGGTCACCTTCGTCATCATCCAGCTCCCGCCGGGCGACTTCCTCTCGGCGCAGATCAGCGAGCTGCAGGCGCAGGGCGAAGGCGTGCAGACCGAGCGCATCGAGTACCTGCGCGAGCTCTACGGTCTCGACCGGCCGCTGTGGCAGCAGTATCTCCAGTGGGCCTGGGGCCTGCTGCATGGCGATCTCGGCTGGTCCTTCGAGTATGACCGGCCCGTGTCCGAGGTCATCGGCGACACGATCTTCCTCACGGTCGTGATCTCGTTCGCCACGGT
>CAZGUW010000415.1:0-3654 GCA_964528705.1 uncultured Geminicoccaceae bacterium
CTCCTCGCTCGACGACCGCGAGGTCGAGGTGCTCTTCGGCGTGGTGCGCGGTCTCAAGGCGAGCGGCGTCTCCGTGCTCTACGTCTCGCACTTCCTCGACGAGCTCTTCCGCATCTGCGATTCGGTGACCGTCATGCGCGACGGGCGGACCGTAGCGAGGAAGGCCATCGCCGAGACCACGAAGCTCGAGCTCATCGCCGACATGCTCGGCCGCGACATTGACGAGATCCGCGCCGACGGCATGACCGAGCTCGGCGGCGGCGAGCGCGACCACAGCGGCGAGGTCCTGCTCGAGGCGAAGGCGGCCGCCACCGACCGGCGCCTCCACAAGCTCGACCTCATCGTCCACCGGGGCGAGATCGTGGGCCTCGCCGGGCTCCTCGGCTCCGGCCGCACCGAGGCCGCCCGCGCCGTCTTCGGCCTCGACCGACTGAAGGCGGGCAGCGTCAGCTTCAAGGGCGAGAGCCCCTCCGACCCCGCCGCGGCCATCGCCGCCGGCATCGGCTACCTCACCGAGGACCGCAAGGCCGAGGGAATCGTGCCGGAGATGTCGGTGCGCGAGAACGTGACCCTTGCCGTGCTGCCGAAGCTCAGCCGCGGCGGCCGGATCGAGCGCGGCCGCGAGCGGGCTCTGGTCGAGGCGTTCATCAGATCGCTCGGCATCAAGACCGCCGACATGGACCAGCCGATCCGCGAGCTCTCCGGCGGCAACCAGCAGAAGGCGCTGCTCGCCCGCTGGCTCGCGACCGAGCCGGAGCTCCTGATCCTCGACGAGCCGACCCGCGGCGTCGACGTCGGCGCCAAGCTCGAGATCCAGGCGATCATCCGGGACTACGTCGCCAGGGGCTTCGGCGTGCTCCTCATCTCTTCGGAGTTCGAGGAGCTGGTCGAGGGTGCGGACCGCATCACCGTCATGCAGGACGGCTACTCGGTCACCGAACTCACCAATCCCGGCATCACCGAGAACGCGCTGGTCAAGGCCATCGCCCACCACCACCGGGACGAGAGCCCGGCATGAGCACGCGCCTCGAAGCCGCCCGTCCGGCCGCGCCATCGCCGGCAGCCGCCCGTGCCGGTCGCCTGCTCCGCCGGCATGGCGGGCTCGTCGCGCTCGTGGTCCTCATCCTCGTCAACATCGCCATCACGCCGAACTTCCTCCAGCTGCAGACGCTCTTCGTCAACATCAGCCAGGTCGCGACCATCGCCATCGTCGCCATCGGCATGACGCTGGTGATCGCGACCGGCGGCATCGACCTCTCGGTCGGCGCCGTCATGGCGCTGGCGGGGGCGCTCGCCCCGCTCATCTTTCTCTCGCCCTTCGGCGTCGCCTACCCGGCCCTCGGCCTCGTCGCCGCCTTCACCCTGCCGCTTGTGGCCGCCATGGCCTGCGGGCTCTTCAACGGCTTCATGGTGAGCGTGCTCCGCGTCCAGCCGATCATCGCCACGCTCATCCTCTTCATCTCCGGCCGCGGCATCGCCCAGGTGCTGACCAACGGCAACCTGCAGACCTTCACGAACCCGGGCTTCAGCTATCTCGGCACCGGCAAGATCCTGGGCCTGCCCTTCCAGGGCTGGCTGGCGCTGGCGCTCGCGTGCCTCGTCGCCTGGCTGGTCACCCGTACCCTCTTCGGCCGCTATCTCCTCGCCATCGGCGGCAACGAGCGGGCCGCCCGGCTCTCGGGCGTGCCGGTGCGGCGCATCAAGTTTTTGGCCTACGTGATCTGCGCCGGGCTTTCGGGCATCGCCGGACTCATCGTCGTCGCCATCAACTCGGCCTCGGATGCCGGCCGCAACGGCAACCTCATGGAGCTCGACGCCATCGCCGCGGCAGTGGTCGGCGGCGCCCTCCTGCAGGGCGGCAGGGCCCCCATCTTCGGCGCCGTGCTCGGTGCCGTCATCATCCAGCTCGTCAAGTACACGCTCCTGGCCAACGGCGTGGAGGACGAGGTGGCGCTGATCGCCAAGGCGCTCATCATCGTCGTCGCCGTCTACCTCCAGGCCGGGCGCCGGGAATAGCCATGGGTGACGCCACCACCTTCGACCTTCGCCGCTACGTTCGCGGCCAGGCCCAGAGCAACGCCGTCTGGCTGGCACTCATCGCCCTGATCGCCTTCGGCCTGCTCCGCTACGAGAACTTCGGCAGCGCCTACAACATCGTCTCCTTCCTCAACTACAACTCGATGTTCATCGTCATCTCGATCGGCATGTGCTTCGTCATCATGACCGGCGGGATCGACCTCTCGGTCGGCTCGGTCGCCGCCTTCACCTCGGTGGTTGCCGCCTATCTCAGCCCTTATGGAATTCAGGTGGCCCTGCCCGGCGGCATCCTCGCCGGCATCGCCTTCGGCGCCATCAACGCCTTCGTCATCATCCTGATGCGGGTCCCACCGTTCATCGCCACGCTCGCCACCATGCTCGGTGCCAAGGGCGGTGCGCTCGTGCTCAGCGGGGCCGAGACCATCTCGGTCGACTGGGGCAGCAACTTCACCAAGCTCGGCATGGAGAAGGCGTTCGGCATCGTGCCCTGGACCATCGTGCTGGTCGCCATCGTGGCGCTCGCCGCCTGGTTCGTTCTCGAGCGCACCTCCCTCGGCCGCACCGTGCTCGCCATCGGCGGCGGCGAGGACGCCTCCATCCTGATGGGGCTCGAGGTCAACCGCACCAAGGCCTTCGTCTACATCCTGAGCGGCGCCTGCGCCGGCATCGCCGGCGTTTTCTTGGCCTCCGGCTTCGGCGCCGGTCAGCCGCTCGAAGGCGTCGGCTGGGAGCTTTCGGCGATCGCTTCCGTCGTGGTCGGCGGCACGCTCTTGACCGGCGGGCTCGGCTCGGTGCCGGCAACCGTCGCCGGTGCCCTCCTGCTCGGCCTCGTCTTCAACATCCTCAACTTCGAGAACGGCCGCGGCACCATCTCGCTCAGCGCCTACTGGCAGCTCGTTGTGCGCGGCGGCTTTCTCTTCATCGTCATCCTGCTGCAGAACCGGGTGAGCAGCGCCAGAACTGCAGAGGACCAGTGACATGCCCCTGATCGAATCCGTCGAGGCCCGCCTCTTCCGCGTCCCCCTCGACGAGGTACTGGTCGACGCGAAGCATGGCGACCACAGCCATTTCGAGCTGATCACCGCCACCATCCGCCTCGCCGACGGCAGCGAGGGCACGGGCTACAGCTACACCGGCGGCAAGGGCGGCCGCGCCATCACCGCCATGATCGAGCACGACCTCGCCCCCTTCCTCGTTGGCCAGGACGCCGGCCCGGTCGAGGACCTCTTCGAGGCCATGCTGTGGCACATCCACTATGTCGGCCGCGGCGGCATCGCCGCCTTCGCCATCTCCGCCCTCGACATCGCGCTCTGGGACCTGCGCGGGAAGAGCCGGGACCAGGCCCTCTGGCAGATGGCCGGCGGCCACAGCCGCCGGGCGCGCGCCTATTGCGGCGGCATCGATCTGGGCTTCCCGCTGCCGAAGCTGCTGAAGAGCGTGCAGGGCTACCTCGATCGCGGCTTCGACGGCGTGAAGATCAAGGTCGGGCAGCCGACGCTCGCCGAGGACGTCGAGCGCGTCGCCGCCGTGCGCGAGCTGATCGGTCCGAAGATCGCCTTCATGGTCGACGCCAACTATTCGATGAACGTCGACCAGGCGAGCGAGGCGGCGAACGCG
>CAZGUW010000416.1:0-3580 GCA_964528705.1 uncultured Geminicoccaceae bacterium
CGGCCGCCTCCCCGGCCACCGGCGCCTCGGCAATCGGCGCTTCGGCTGCGGCTTCCTCCGGCACCGGCGCGGCGTCGGCCGCAGGAGACTCCGCGGCGGCCGTCTCCTCGGCGGGGCGCCGGGTGCGCCGCCGTCGCCGCGGCTTCTTCGCTTCCGCCGGCGCCGCCGCCTCGTCCGCAGGCTCTGCCGTCGCCGCGGGCTCTGTCGTCGCCGTTGCCGCATCCTCCGGCGCTGTGGCCGCCGCCTCGACCGGGGCGGGATCGCTCACCGGCGCTTCCGGCTTCTCGTCCGAAGCGCCGGCATCAGCGACCGCCGGCTCATCGGCGGTCTCGTCGCTCGCCACCGCTTCGGCCCGCACCGCCGGCTCGCCACCAGTGTCCTCCGGCCGCCGCCGCCGACGACGACGACGCCGCCGCCGGCGACCGCCTTCCTCGTCCTCGTCGCCGCGGGCCTGCTCGCGCGCGCCCGGCCGGTCGCGCTCCGCCTGGCTTTCATCGGCCTCGTCGGCGTCCGCCGAGGCCGGCTCGCCCGCTTCGGCGCCACCGGCCGTCCGCTGCAGCGCGACCTCGTCGGCCGCCCGCCGCTGGAGCATCTCGACCGCGTGGTGGCCCGGCGTCATCTCCGGGTCCACCGCAATCTCGACCCGCATCGCGTAGCGCTGCTCGACCCGCACGAGGCCGTCGCGCTTCTGGTTCAGGAGGTAGAGCGCCACCTCGCCCGGCAGGGTCAGCCGGAGCACCTTTGCCTCGTTGCGGATGCCCGCTTCCTCGGCGATCCTGAGCGCCTGGAGCGCGCAGGACTCGGTCGAGCGCACGGAGCCCAGGCCCTGGCAGGTCGGGCAGGTCCTGGAGCTCAGCTCCTGCAGGCTCGGCCGCAGCCGCTGGCGCGAGAGCTCGAGCAGGCCGAACATGCTGATCTTGCCGAGCTGGATCCGCGCCCGGTCGACCTTCAGCGCATCCCGGACCCGGCGCTCGACCGCGCGCTGGTGGCGCATCTCGCCCATGTCGATGAAGTCGATCACCACGAGCCCGGCGAGGTCGCGCAGGCGCAGCTGGCGGGCGATCTCGTCGGCGGCCTCGAGGTTGGTCTTGACCGCGGTCTCGTCGATGTGCCGTTCGCGCGTCGACTTGCCGGAATTGACGTCGATGGCGATCAGCGCCTCGGTGGCGTGCATGACGATCGAGCCGCCCGACGGCAGCTGGACGATCGGGCTGTGCATGGCGTCGAGCTGGTCCTCGACCTTCCACTTGAAGAAGAGCGGCAGCTCCTCCTTGTAGAGCTTCACGTGGCGGGCGCGCGACGGCATCATCATGGTCATCAGGCGCTTCGCCGACTTGTGCGCCTCCTCGCCCTCGACCAGCACCTCGTCGATGTCGCGGCTGTAGAGGTCGCGCATCGCCCGCTTGATGAGGTCGCCCTCTTCGTAGATCAGGGCCGGCGCCACGCTTTCCAGCGTGGTGTCGCGGATGTCGCTCCAGAGCCGCATGAGGTAGTCGTAGTCGCGCTTGATCTCGGCCCGGCTGCGCTGCTGGCCGGCGGTGCGCACGATCAGGCCCATGCCCTGCGGCACGTCGAGCTCGGCGACGATGGCCTTCAGCTTGCTGCGGTCCTCGGAGCTGCTGATCTTGCGGCTGATGCCGCCGCCCCGGGCGGTGTTGGGCATCAGCACGCAATAGCGGCCGGCGAGCGACAGGTAGGTGGTGAGCGCCGCCCCCTTGTTGCCGCGCTCCTCCTTGACGACCTGCACCAGCATGATCTGGCGCCGCTTGATGACTTCCTGGATCTTGTAGGAGCGGAGCAGCCGGGCCCGGCGGCGGGCCTGCTCGCTCACGACGTCCGCGGTCTCCTCCTCGGAGTCCTCGCGGACCTGGATCGGCCGCTCATCCTCGCTGGGCTCGCCGGACTCGCCGTCCTGGGCGTCGCCGTCGGCGGCCTCGTTCTCGGCGACGTCGCCCTCGTCCTCCGCCGCCTCGGCGCGACGCTTGCGGCCACGCCCGCCGCGGCTCTCGCCATTGGCGGCGTCGGCCTCGACGCTCTCGCGCTCGAGCCTGGCGAGCAGCTCGCGATCCGCCTGGGGGATCTGGAAGTAGTCCGGGTGGATCTCGCTGAAGGCGAGGAAGCCGTGCCGGTTGCCGCCATACTCGACGAAGGCGGCCTGCAGCGACGGCTCGACCCTGGTTACCTTGGCGAGATAGACGTTGCCCTTGAGCTGCTTCTTGGTGGACGACTCGAAGTCGAAATCAACGAGTTGCTGGTCCTGCAATACGACGACCCGGGTCTCTTCCGCGTGGGTCGCATCGATGAGCATGCGTTTGGTCATAGAGGGGAATCTCCCGCCCGGGGTCGCGGCCGGCGCCTGGGCTGCGGCGGCGAAACGGGCGTCTGATGGCGCACCGCCACGCTGACGCGGGCGGCGGGCAGGTTGTGATGCGACGCGCCGCGACCGGCACGCGGCATGCGGAGGCATGCCGGAGGGTCGCCGCACGTCTGGCCATGGCAGTCTCGAGTTTCGGGGCGACGGTCGCGTCGCTGCCGGCGGGCCGGCCGCCATCGCAGGCGGCCTCCTGGTCGAACGCCGGCCGCAGCCTCGCGCCGGCGGGTACTCCACCGGTCGATCCCGCGATGTCGTTGAGAAGGCTCGACAGGCGAGCGGGCAACGCCATGCGGACGACAGGCGAAGCAGCCAGCCTGGCCACTCGACTCGTTCCTGTCATTGCCCTACTCGTACCATGGACGGAACTATAATAACTGTCCCTGACGACTACAATGCGATAATCAGCCCACGACATGGAGTAGCGACGGGTTGCGGATGCACCAGATACGGTTTCACGCATCGGCCGGCCGGTCGGCGGCGCGGTTCCTGGCAGGCGGGCTCGCCCTGGTCGCGTCCTGCGTCCTGCTCATGTTCGGGAAGGCGCTGGCGAGCGACGCGCCGGAGGTAGTTGGCGTGCGCTTCGGCATCAACGAGGCCGTCACCCGCGTCGTCCTCGACGCCGACGCGCCGCTGCGCTTCACGACGACGGTGCTCGCCGACCCGCCGCGGCTCGTCGTCGATCTCGATGACGTGCGCTGGCGGGTGCGCGAGCATCCGCAGAACCGCCCCGTCGGGCTCGCCCGGAGCGTCACCTATGGCCGGCTGGGGCCGGAGCGGGCGCGTCTCGTCGTCGACGTCGCCCGGCCGTTCCGCATCGTCCGCCAGGAACGGCTGCCGCAGTCACCCGAGACGGGCCACCACCGCATCCTGGTCGACATCACCGCCCTGCCGCCGCCGGCACCGCCGGCGGCCGTCGCGGCGGCGCCGACCACGCCCCGGGCGGCGGAATCTGCCACGCCCCCGCCGCGCTTCGCCCCGCCGCTGGCACGGCCGGTGCGCGTTGCCGAGACGCCCGCCCCGCCCGTCCTGGCCATGCCGGCCCCTCCCAACGAGCGCCCCGCAGCGACCGGTGTCGTCGTGGCGGCGGGACCGCCGCTACGACCGGCCGACCCGCCGCTGCGCCGCCGCGTCGTCGTCATCGATCCCGGACATGGCGGCATCGATCCCGGCGCCATCGGGATCAACGGCGTGCCGGAGAAGGTGATC
>CAZGUW010000417.1:0-3574 GCA_964528705.1 uncultured Geminicoccaceae bacterium
CGGCGTCTTTCCGGAGCGGGTCGACGAGATGGAGGGCTGGCTGGTCACCGGCTCGCGCTTCGGCGCCTATGACCCGGACCCCTGGATCCGCCAGCTCGAGGCGTTCCTCAGGGAGGCCGTGGCCGCCCGCGTGCCGGTCGTCGGCATCTGCTTCGGCCATCAGGTGCTGGCGAGCGCTCTGGGCGCCAGGGTCGAGAAGGCGGCAGCCGGCTGGGGGGTCGGGCCGCACCGCTACGATATCCACGAGCGGCCGGACTGGATGGCCGGCGCTGATGACAGCTTCACATTGAACGCCATGCACCAGGACCAGGTGCTGGAGCTGCCGTCGGGCGCGCGGCTGGTCGCGAGCTCCACGTTCTGCCCCATCGCCGCACTCGCCTATGGCGAGCATGCGATTTCCTTCCAGGCGCATCCCGAGTTCGACAACGGCTACGAGCGCGCGCTGATCGAGGCCCGCCGCGGCAGCCGCATCCCGGAGGACCGCGCCGACCCGGCGCTGGCGGGCCTGTGGGACAAGGGCGGCGACGCCGGCGTGGCGCCGGACAGCCCGCGCGTTGCGGAATGGATCAGGCGGTTCTTCGCGGCGAGGGCGGGGCAACGGTGAGGCTGGCACCGCCGCCTTTCTGGCGGACCGGCTACTTCGAGGCGACCCGACAGCGACCCGACCGGCAGATTATTCCGCTCGCCGAGATCGCTTCGATTGTTGAAGCCCCGCATCACACCCTGGAACAGCCTGATGGACGCACGCGCCTCTGGGGGTGGTCTCCATCGCTGAACCGGTGGATAAGGGTGATCGTCCTGGCGGACGGCGAGACCGTGCACAACGCCTTCATCGACAGGGACTTCGTGCCATGATCGACAATCCGGTCGTCTATGACGCCGAGACCGACACGCTTCTGGTGACGTTGCGGCCATGGCCCGGAACGGAGGCTGGTCCAGGTCGCGCAGGTGGCACGGATGCCGGGGATGACCTGGTCATCCACTATGCGCCGGACGGCAAGCCCTGGGCATGGGAGATCGAGCATGCCTCGACCCATCCGGAACTCCTGGCTCGGGCGCTCGCGGCCGTCCGCCGGGCGATCGCCGGCAGCCACGAGGCAGCGTGAGCAGGCACTGGACCGACGCCTCATTCAGGCGTTGACGGAGCGAACTCACGAGGGCTCTTGACGACCTGAGGGCGGCGGACGCAGCTTATGGCGGGGCCGTGTCGGCGTGGTCGGGCGGCACCGAGAACAAGAACAGTCGCCCGGCCGGGCTCAGTCGCTCCGGGCGGTCACGGGGGTGCCAGCCATGTCTTCGAACGTGGGCCATGTCAGGGTCGCGGCGCTGGCCGCTGCGTCGCTTCTCGGCATTGATGCCGCGGCCGCGGCGGACGAGCGGGTCGAGCGCGGCCGCTATCTGGTCGAGGTGATCGGCGCCTGTGGCAACTGCCATACGCCGATGGGGCCGGAGGGCCCGGACACGAGCCGCCATCTGGCCGGCGGCATGGTGATGGACATGGGTGTCTTCCAGGCGGTGCCGGCGAACATCACGCCGGACCCGGAGACCGGCATGGGCGCCTGGAGCGATGCCGAGATCGCCCGGGCGATCCGCGAGGGGGTGCGCCCCGACGGCAGCCTGATCGGCCCGCCCATGCCCTATCCGCTCTATCATGGCATCGCCGACGACGACCTGATGGCGATGGTCGCCTATCTGCGGACCGTGCCGCCCGTGGTCAACGAAACCCAGCCCTCGGTCTACAACATCCCCCTGCCGCCCGCCTGGACGGACCCGATCGCCACGGTGCCGGCGCCAGACCCGGCCGACCAGGTGGCGTATGGCGCCTATCTCGCCGGGCCCGTCGGCCACTGCGTCGAGTGCCACACGCCGATGGGCGAGCACGGCCATCCCGATTTCGAGCACCGGCTGGGTGCGGGCGGCTTCGAGTTCCCGGGCCCCTGGGGTGTTTCGGTCTCGCCCAACATCACGCCAACCGGGCTCGGCGACTGGTCCGATGCGGAGATCGCCCGGGCCATCCGCGAGGGTGTCAGCCGCGACGGCCGCCCGCTCATGCCGCCCATGGCCTTCGCCTACTACAAGGACATCAGCGAGCCCGACATGGCGGCGATCATCGCCTATCTGCGGTCGCTGCCGCCGATGGAGTAGGGGCTGCCGGCGACGGCCGGGTCGGCTCAGTCCTTTGCGACGTCGAACCCGGCCGCGCGCCAGGCCTGCCAGCTGCCCGGCACGTTACGGACATCGAAGCCCTCCGCTGCGAGCAGGCTGGCGGCGATGCTGGCGCGAAAGCCGCTGGCGCAATAGGTGGCGATCGGCCGGTCCCGATCGAGCTCCTGCATCCGGTCGGGCAGCTCGCCGAGGAAGAGGTGGCGGGCACCGGGCATGTGGCCCCCTTGCCACTCATCGTCCTTGCGGACGTCGAGCGGCAGCAGGCCGGGCCGGTCGCGCAGCTCGTGCACCGAGAGCTGCGGCAGATGCCGGAGCGGCCGGCCCGCCTCCTGCCACGCCGCCATGCCGCCGGCGAGGTAGCCGCCGAAGCGGGTGAAGCCGACGCGCCAGAGCAGCGTCACGATCCGGGCGAGGCTGGTGTCGTCGTCGAGCACGAGGCAGAGGGGCTGCTCCGGGTCGAGGAGCCAGCCGGCCCAGACCGAGAGGTCGGGGCGGCCGCCGATATTGATCGCACCCTCGATATGGCCGCCGCCGAAGGCGAGCATGTCGCGGGTGTCGACGAGCCGGCCGTCGCGGGCGGCGGCCGCGAAGGCGTCGGGGCCGAGTGCCGGCACCCTGGGCAGGTTGCCGATCACGGGCGGGCCGGCGGCGTTGACCTTCTTCAGGCGAGGATAGTGCGTCGGCACCGGCGGTGCGTCCTCCTGCATCGCCCGGCGGAACCGGTCGAAGTCGTCGATGGCGAAATAGGCGTTGTGCTGCCGCTCGTAGCCGATCGTGGTCGAGGTGCGGTCGCCGATGGCGGGGCCGCATTCGGAGCCGGCCCCGTGGCAGGGATAGACGATGGTGCCGTCGGGGAGCGGCCAGTAGACCTCGCGCAGCGTGCGGAAGAGGGCGCGGGTCAGCTCCTCGGTCTGCTCGTCGCCGAGCAGGTCGGGGCGGCCGACCGAATCGACGAAGAAGGAATCACCGCTGAGAATGCCCCAGGGCTGCTCCCGGTCGCGTTCGCGCAGGAGGAAGGACACGTGCTCGGGCGTGTGGCCCGGCGTGGCGACGACCTCGAGCTCGACGGCGCCGAAGCGCAGGCGCTCGCCGGGGTTCAGCCGACGGTGCGGGAAGTCGTAGGCGGCACCGCCTTCCTCGCTGACGCAGAGCTCGGCGGTGCCGCCGAGGCGATCGACCAGCTCGCGCGCACCGCTCATGAAATCCGCGTGGATGTGGGTCTCGAGGACGTGGGTGATGGCGAGCCCGTGGTGCCGCGCCAGGTCGAGATAGACGTCGACGTCCGGCCGCGGGTCGACCACGGCTGCCGTGCCCGCGGCGTCGTCGCCGACGAGGTAGGACGTCTGGGCGACGCCCTCGGCGAGGATCTGCTCGAAGCGCAGGGTCATCGGCTGGCCTCCTGATGCTC
>CAZGUW010000418.1:0-3566 GCA_964528705.1 uncultured Geminicoccaceae bacterium
GCTGAACACGCCGATGGGGCGGCTGCGCACCTTGCCTTCCAGCCCGGCCTCTTCAGGGTCGGCCGGGTCGAGGTCGCCCAGGATCAGCAGCACGAAATCGTCGCGGGCGAGGCGCTGCATGGCCTCCAGCATCGCCAGATGCCCGCGGCCGCGGACGACCCGGCCGGGCAGGAGGACGATCCGCCGGTCCAGCCCGAGCTGCCAGCGCTCGGTGAGCTTCGCCATGCGGTGGCCGCGCATCGTCGCCGGATCGAAGGCGTCGAGATCGATGCCCTGGCGGACGATGCGCAGCCTCGCCGGCTCGACGTCGTAGGTCTTGCTGATGTGCTCGGCGAGGTATTCCGAGTTGGCGATGATCCTGGCGCCCTGGGCGAGGACCGCGTTGTAGCGCTTCTTGAGGCCGCCCTCGCCGCCCGCATAGGCGGTCTCGAAGCTGGTGACGAAGGCCGCACCCGCACGCTTGGCGGCGAAGCTGGCGCTCCAGGCCGCGGCCCGGCTGTGGGCGTGCACCAGCTCGACCTTGTGCTCGCGGATCGCCTTCATCAGCCTGGCGATGTTGGTCGAGAGGGTGAGCGGGTTGCTGCTCTCGATGGAGGCGGTGACATGGGCGCTGCCGTGGGCCACCAGCTCGCGCTCGAGCGGGCCGCCCGCCGAGGCGACGCAGGAGCGCCAGCCTTCCTCCACGAGGAGCTTTGCGGTCGCGAGGATGGACCGGGCGGCAGCACCTTCCTCGAGGTTCGGCACGACTTGCAGGATGCCTGGTCGAATGGCGCTGATGCTCAAGGTCGCTCGCCCCGGAGTGGTGGCGCCGCCCGCGACCGGGGTGGGGCAGCTCGACGGGTTCTGCTAGCAGATGTCTGGTTGGCGCAAAAGTGCAGGCGCGCAATCAGGAGGTGAAGATGCAGCGACTGGAGCTGGGCGGGGCGGGTCATCTCGCCTACAGCCGGACGCCCGGCAGCGGGCCGGAGGTCATGTTCCTCGGCGGGTTCGCCTCGGACATGACCGGGACCAAGGCCCTGCATCTCGAGGCGCATTGCCGGAGCGCCAGCCGCGCCTTCACCCGCTTCGACTACCGGGGTCATGGCGCCTCCTCCGGCCGGTTCGAGGACGGCACGATCGGCGACTGGGCGGCGGACGCCACGGCCGTGCTGGACCGGGTGGTGGAGGGCCCGGCCGTGCTGGTCGGGTCGAGCATGGGCGGCTGGCTGATGCTGCTCCTGGCGCTGGCCCGGCCGGAGCGAGTGAAGGGTCTCGTCGGCATCGCCTCGGCCCCCGACTTCACCGAGCGCCTGCTCCGCCCCGGCCTCTCCGCCGAGGCCCTGGCGGAGCTGCGCGACCACGGCCTCCACCGGCGCCCTTCGGCCTATGGCGAGCCCCTGCCCATCACCGCCCGGCTGCTCGACGAGGGGCGGGAGCATCTCCTGCTCGACGCGCCGATTGCCATCGGCTGCCCGGTCCATCTGCTGCATGGCCAGGCGGACCCGGATGTGCCCTGGCAGCTCAGCCTCGAGCTCGCCGGCAGGCTCGAGAGCCGGCAGGTGACGCTCGAGCTGGTCAAGGACGGCGACCACCGCCTGTCGCGCGAAACGGATCTCAGACGCATCGCCCTCGCCCTCGACCGCGTGCTCGAGGTGGCGAGTGGCCCATGACCTGCTGCAACGCGAGGTGACCCGACCATGAGCGAAGAACTGGTCTTCTACACCAATCCGATGTCGCGCGGCCGCATCGTGCGGTGGATGCTCGAGGAGATCGGCGAGCCCTACCGCACGGAGATCGTGGACTACGGCCCGGCGATGCGCTCGGCCGACTACCTGGCGCTGAACCCGATGGGCAAGGTGCCGACGGTCCGTCGCGGCAGAATCGTCGTCACCGAGGTGGCGGCAATCTGCGCCTGGCTCGCCGACGCCTATCCGCGGGCGGAACTCGCCCCGCCGCCGGCCGAGCGGGCCGCCTACTACCGCTGGCTCTTTTTCTGCGCCGGCCCGGTGGAGGCCGCCGTCAACGCCAAGTCCCTGGGCTTCGAGCCCGCCGGCCCGGACCAGGAGCGGCGGGTCGGCTTCGGCAGTCTGGCGCGGGTGACGGGCACGCTGGAGCAGGCGGTCGGGGCCGGGCCCTATATCGCCGGCGACCGGTTCTCGGCGGCCGACGTCTATCTCGGTGCCTGGCTCGGCTGGTGGCTCGAGTTCGGCCAGCTCGAGCCCCGCCCGGTCTTCACCGACTACGTCGCCCGGGTCACCGACCGGCCGGCCTTCCGACGGGCGAAGGCGCTCGACGACGCGGCGGCCTCAGCCTGACGTGGGCAGGCCGCCGTCGACGGCGAGGAGCGCCAGCAGACCCTCGCGATAGGTGGGAAAGGCGAGCCGAACGCCGAGCTCGAGCTTGATCCGGGCGTTCCGCACGCGCCGATTGTCCTCGTAGAAGGTCCGCGCCATGGGCGAGAGCTCGGCCGTGGCGAAGTCCTGCTCCGGCGGCGGTTCGACGCCCATGAGCTCGGCCGCGTGCGCCACCACGTCCTGCGGCGGCGCCGGCTCGTCGTCGCACACATTGTAGACCTGGCCCGGATGGGGGCGGGCGATCGAGGCCTCGAGCACCGTCGCGATATCCTCGACGTGGATGCGCGAGAAGACCTGGCCGGGCTTGACGATGCGCCGGGCGGTGCCGGCCCTGAGGTTGACGAAGGGGTTGCGGCCCGGGCCGTAGATGCCGGCGAGGCGGAAGACCTGCGCCGGCAGGCCGCTCTCCAGCCACCGCGCCTCGGCCCGTGCCCGGCGCTCGGCGCGTGCCAGGGTGGGCTCGATGGGCGTCGTCTCGTCGACCCAGTCGCCGCCCCGGTCGCCATAGACCGCCGTGGTGCCGAGATAGCCGGCCCAGGCGAGGCCGCAGCGCCGGAGCTCGTGCCGATGCATGTCGAGGACCGGGTCGCCGGCCTCGCCCGGGGCGATGGAGGTGAGCACATGGGTGACGCCCGCAAACGCGGCGTCGGGCAGGGGCGTGCCGCGCTCGAAGGGGTGCATGGTGTAGCCCCGGGCTTCCAGCTCGCGGCGCTTTTCGGCCTTGCGCGAGGTGCCGACAATCCGCCAGCCCTGGCCCATGAGCCGCTGCGCCAGCACCTCGGCCGAGTAGCCGAGGCCGAAGCAGAGCAGGGTGGGGGCTAATTCAGCCATTCGTCTCGAACCTCCGGATCGCCTTCGCCGGCAAGATGGTCGATCCGCTGCCGCTCGACCACCGTCTCGGTGGCGAGCCGCCGGAGCGCCCAGACCGCAGCACCGCGCACCAGCGGTGAGGCATCGCCGAGCAGCGCCTCGAGCCGCGGCACGAGCCGGTCGTCGCCGCTGTTGCCGGCGGCGATCAGGACGTTGCGCAGGAACCGGTTGCGGCCGATCCGCTTGATGGGCGAGCCTGCGAAGAGCTGGCGAAACCCGGCATCGTCGAGGGCGAGGAGCCTGTCCAGGCGGGGTGCGACCAGCTCGTCGCGCGCCTGCAGCTTCGCCTCCCGGGCCTCGCTGGCAAACTTGTTCCAGGGGCAGACGGCGAGGCAGTCATCGCAGCCATAGATGCGGTTGCCC
>CAZGUW010000419.1:0-3533 GCA_964528705.1 uncultured Geminicoccaceae bacterium
GCCCTCTTCTGGGTGCGCTGGAACACGGGCAGCATCGAGGCCTCCTTCACGGCGGCGCTGACCGAGGTGCTCGGCCAGTTCGCCGGCGAGGCGGGCGAGCTCGCGGCGGTCGCGCGGATGGTCGCTGACTATGCGGCGATCGTGCCCGGCATCATCGCTGTCTCCTGGGTGCTGATGACGGTGATCAACGCCGCCCTCGCGCAGCTCCTGGCGCTGCGTGGCGGCCAGGCGCAGCGGCCGGGGGCGCCGCTCGCCGAGCTCTGGCTGCCGGCCTGGTGCGGGCCGGCGCTGGCGGTCGGCACGGTGGCCGCCCTGATCGCGGGCGGCGATCTCGCCTTCTTCGCCCAAGGGCTGGCAGCCCTGCTGGCGGTCCCCTTCCTGATGCAGGGCCTCGCCGTCGTCCACAGCCTCGCCAACCGGCTGCCGGCGCGCGGGCTGGCGCTCGCCGGCTTCTATCTCGTTCTCATCCTGTTCAGCTGGCCGCTCGTCGTGGGCGTCGTGGTCCTCGGTCTCGTCGAGGACTGGGCGCATCTGCGGCAGCGTCTGGCCTAATCCTCCGGAGTCCCAACCATGCAGGTCATCCTCCTCGAGCGCGTGCCGAAACTGGGCCAGATGGGCCAGATCGTGAACGTCAAGCCCGGCTACGCCCGCAACTTCCTGATCCCCAAGGGCAAGGCGCTCCGGGCGACCGACACGGCGCTGGCCGCCTTCGAGAGCCGCCGAGCCCAGCTCGAGGCGCAGAATCTCGAGCGCAAGAACGAGGCCGAGGAGGCGGCGACCATCATCGACGGCGCCTCGGTCGTCATCCTCCGCCAGGCGAGCGAGAGCAGCCAGCTCTATGGCTCGGTCAGCCCGCGCGACATCGCCGAGGCCTTCACCGAGCAGGGCATCACCTTCACCCGCCAGCAGATCCGGCTCGAGAGCCCCTTGAAGATGCTCGGCATCCACGCAGTGACGGTGGCGCTCCATCCCGAGGTCGAGGTCCAGGTCAGCGTCAACATCGCGCGCAGCCAGGAAGAGGCCGAGATCCAGGCCGGCAAGGCGGCGCCGGTGACCGAGGAGGAGGAGATCGACCCGGACAGCGACGAGTTCACCCGCGGCAGCGGCTTCGACGAACTCGGCATCTGAGTGCTGCCGGCGGCGGAACGGGTGGCGTGCCGTCGCCGGTGCCGCTAAGGTCGCCTGCGAGTGGTTTTCGAGGAGACCGCGATGGCGGCGCGCAAGGTCGAGGCAGCCCCGGAGGGCGGTGAGCAGGGCGGCGGCAGCTCAGGCGGCGAGACCCGCAAGGGCGGCAAGGTCGCGATCGTCAAGAAGTATGCGAACCGCCGCCTCTACAACACGGCATCGAGCAGCTACGTCACCCTCGACGAGCTCTGCCAGATGGTGCGCGAGGGCCAGGATTTCCTGGTCTACGACGCCAAGACGGGCGATGACATCACCCGCTCCGTGCTGACCCAGATCATCCTCGAGGAGGATGCGAAGGGTCGCAACCTGATGCCGATCGGCTTCCTGCGCCAGCTCATCGGCTTCTACGACGACAGTCTGCAATCGGTGGTGCCGCGCTATCTCGAGGTCTCGATGGAGAACTTCGCCAGGCACCAGGAGCAGATGCGCGGCTACATGGAGGAGACAGTCGGCCGCTTCTTCCCGCTGGCGCCGCGCGACGTGGTGAACCCGTTCGAGGAGGTCGCCCGCCAGAACATGGCGCTGTTCCAGAAGGCGGCGAGCCTCTTCACCCCGACGGGCGAAAAGGGCGAGCCGGAGGCCGCCGCCGCTCCGGCCGAGGACAGCCGCGGCGCGCAGCGCGACGACGCCGAGCTCAGCCGCGAGCTGCGGGAGCTGAAGGCCGAGATGGAGGCGCTGCAGCGCCAGATGTCGGCCATGCGCAAGGCGCCGGCCGACGACGACTGACGCCCGGACTGCCGCCCCCCGCCCTACTCGACCCAGCCGAACCCGTCGTCGAACCAGCTGCCGTCGGCGAAGGGCTCGCCGCGCCCGGTTGGCGGTGCGACGTCGGCGCCGAGCAGCGAGCCCGTGCAGGATGCGGCCACGGCAGCACCGACGAGCGCCGTGCTCGCCATGAGCGTGCGGCGCGACAGCCCCTGGGCGGGCCTAGCGCGCGAAGTTGACGATCCGGCTCCAGTAGCGCTCGAGACCGTTGAGCACATCGTTGAGCTCCTGCAGCTGCTCGGCCGTGGCAATACCCTCGCCGATCGCATCGGCATTGCGCTGATAGAGCTCGTCGATCTTGGCGGTCAGGTCCAGCCCCTTCTCCGAAAGGCGTACCCGGGTCATGCGCCGGTCGTGGCTGCTGCGCTCCTGAATGAGATAGCCGTTCTCGACCAGCTTCTTCACGTTGTACGAGACGTTGGAGCCGAGATAGTAGCCGCGGACCGTGAGCTCACCCACGGTAAGCTGGTCGGCATTGATGTTGGATAGGATCAACGTCTGGACGTTATTGATATCCTCGATCCCGAGCCGGTCGAGCTCGGCCTTGATGACGTCGAGGAACCGTCGGTGCAGACGCTCGATCAGGCGGATGGTGACGAGATATTGGTCTTTCACTCAGCCCTCGGCGCGCGATTGAACCATGCGTTCCCTTCTTCCCGCGGCCGGACCACCGCCTAAGGTCAACCGGGAGTTCCCCTAATCATCTTGATAATTGCCGAAAAATCCAGCCCCTCATTCGCCTCATGGGCGAACTTGTCGTAGAGTTGCGTCGCGGCGGCACCCATCGGCGTCGCCGCACCTGCCATTTCCGCGGCCCCCATGGCGAGCCTGAGGTCCTTGAGCATCATCGCCGCGGTGAAGCCGGGCCGATAGTCGCGATTGGCCGGCGAGGTCGGCACCGGCCCCGGCACCGGGCAGTAGGTCGTGAGCGACCAGCACTGGCCCGACGAGCGGCTGCTGATGTCGAAGAGCTTCTGGTGGTCCAGCCCGAGTTTCTCGGCCAGCGCCATGGCCTCGCAGACCGAGATCATCTGGATGCCGAGCATCAGGTTGTTGCAGATCTTGGCCGCCTGCCCGGTGCCGGCGTCGCCGGCATGGACGATCGTCTGGCCCATCGCCTCGAGGAAGGGCGCCGCCCGGCCGAACGCCTCGACCGTGCCGCCGACCATGAAGGTGAGCGAGGCGGCAGCGGCCCCGGTGACCCCGCCGGATACGGGGGCGTCCACCATGTCGAGGCCGCGCGCCGCCGCGGCACCTGCCACGGCCCGCGCCGTCGCCACGTCGATGGTCGAGCAATCGATCAGGAGCGCCTGGGATGCGGCATGGGCGAGGACACCGGCTGGCCCCTCATAGGCTTCCTGCACCTGCGGCCCGGCTGGCAGCATGCTGATCACGACCTCGGCCCCGGCCACCGCCCCGGCGAGATCGTCGGCGAGCCCGAGGCCCGCCTCGCCCGCCGCGCGGCGGGCTCCCTCGGTCGGGTCGAAGCCGGTCACGTCGTAGCCGGCCCGGCCGAGATTGGCAGCCATCGGCAGGCCCATGTTGCCGAGACCGAGAAAGCCGATCCGGGTCATCACTCCTCC
>CAZGUW010000420.1:0-3507 GCA_964528705.1 uncultured Geminicoccaceae bacterium
GAGCTACGGCCTGCTGCTCAGGCTGCTGCTCGAAGCGTTCCGGGAGATGCGTGGCGCCGCGCGCGTCGGCGAGAAGACACCGACCAACATCCGCTACTTGCCCGAGATCGTCGAGCTCTTCCCGGACGCGCGCATCGTCCATATCCTGCGCGATCCCCGGGATTCCATCTCGTCGCGCATCCGCTACCCGTTCTCGTCGCCCTCGGTGATCTTCAACACGCTGCTCTGGAAGATCGAGATGCTGCTCGCCTTCGACTTCAAGGCGGCGGAGGCGGGCGACGAGCGGTACCTGGAGGTCCACTACGAAGAGCTCGTCGAGGATCCCGAGCGCGAATTGCGACGGATCTGCCGGTTCATCGACGTCGACTACGCCACAGCGATGCTCGCCGGCCACCAGCGCGTCGACCTCGTCGTCAAGGACGAGCCCTGGAAGGAAGGAGTCGGAAAGCCGGTCAACCGCAATTCCGTCGGTGCCTGGCGGCAGCGCCTGGCGCCGGCCGCGGTCGGCCTGATCGAGGCCGTGGGTGGCGCGTGCGTCGAGCAGACCGGCTACCAGCGGCACTCCAGGCTGGGCCGGGCGAGGATTGTCGTCGCGGCGTTGCGCGACGTGCTGCGCTACGTGCCCTACAAGCTGCGCACGAGCCGGCAGGCGCGACGCGACCTGCGCGACGGCACGACCATCGGCAGCGAGTCCGCGAAGATCAATTCCATGCTGTGGCGGGCGCTGCGTTCCTAGGGCTCGCTCTTCGCCGCCGCCACCGGCAAAGGCGGGCCGATGACGCTCGCGAGCAGGCCGAGCACCACGCTCGAGACGATGATCAGGGCATAGGTCACGAAGGACACGGCGAGGGCGGCGCTGGCCGTGACGCCGATGCCGGTGAAGAAGAACACGAAGGCGCCGTCCTTGAGCCCGAGGCCGAAGAGCGTCAGCGGCAGCAGGGCGAGGGTCGTGATGACCGGCATCAGCGCCAGGGTCCAGCCGAACCCGACGGGCGTGCCGATCGCCTGGAAGGCGAAGTAGGCCGAAAGGCAGCGCATCAGCACGAGCAGGATCGCGAGCAGCATGGCCTGGACCACGACCCGGGGATCGGTGAGCATCGTGCGCATTGCACCGTGCAGCTCCTCGAGCTTGTGCAGGATCTTGCCCACCAGCCGCTCGAGAGCGCCGCGCGCGGCAATCGCACGAAGCATGCCGATTGCCAGATCGAACAGGCGCTGCGAGGCGACCGCGAGCGCCGCCACCACGACCGACCCGGAAATCGCCAATACCGCGAGGCTGATCGACGGGGAGAAGGGCGTGGTCACCAAGAGGCTGGTGACCGCCAGCGCCAGCAGCGCCACGACGGCGGCGACGGCGATGTTGATGACCCGGTCGGCCACGATCGACGCGGCGGTGTGGGTCCAGCCGCGCGGGTGGTGGCGCAGCAGCACGGCCCGGAAGGCGTCGATCGCCAGCGTGTTGGGAAAGAGCAGCCCGTGATAGTCGGAGAGCAGCAGGGCCCGCTGCACCGTGGCGTAGGAAACGGTGTCGCGCCGCCCGCCGAGCAGGACCCACCATTTGATGCCCATCAGGATGCGGGTCGAGATGTAGCAGGCGAGCGACAGCAGGAGCCAGCCGGGATGGGCGGATTGCAGGACCCTGAACGTCTCGCCGAGATCGACGAAGTACGCAATGAGCGCGAGGATGCCGAGGCCCAGGCCGAGCTTCAGCACATAGCCATAGGCCCGGTTGGCGATGCGCGGCCGTGCCGTCACGCGGATCCGCCCACGGCAAGGCAAGCGACCTGCGCCACGGGGACGGTCACTCCGACACCTTCATGCTGACGAATTTCCCCTCAAGTAGAGGCGGGCCACGGCCACTCGCCTCCACTGGCGGTGCTCCGCCTTGTCGGCTCGCTGAGGCGCCACTATCGATGCGCAACCTGGCAATGGCAAGGGTCCGCCCCATGAACCTCGCAACGGCACTCCGTCGATTCCTCGTTCCCGCGCCGGTAGTCAGTCTCTACTACTTTGCCAAGTTCAGATGCAAGATCAGCACTCGCGCCGAAGTTGAACTTTCGCCAAACGTGACGATCGGGCGTGGCGCACAGATCAGCTCTTTCGTGAAAATCAAGGCGAGCAACGGGCCGCTGCGGATCGGCGAGCGCGCGACGATCGCCACCGGCGTCTTCATCGACGCCCACAAGGGCGGGCTCAGCATCGGCGACCACACGATGATCGGCCCCAACAGCGTCCTGGTCGGGGTCAACTACCGGTACGACCGGCTGGATGTTCCGATCCAGGAGCAACCGCTGGTTTCCAAGGGCATCCGGATCGGCAAGGACGTCTGGCTCGGCGCCAACGTGGTGGTCACGGATGGTGCGGTGATCGGCGATCATACGATCGTCGGCCCGGGCTCGGTGGTGACCGGCACCCTGCCCGACCGGGTGATCGCGAGCGGCTCGCCGGCGAAAGTCGTCTTCCGCCGCCGCTGAGCAGGATCCCGGCGCCGCCTCGGCCGTTGCAACACTGGGCTGCCATACCGCGCCGCCGGTGCCGGATCGCAGCCGGCGGGTATCGGGCATGCATGTCGGCAGATGGTCAAGCATCACGGAAAGACCCGCACGACCAGGGGCGCGGGTGCCTGGCGCCACCATTCTCGTGGCCGGGCTCGCTGCCCTGACCCTGGCGCGAGCCGGCGGTCTGCCTTGGTGGCCCGCCACCCTCCTCGTCGCACTCGCCACAGCGGCCGTGCTCGTCACGTTCCTCGCCGGCGGCCACGACCGCCCCTTCGGCCTTGCCAACAGCGTCACCCTCTTCCGCCTGGACCTCGCGGCCTGTCTCCTCGCCGCCGCCTGGGTGGACCCGGCGGCACCGCCATCCGGCTTCGGGCCGGCGTGGATGGTTTTCACCGTGGCGGCGCTTGCCCTGGCGCTGGACGGGATCGACGGCTGGCTCGCCCGCCGGCGCGGGGAGGCGAACGTCTTCGGGGCGCGCTTCGACATGGCCAGCGACACGTTCTTCACGATCGTGCTCACGCTCTGCGCCTGGCGTTTCGCGGTGGGTCCCTGGGTCCTGGCGATCGGCGTCCTGCGCCCGGCTTTCGTGCTCGCCGGGCTCGTCCGGCACGAGCTCGCCGCGCCCCTGCCGGCAAGCCCACGGCGCCGGGCGGCCTGCGGCATCGCCCTCTGCCTCCTGGTGCTGGCGCTGGCGCCACCGCTGGCACCGGCCGCTTCCTGGCTCGCCGCCGGCAGCCTCCTCATCCTGCTGCTGTCGTTCGGCCGCGACTTACGCCACCTGCTCGGCGGGCGCTGAGCAGCCACGGGTTCCCGGCCCTTGGCGGAAATCGGTCGGCCTGCGTAGTTTTGCCGCGTTGCCGCGGCGATGCGCTCATACCGGGCGCAAATGTGCCCGTTTTTGCAGCATTCACGCCGTGCCGGCGCCATCCGTCGTCGAGCCGTCGGCCCGCGCCCGGCCGCGGTCGGGCGCGCTTCCCGGCCCCTGCGCGCTTTAGACCAGTTTTCGCCG
>CAZGUW010000421.1:0-3493 GCA_964528705.1 uncultured Geminicoccaceae bacterium
ATCCAGCTCGTCACCGGGCCCATGGCGACCGCCATGCACCGGGGCGAGCGGCTGGGGGCCTGCACCGACTGCCGCCGCTTCTGGGCCCGCTTCCGCGCCGGCGAGATCGACGAGGGCGAGATCGACCGGGTCGAGCGGCGGCTGGCTTCCACCGCCGGCACCTGTGCGGTGATGGGCACGGCCAGCACCATGGCGTCCCTGGTCGAGGCCATGGGCCTGATGCTGCCCACGGGCGCTTCGATCCCGGCCGTCGATGCCGATCGCCTGCGCCTCGCCGAGGCGACCGGTGCCGCCGCCGTCGACCTGATCGGCAAGGGCCGGCCCATGGCCGAGCTGGTGACGGGAAAGAGCCTCGAGAACGCGCTCCGCGTGCTGCTCGCCATTGGCGGCTCGACCAATGCCGTGCTGCACATGGCGGCGATCGCAGGCCGCGCGGGCCTCGAGCTCGATCTGCGCCGCTTCAACGAGCTGAGCGAAACCACGCCGGTCATCGTCGACCTGAAACCGACAGGTGCCCACTACATGCAGGACCTGCACGCCGCCGGCGGCCTGCCGGCCGTGATGCGCGAGCTCGGCGACCTGCTGCACCTGGACGCACCGACCGTCACCGGCGAGACCCTGGGCGAGCGACTGGCCATGGCCGACCCCTGGGTCGATCGCGCCGTCGTCCGCGGCATCGACGACCCCATCCACGCCAAAGGCGGGCTCGTCGCCCTCTTCGGCTCGCTCGCGCCCAAGGGTGCGGTGCTCAAGCGCTCGGCCGCCGATCCCAGGCTCTTCGAGCACGAGGGCAGGGCGGTGGTCTTCGACGGGCTTCAGGATCTTTCGGCCCGGATCGACGATCCGGACCTCGACGTCGCCCCGGACGATCTCCTGGTGCTCAAGAATGCCGGGCCGACGAGCCCGGCGGCCATGCCGGAGGCCGGCTACCTGCCGATCCCGAAAAAGCTCGGCCGGGCCGGTGTCAAGGACATGCTCCGCCTCTCCGACGCCCGGATGAGCGGCACCGCCTATGGCAGCATCGTGCTCCACATCGCCCCGGACGCGGCCGCCGGCGGCCCTCTGGCGCTGGTCGAGACCGGCGACCGCATCCGCGTCTCGGTGGAGCGGCGCGAGCTCGAGCTGCTGGTCGCGCCCGACGAGCTGGCCCGCCGCCGTCAGGCGCTGCCGCCCCCGCCGCCGCTGCCGGCGCGCGGCCACGACCGGCTCTACCAGGAGCAGATCCTGCAGGCAGACGAGGGCTGTGACTTCCGCTTCCTGAAGGGCAGCTAGACCCGGCGCCTAAACTCGCCGCAACGCCGGCATCACCTCGTTCGCGAGCAGCGCCATCGAGCGCCGCCAGAGCGCCTCGTCGTCCCATTCGTGGAACGTCGCCTCGAGCGTGCCGAAGCCGCCGGTCGCCTCGACCACGGCGGCGAGCTTCTCGGTGACGGTCCGGGCGCTGCCGGCGATCACCATGGCCTCGAGGCAGTGCTCGACCGTGCAGGCCTCGTCGCTCATCTCCGGGTCGTCCTTGAAGATCCGGACGAGGCCGGCGCGGCCGAGCTGGGTGCGCAGATAGTGGAAGTAGCGGTAGACGCTGCTCGCCGGGTTCAGGAGATAGTCCGCCGCCTCGGCATCGCTCTCGGTGACGAGGATGCTCCGCGCCACGCGCCAGCTCGCCCGGTCCGGCCGCCGGCCGGCGCGCTCCGCCCCCTCGGCATAGGCCTCCCAGTGGGTCCGGGTGTGGCCGATCGGATTGAAGTTGGCGCTGATGCAGGACCAGCCGCGCTCGCCGGCGAGGCGGGCCGTGCCCGAGCGCGGGCTCATCGCCGAGACGGCGATCGGCGGGAAGGGCTTCTGGTACGGCGTCGGGATCGGGCCGATGCCGAGATCGTCCTGGACCGTCTCGGCGAGCTCGATGTTCCAGAACCGGCCGTTCAGCCGATAGGGCGGCTCTGACGCCCAGATCGCGTGCACCATCTCGATGCACTCGACCATCATGGCACCCCGGTCCTGGTCGGTCGTCCCGAAGAGCTCGAAATCCGAGGCGAGCCCGCCGGGCCCGATGCCCATAACGAAGCGCCCGCGCGACATGTGGTCGAAGAGCGCCACGTCGGCCGCGACCTTGGCCGGGTGATGGTGCGGCAGGTTGAGGACGCCCGTGCCGAAGACGATGCCCTTGGTCTGCGGCAGGGCGACCGACATGAACTGCAGGGGATCGGAGATCGGCTCCACCTTCGCCGAATAGTGCTCGCCGACGAAGACCTCGTCATAGCCGAGCCGGTCGGCATGCAGCACCGCCTGCAGGTCCTGCTCGTACATCTCGGTGTAGGACAGGTGCATGCCGTGCAGCGGCATCATGAAAAGACCCAGGCGCATTCCGCCTCCCCCCTCTTGGCTCGCGGGCCCCTGACTTGCCATCAGGGCCGCCCGCTTCTCCGGCAACCATACAGCCCGGCATCGGCATCCTGGAACTCCCTCCCGCCCTGCCGGTTCATCCGGTGTGACGGAGGCGCGGCAGGGCGCCGGCACAAGACCCTCAGAATGCAACTGTGGAGCAAGTGATGGGTATCGAGATCGGAGGCCTGATCGGCCTTCTGGTGCTGATCGCCGACGTTTGGGCGATCGTGAACGTGTTCTCGAGCAATGCCTCGACCGGCGCCAAGGTGCTGTGGACGGTGCTGATCCTTCTCCTGCCGGTGATCGGCCTCTTGATCTGGCTGCTGGCCGGGCCGCGCGCGGCCGGTTGATCGCCGCACGGCGCGACCGATTGACCCTGTGCTGTCGGAAAGCTGCCCTGCCACCGCTGCGCGGCGTTGGCAGCACTGCACCGCAGCATAACTCTCTGGTCGATGTAGCGGCGTTGTCGTCGACGTGAGACGGCAACGCCCGTCGAACCTCGGGTAGGGTCATGTTGGACAGCTTTTCGGCGATCGATCTGGCACGGTTCCAGTTCGCCTTCACCATTTCCGCCCATATCATCTTTCCAGCCTTCACGATCGGGCTGGCCAGCTTCCTCGCGGTGCTGAACGGGCTCTGGCTCTGGACGCGCGATGAAGCCTATCTGCGGGTGTTCGACTACTGGAAGACCATCTTTGCCGTGACCTTCGGCATGGGCGTCGTCTCCGGCATCGTCATGTCCTACCAGTTCGGCACCAACTGGTCGGTCTTCTCGGATCGGACCGGCCCTGTCCTCGGCCCGCTGATGGGCTACGAGGTGCTCTCCGCCTTCTTCCTCGAGGCCGGCTTCCTCGGCATCATGCTCTTCGGCCGGGAGCGGGTGGGCGAGCGGCTGCACATGGCGGCCACGGTCATCGTCGCCATCGGCACGCTGCTCTCGGCCTTCTGGATCCTCAGCGTCAACAGCTGGATGCAGACACCGCAGGGCTACTCGATCAACGAAGCCGGCCAGTTCGTGCCCGAGGACTGGTGGCAGATCATCTTCAACCCGTCCTTTCCCTACCGCCTGGTCCACATGGTGCTGGCGGCGTATCTGACGACCGCCTTCGTG
>CAZGUW010000422.1:0-3461 GCA_964528705.1 uncultured Geminicoccaceae bacterium
ACATGCCGAGGCCGAGGATGTCGCAGTTCTTGACCGGCCCGGCGCCGACGATCTCCGTGAAGAACGAGACGCCGATGCCGATGAGCTTGCGGGTCTCGCCGCGCCTGAAGGCCTCGAGCCGCTCCGCCTGCTCGCGCCGGAGCCCGGCATAGTCGACGGCGGCCAGCGCCTTCTCCATGGCGGTGTGGTAGTCGCCCGAATCGTACTCCCAGCCGAGCGCCGACTGGTAGGGGAACTGGTCCTTTTGGATGAAGTTCTTCAGCCTGAGCTCGACCGGGTCCATGCCGAGCTTGATGGCGAGGATATCGACCATCCGCTCGATGAAATACGAGGCCTCGGTCACCCTGAACGAGCAGCGATAGGCGACGCCGCCCGGCGCCTTGTTGGTGTAGACGCCGTCGACCGCGAGCCAGGCCGTCGGGATGTCGTAGGAGCCGGTGCAGATGTTGAAGAAGCCGGCCGGGAACTTCGTCGGGTCGGCGCAGGCGTCGAAGCCGCCGTGGTCGGCGGTGACGTGGCACCAGAGGCCGGTGATCCGCCCGTCCTTCGTCGCCGCGATCTTGCCCTGCATCCAGTAGTCGCGGGCGAAGGCCGTGGTCATCAGGTTGTCCATCCGGTCCTCGACCCACTTCACCGGCACGCCGGTGACGATCGAGGCGACGACGGCGCAGATATAGCCCGGATAGACGCCGACCTTGTTGCCGAAGCCGCCGCCGATATCCGGCGAGATGACGCGGATGTTGTGCTCGGCGATGCCGGAGATCAGGGACGCCACTGTGCGCACGGCGTGCGGTGCCTGGAAGGTGCCCCAAAGCGTCAGCTTGCCGTTGACCTTGTCCATGGAGGCGACGCAGCCGCAGGTCTCGAGCGGGCAGGGATGGGTGCGGTGGTAGTAGACCATCTCCTCGGCCACCACATCGGCGCCGGCCAGCACCGCCTCGGTCGCCGCCTTGTCGCCCTGCTCCCAGGTGAAGATGTGGTTGGGGTGGCGGCGCGGCCCGTGCGCCCCGACCTTCTGGTCGGCGATGTCCTCGCGCAGGACGGGCGCGTCGTCGGCGAGCGCCTTGAAAGGATCGGTGACGACCGGCAGTTCCTCGTACTCGACCTCGACGAGGTCGACCGCGTCGGCCGCGATGTAGCGGTCCTCGGCGATGACGAACGCCACCTCCTGGCCCTGGTAGAGCACCTTGCCGTCGGCCAGCACCATCTGCTTGTCGCCGGCGAGGGTCGGCATCCAGTGCAGGTTGAGGGGCCGGAGGTCGTCGGCGGTGAGCACGGCGACGACGCCGGGCAGCGCCTTGGCCGCCTCGGCGTTGATGGACGTCACCCTGGCATGGGCATAGGGGCTGCGGACGAAGTCGCCGAACAGCATGCCCGGCAGCTTCATGTCGTCGACGTAGTTGCCCTTGCCCTGGGTGAACCGGGCATCCTCCACGCGCTTCCTGCGGCAACCCAGGCCCTGCAGCTTCTCCGCCCGGTCGAGGTCGATCGCGGTCTGCTCGGTCATTCGGCTGCCTCCTTCGGGGCATGGCGCGCATCGGCCGCCGCCCGGATCGCCCTGACGATGTTCTGGTAGCCCGTACAGCGGCAGAGATTGCCGGCCATGCCCTGGCGGATCTCCGCCTCGGTCGGGTCCGGGTTCTCCTCGAGCAGCCGCCAGGCGCGGGTGATCATGCCCGGCGTGCAGAAGCCGCATTGCAGGCCGTGATGCTCGCGGAACATCTCCTGCAGCGCATGCAGGCCGCCATCGGCACTCTTGATGCCCTCGATCGTGGTGATCTCCGCACCATTGGCCTGGGCGGTGAAGACGGTGCAGCTCTTGACCGAGCGGCCGCCGATATCGACGGTGCAGGCGCCGCAATGCGAGGTCTCGCAGCCGATATGCGGGCCGGTAAGGCCGAGCTCCTCGCGCAGGAAGTGGATCAGCAGAAGGCGCGGCTCGACCAGCGCCTCGACCGGCTTGCCGTTGACCTGGAGCTTGACGTGCAGCTTGTCCATCAGACGGCTCCCCCCCTGCCGGCGCGCCCGGCGGCCTCGGCGACGGCCCGGCGCAGCATCTGCCCGGCGACATGTTTCTTGAACTCGATGGGCCCGCGATTGTCGGTGGCCGGATCGATCGCCGCCAGCATGGCGGTGACCGCGGCACCGATCGCCGCGTCGTCGAGCGGTGTGCCGACGAGGGCGGCACCGGCGGCATCCGTGAAGATCGGGGTCGCGGCGAGGTTGGTCATGGCGATGGCGGCGCTCGTGCAGCTTCCGTTCTCGACCGAGAGGAGCACCGCGGCGGCCGCCGTGGCGTAGTCGCCGATCTTTCGCTTCTGCTTCAGATAGGCATAACCGCTGCCGGCCTTCGGCACCGGCACGATGATGCGGGTCAGGATCTCGTCCTCGGCGCGCGCCGTCGTGAAGGCTGCCTCGTAGAAGGCGCGGGCCCTGACCTCGCGCGTGCCGCCCGGTCCCGTGAGCTCGAAGGCCGCGTCGAGGCATTGCATCACGCCCGGCATGTCGTTGCCCGGATCACCGTTCGCGACATTGCCGCCGATGGTGCCGACATAGCGGACCTGCGGATCCGCGATCTGTACGGCGGCCTCGCGCAGCAGCGGCACCGCCTCGGCCACGAGCGGATCACCGATCAGCTCGTGCTGGGTGGTCATCGCGCCGATGACCAGCCGGTCACCGTCGCGGCTGATGCCCCGGAGCGCGGCGATCTCCTGCAGGTCGATCAGGTGCGATGGCTGCGCCATGCGCAGCTTCATCATCGGAATCAGGCTGTGGCCGCCCGCGAGGATCTGGGCCTCGTCACCGAACTCCTGCAGGAGCCGCGTCGCGGCGGCGACGTCGGACGGCCGGTGGTACGCGAAGTTACCCGGTATCATTTCTGTTCAGCCTCCCGCTCGATGCGGCATTGCCCCCGGCACCTGATGCGCCGTTCGGGAATCGCAGAATAGGCGGCCCATGCCCGGTGACAACCGGCATTTGCCGCCGCATCTCCGCGGGCAGGCGGGCGTCGGCCCTCAGGGCATTCCGGCCGGACGCGGGCCGATATCTTCGCCCGGATCGCCACGCATGCTGAAGCCGCCATCGACCGGCCAGACGGCGCCGGTGACGAAGCCGGAATCGGGGTGCGCCAGGAAGGCAATGACCCGGGCAACTTCCTCGGGCCGGCCCCAGCGGCCGACCGGCGTGCGTTCGGCGTGGAGGTCGTAGTCGAGCAGGCCCTCGGCGGCGCGGCCCTTCAGCACGTCCGTGTAGATGTAGCCCGGTGCGATGGCATTTACGGTGATGCCGTAGCGGGCGTTCTCGAGCGCCAGGCCGCGTGTCAGGCCGTTCATGCCTGTCTTCGCGGTGACATAGCCGAGCCGGTGGGGCGCGCCGCCGAGGCCGAGGACGGACGAAAGGTTGACGATCCGCCCGAAGCCCGCCTCGCGCATCGCAGGCAGGCAGAGATGCGCGAAGTTGGC
>CAZGUW010000423.1:0-3456 GCA_964528705.1 uncultured Geminicoccaceae bacterium
GAAGCCGGCCTCGACCAGGAAGTCCTTCCAGTAGTGGACGTGAGGCGTCATCTGCGTCCACGGGATGGCGTAGTAGCTCCGCTCACCGGTCTCGCCATTGAGCATGTAGACCGACTTGAGCGCCGATGGCTGGAACTCGTCGGCGATCGGCTCGAGCACGTCGCTGACGTCGGCCAGCCGTCCCTCGTAGGCCCAGGTAGGGCTGAACGCGAGATCGTAGGCGTAGTCGAAGGTGAGGTCCGGCGGCGACCCCGCTTCCAGTGCCGCGATCGTCTTGGCCTCGGTGTCGCCCGATCCGTAGAAGCTGAGGTCCGCCGTCTTGCCGGTCTCTTCCTCCCACTTCGTCACGACGGCCTTGAGCGCATTCTCCTCGTCCTCGGTGACACCCTTCGTCCACCAGATGACGAGATCGGCGGCCATGGCCGCGGGCGACGTACCGAGCAGCAGTGCCCCGATGATGGCGGACGCGAACACCTTCGATGACATGATGACCTCCCATGTGTATGGCCCATTCCTGCCCGCGTGTGATCGCCTTGGCAAGGTTGCGAGGCGAAGTTTGGGCGGCGTTCGTTTGGCTTCAGGGGGGAGAACACGATGCAACGAATCCTGGTGCTCCAGTGTGAGCAGGAGATTTCGTCCTTCAATCCGGTGCCGAGCGAGTACGGGGCGTTCGACGTTGCTGTCGGCCCGGCCCTGATCGAAACCAACCGGCAGGCCGACACCTGCGTGCGCGGTGCTCTCGACGTGTTCGGGGCGCGCTCGGATGTAACCGTGGTTCCGGTCTATGGTGCCAAGGCGCCGAGTGGCGGCCTTCTCCGCGCCGAGGCCTTCCGGCGCATCAGGGACGAACTGCTCGCTGCCCTGCGTGAGCACGCCCAAGGCGCTGTCGGTCTCTATTTCGCGCTGCACGGAGCCATGGGTGCGGAGGGCGAGCTTGATCCCGAAGGCCATCTGCTCGAGGCCGCCCGCGGCATTGTCGGACCGGATGTACCAATCGTCACGTCGCTCGACCTGCATGGCATCCTTACGGCGCGCATGCTGCGGAACATGACCGCGACCGCCGTCTATCACACCTATCCGCACGAGGACTTCATCGACACCGGCGCCCGCGCGGCGCGCCTGCTGCTGCGCATCCTCGACACGGGTGCCAGGCCCGTCATGGCACGCGTCAAGATCCCGGCGCTGGTGCGTGGACCGGAACTCTTCACGAAGAGCGGCTGCTACGGCGAGATCATCCGCGATGCGAAGCGGCTGGAAGCGAACGGCGCGCTGGCCGCGGCGATGCTCATCGGCAACCCCTTCACCGACGTACCCGAACTCTGCTCCCAGTCGCTGGTCATTACCGATGGCGATGCGGCGGCGGCGAAGCGCGAGGCGCTGGCGATGGCGGCCGACTTCTGGGAACACCGCGGGCGCATGCATGCGCCGCTGGTGAGCCTCGCCGACGCCATCGAGGCGGCGAAGCGGGCGACGGCTCCTGTGACCTTCACCGATGCCGCGGATGCGCCGAGCAGCGGGGCCTCCGGCGACAGCAACGCCATCCTCAAGGGCCTGCTCGACCATGGCTACCCGGGGCGGGCTATCATGCCTGTCGTCGACGCGCCGGCCGTGGAGCGTGCCCATGCCGCAGGTGTCGGGGCGGTCCTGCACCTCGCCATCGGGGGCTCGCTCGACCCGGCGCGCTTCCCGCCGCTGACCATCGAGGCGCGGGTCGCTATGCTCGGTGACGGTCGCTGGCGTCACGAAGTGAGTGGCCTCTTGGGCGAGGCTGGCCGCACAGCCGTGCTGGAGGCAGGCAACATCACGCTCATCGCCATCAGCCGATCGGTGCACCTGGCTGATCGCAGCGTCTTCCTGGCGCACGGCCGTGACCCGCGTGACTTCGATCTCATCGTCATCAAGTCACCGGGCGCCTATTCGCGCTTCTTCACCTTCGCCCGTGAGAACTTCGTGGTCGACGTGCCAGGCGCCACCACTGCGAACCTGCCGCTTCTCGGCCACCAAGTCTGCGCGCGACCGATGTACCCGCTCGATCCCGACGTCGCGTTCGAGCCTGACGTCGAGGTGTACCCGGCATGATGGAAGAGCTCCCCGACGTGCGGCGCAGCCTTGGCGTGCGGCCGCTCATCAACCTCACCGGCACGCTCACCACCCATGGCGGGATCAGCGCCTGTCCGGAGGCGATCGAGGCGGCTGCCGCCGTCATGTCGCGCGGCGTCGACATCCTGGAGCTGCAAGCTGCGGCGAGCCGGGTTATCGCAAGGGCTACGGGGGCCGAGGCCGGTTTCGTTGCGGCCTGCTCCTCGGCCGGCATCTGCATGGCTGTCGCCGGGGCGATGACGGGCGACGATCTCGCCCGCATCGAGCAACTTCCCGACACGACCGGTATGCGCAACGAAGTGGTCATCCAGGCCGGGCACGTCGTCAATTACGGGCACTCGATCGCGCAGGACATCCGCCTTCCTGGCGCGCTCCCGGTCGTGATCGGCGACGTCAATGCAGCGCGCAGCCACCAGCTTGCGGCGGCGATCGGCCCGGAAACGGCAGCGGGGCTCTACGTCGTCAGCCACCACTGCTCCAGCGAGGGGCAGATACCCTTCGCGACGTTCCTCGAGATCTGCCACGCCCAGGGCGTGCCGGTGATCGTCGACCTTGCAGCCGAGTACGATCTCCGGGGCTATCTGGCTGAGGGCGCCGATCTCACCATCCACAGCAGTCACAAGTTCCTCGGCGGTGCAACGGCCGGCATCGTCGCCGGGCGCAAATCTTTGGTTCGCGCCGCCTATCTGCAGAACTTCGGCATCGCCAGACCGATGAAGGCCGGCAAGGAGAGCGTCGCCGGGGCGCTGGCAGCACTCGAAGCATGGGGCAAGCGCGACCACGCCGCCCGGCGGCAGGCCATGCGCGAGGTGCTCGAGGGCTGGTGCCGGTGCTTCTCCGACCTGCCCGGCATCGAGGCGACGATCGACCCCGATCCGACCGGCAACCCGTTCGACCGGCTGAAGCTCACGGTCGACCCGACGAAGGCCGGCCTTTCGGCACTGCAGCTCGTCCGGGAACTCGAGCGGGGCGACCCGCCGATCGCTGTCCGTTCGCACCAGGTCGAGCATGGCTGGCTCGTGATGGACCCTCGCTCACTCGGCGATGGCGAGGCGGAAATCGTCGCGGATCGGTTCGGCGCGGTGCTGGCAACGGCAGAAAACGGGACCTTCGACTCGGCGTCGGCCAACCTGGAGAGCTGGCGGGCCGAGAAGGCGCGAGCGCTCAAAGTGTGGCCGGACAGCGCCTGACGGGAGAATAACGCGATCCTGCGACTCAGGAGCGGAGCTGCGTGTCGGTCCGCTTCTCGTACCAACGGGCGAGTGCCGTGTGATCGGCGCCGGCTTCGAGGTCGCCACTGGCTTCCCGCCAGAGTTTGAGGGCCAGCTGGCTCAGTGGCACGCTTGTTCCGGTACT
>CAZGUW010000424.1:0-3441 GCA_964528705.1 uncultured Geminicoccaceae bacterium
TGTTATTTTTCGTGATAGGTTATGAAGTCGCCTTTTTCTCCCAATGTTTTGGTTGATTTATAATATGATTCACTATTTGTAGATAAAGCTTCTCGCATCATGTCATCAATCTTGATATGACCGTGTTCTTTTATATGATATCTAATATGTGAATCAATTGGCATTTGATCTATAACTACATTTTATTATTATAATTCCTATTATAAGCATCGGGATGCAGAGTAATTGTCCTCTAGTAATAAATTCTGCATGGAATCCTATATGCGCATCAGGCTCTCTGAAATTCTCTATTATAAGTCTAAAACCTGAATAGAGTATTAAAAATAATCCAGAAATAAATCCTGGCTTTTTGAAACCTTGATATTTTGTAATAGCAAAATACAATATGAAGAATGTAGCAAATCCTTCAAGTGCTGCTTCATATAGTTGACTTGGATGTCTTGGTAATCCATCGCTTCCTGGAAAAATAAATGCCCATGGAACATCTGTAACTCTGCCATATAATTCAGCGTTAATGAAATTTGCTATTCGACCTAAAAATAATGCAATAGGAGTTGCGGCGGCTGCAGCGGGTAGATGACCCGACGATCGCCTGGACGGCCTCGGCGGAGGCGCGGATGGCGGGCCGGCAGGCGGGGTCGAGGGTGACGGGCGCACCTTCCAGGACGGCGCGCCAGTCGGCGAGGCTTACGGCACCCGGGCGGAGCGTCAGCACGGGCGCCAGCGCCCCTCGCGCAGGCTGGCGAAGAGCGGGTTGTAGCCGATGCGGTAGGCGAGCTCGGCCGGGTGGTCGATGTCGAAGATGGCGAGATCGGCGCGCTTGCCGGCCTCGAGCGTGCCGATCTCGGCTTCGAGGCCAAGCGCGCGGGCGGCGTTGCGGGTGACGCCGGCGAGCGCCTCCTCGGGGGTCAGGCGGAAGAGTGTCGCGGCCATGTTGAGCATGAGCAGGAGCGAGGTGGCGGGGCTGGAGCCCGGGTTGCAGTCGGTGGCGATGGCGATGGGCACACCGTGGCGGCGGAAGAGGTCGACGGGCGGCGCCTGCTTCTCGCGGAGCGTGTAGAAGGCGCCCGGCAGGAGCACGGCGACGGTGCCGGATGCGGCCATGGCGCGCACGCCGTCCTCCTGGACGTATTCGAGGTGGTCGCAGGAGAGGGCGGCGAATTCGGCGGCGAGCACGGCACCCTTGAGGTCGGAGAGCTGCTCGGCATGCAGCTTGACCGGGAGATCGACCGCCCTCGCCTTCTCGAACACCCGGCGCATCTGGTCGGGCGTGAAGGCGATGCCCTCGCAGAAGCCGTCCACCGCATCGGCGAGGCCGGCCTTGCGGACGGCCGGGATGATCTCGGCGACCACGATGTCGATGTAGGCGTCGGGGCGGCCCTTGAACTCGGGCGGCACGGCGTGGGCGGCGAGGAGCGAGGTCTGGACCTCGACGTCGCGCTCGGCAGCGAGCCGGCGGGCCGCCTGGAGCATGCGGACCTCGCTCTCGAGCTCGAGGCCGTAGCCGGACTTGATCTCGATGGTGGTGACACCTTCGGCGAGAAGGTGGTCGAGGCGCGGCAGGGCCTGGGCCACGAGGTCGTCGACGCTGGCGGCGCGGGTGGCCTTGACGGTCGAGAGGATGCCGCCGCCGGCGCGCGCCACCTCCTCGTAGGTGGCGCCTTCGAGCCGCAGCTCGAACTCGCGGGCCCGGTTGCCGCCGAAGACGATGTGGGTGTGGCAATCGACGAGGCCGGGGAGCACCCAGCGGCCGCCGAGATCGGCCACCTCGGCCGCCTTCGGCGCCTCGCCGAGCGGCCCGAGCCAGGCGATGCGGCCGTCCTCGATCAGGAGGGCCGCGTCAGCGATGGCGCCATAAGGAGCGCCACCCGGCACCATGGTGGCGAAGCGGGCATTGGTCAGGAGCATGCTGGATGATGGTGCCAAGCGCTTGCCGCCTCCCCGGGATTTGGTCAGAAGCAGGGTTGGACGGGAGGGCAGGATGATCAAGCTCTTTTTTGCAGAAGCGCTGTTGCCGTCGGGCTGGGCAAATGACGTGGCGGTCGAGGTCGGTGACGACGGGAGGATCGCCCGGGTCGAGACTGGTGCCGTGCCGACCCACGAGGCGACGCGCGCCGCCATCGCCGTGCCGGGCATGGCGAACGTCCACAGCCATGCCTTCCAGCGCGGCATGGCGGGGCTCGCCGAGCGGGCCGGGCCGGCGGAGGACAGCTTCTGGACCTGGCGCGAGGTGATGTACGGCTTCCTCGACCGGCTGACCCCGGACGACGTGGAGGCGATCGCCGGCCAGCTCTATGCCGAGATGCTGGAGGCGGGCTTCACCGCGGTGGGCGAGTTCCACTACCTGCACAACGACCCGGCCGGCGCGCCTTACGCCGATCCGGCGGAGCTCGCCGAGCGGATCGTGGCGGCGGCGGCGACGACCGGCATGGCGCTGACCCACCTGCCGGTGCTCTACCACCAGGGCAGCTTCGGCGCCGCCCCGCCGACGCCGGGCCAGCGGCGCTTCGTCATGGATGTCGAGGCCCTGCTCGACCTCGTCGGGACGCTGCGCTCGCGCCACCCGGAGCTCGTCGTCGGCGCCGCCCCGCACAGCCTGCGCGCGGTGACACCCGAGAGCCTGCAGCGGCTGGTCGAGGCCTGCACGAGCGGGCCCCTGCACATCCACGCGGCCGAGCAGGAGAAGGAGGTGGCGGACTGCGTTGCCTGGTCGGGGCGGCGGCCGGTGCGCTGGCTGCTCGACGAAGTCGGGCTCGGCGAGCGCTGGTGCCTGATCCACTGCACGCATCTGGACGACGGCGAGGTGCGCGACCTCGCGGCCACAGGCGCGGTGGCCGGTCTCTGCCCGGTGACCGAGGCCAATCTCGGCGACGGGATCTTCAGAGGCGTCGACTATCTCGGTCAGGGTGGCCGTTTCGGGGTCGGCTCGGACAGCCATATCCGCATCGATCTGGCGGACGAGCTGCGTTCGCTCGAATACAGCCAGCGCCTGCGCGACCGGCGGCGCACCCGGCTGGCGGCATCCGGCCGGTCGGTCGGGCGCACGCTTTTCGACAAGGCACGCGCCGGCGGCGCGCAGGCGCTGGCGCAGAACATGGGTGCGATCGAGGCCGGGCGGCGCGCCGATATCGTGACGCTCGATCCAGACCACCCGGCCCTGGTCGGCCGGAGCGGCGACGCGCTGCTCGACGGCTGGCTCTTCGCCGCAAGGGAGGCGCCCGTCGACACGGTCCGGGTCGGCGGCCGGCTGGTGGTCGAGGGGGGGCGGCACGTGGCGGGCGAGGCGGTCGGCCGGCGGTTCGCAAGAACGATGCAGGCGCTCCTCGCCGCTGCCTGAACGGGCCGCTCAGAAGGCCTTCTCGAGATCGGGCAGCTGGTCGCCCCAAGGCATGGCGGGGACGGCCGAGATGGAGTTCTTGGGGCTGCCCTCGATCACCCGGT
>CAZGUW010000425.1:0-3432 GCA_964528705.1 uncultured Geminicoccaceae bacterium
ATCGGCGCCGCGGTGGCGGGCCGCGTGGCGAGCCAGCCGAGGCTGCTCTTCTGCCGGTCCACATCGGCGAGGGCCGTCTTGAACCCGGCGGTGGCGAAGGCGGTGGCGAGCGTCGTCGCGACGGTCGTCTTGCCGCAGCCGCCCTTGGTATTGGTGACCAGAACGGAGAGGCTCACGATTCGTCATCCCGCGCTTGCCAGAAGAGCGCCTGCTCGGTGAAGTCGTGCCAGTCGCCGTCCGCGTGCCGCCGCTCGTTGGCGACGGATGCCGCCTGCCAGCCGATGGCGAGGCCGATGCCGCGCTCGAGCATCGCCCGGTCCGTCTCCGGGCCGGCCGTCTCGCCGAGCCTTTCGAGCAGATGGCGGGTCTCGACCTGGTCGTTTAGGCGACCGAGCCGGTCCTGCAGCCCGGCAGCCGCCTTGGCGTAGCGCTTCGCCAGCTTCTGCGGGAAGAGGCCGCTCATGAATTCGACGCCGTAGCGCAGCTTCTTGAGCGCGAGGCGCACCTCGTGCAGCTCCTCGTCCGGCAGCCGGCTGAAATGCCGGCCGCGCTTGCGCACGCGCCGGTGCCGCTGGTCGAGCAGCGCGACCGCCAGATCGACCACCGGCGTCGCCTGGGCCGCCGCACATTCCTCCGTGGTATCGTCGCGCCAGCGCTCGAGCGCCACCCAGAGCGCCAGGTCCAGGACCAGGCTGGCGTATTCGTGGGACTGGAGATAGGCGCGCAGCTCGGTGTAGGCGCGCTGCCGCGCCGCCTCGGCCGTGGCGGTGAGGACGGCGAGCGCCGGCTCGTCCGGCAGCGCGGCGGCGATTTCCGCCAGCGTCTGGGTAACCAGCACGTCGAGCTCGCGCGGTGTCCCGGTCGCCGCGATCACCGCCTTCAGCCGCTCGTTCCAGGCGGTGCGCTCCTCGACGGGCAGGAGCGAGGCGAAGAGGGCGAGCCCCGAACGGAGGCGGCGCAGGGCGATGCGCAGCTGGTGCACGCCCTCCGGGTCGCGGCCGTCCTGCGCCGCGGCCTGGTTCTGCAGGAGCTGCTGCAGCCCGCTCGCCAGCACGGCCGCCATGGCCGCACCGGCCGGCATCGCCGGATCGAGCGCCGGTGGCTTGGCCCGCTGCCAGGCCGGCGGCCGGCCCGTGGCGAGCATGTAGCCACGCTCCGCCTTCGGGATGGTGGCGACCCGCAGCGTCGCCCGGTCGCTCAGCGTCTCGAGCAGCAGATAGAGCCCCTCGGGCGCTCCCGACTTCAGCTCCAGCTCGACCTCGGCGATCTGCTCGACCGTCGCCTTCTTCTTGCCGCCTTTCGTCCTCTTCGGCGCGGGCTCCGGTGCGCCGGCCTCGATCGTGCCCCGGTCGAAGGCCACCTCGATGATCGCCTTGCTGCCGTCACGCAGCTTCTGCTCGACCAGCATCAGCCGGCGGTCGACCTTCGTGGTGAAGATCGGGGCCAGCTCCTCCGGCAGCACCAGGCCGAGCGCCTCGAGCGCCGCCGGATCGGCGATGCGGTCGAGCTCCGGCACCATGCCGGCCACGGCGCATTCCCATTCGCCCCGCACGGAATGCGCGCCGCCGCCGGTCGATGCGGTCTTGATCGTCTGGATGTGCTGGTCGCCCTTCCTGCGGACCCGCAGGCTGACCCGGCGCCCGGCGAGACGCAGATCGGGCGTGTCGAAGTAACGGCTCTCCAGGGCCTGCACTTGGGGCGCGGAGAAGGCCGACGGATGCGCCGCCAGGCGCTCGGCGAGGCGGGAGAGCTCGGCCGGATCGACCATGAGCTTCAGTTCGATCTCATGATCGGGCGGAGGGGCGGGCACGGCGGAGGCTCCAATCGTTGCGGAGGAAAGCTCGACAGACCTCATGGCGGTCGGCTCTCGTCCACCCCGACCATATTCTGCTAGAGTTGGGTAGCGGTGTCGCTGACACAGATCAATGCGGCAGGATCGGCGGCCGGCTATCGATTTCTTGCCGACAGCCCCGAGCGGGGGGCCGGCTGTCCTGGTCGGGGGGAGGAGCGCAAGCCATGAGTCTCAAGGATCTGCTGGTGCATATCGACGACAGGCCGAGCTGCGACAAGCGTGTCGATGCGGCGGTGGCGCTCGCACTCGCCTGCGACGCCCATCTCGCCGGCCTCCTCCTGGTGGCCGAGCCCTACGTGCCCGCCGCCATCGGCGTCAGCATTCCCTCGGCGATCCTGGACGAGCAGCGCGAAGCAGCCCTGCAGCGCGGCCAGGAGGCGCTGGAACGGGCCGGCAAGCGCGCCGGGCAGGCCGGCTGCCGGCTCGAGCTGCGCCGCGAGCTGGTCATGGCCGACGATTTCGGCACGGCCTTTGCCCGCCACGCACGCCATGCGGATCTGAGCATCGTCGGCCAGGCGGACCCGGCCGAGGGCGACGTCGACACCGAGCTCGTGGTCGAGGCGAGCTTCCTCGAGAGCGGCCGGCCGTCGCTGGTCGTTCCCTATATCGGCGCGCGCCAGCTGCCGCCAAAGCGTGTCCTGATCGCCTGGGACGGGTCGCGCGAGGCGGCGCGGGCGGTGGGTGACGCCATGCCGCTGCTGCAAGAGGCGGATGAGGTCCTCGTCCTGGTCGTCGACCCGGCGAAGCTGAAGGGCCGCATCGGCGAGCAGCCGGGCGCCGATCTCGGCGAGCATCTCGCCCGGCACGGCGTCAGGGTCGAGGTGCGCACCGCGGCGAGCGGCGGCCAGGCGATCGGCGACGTCATCATCGGTCAGGCCAGCGATGCCGGCACCGACCTCGTGGTGATGGGCGGCTACGGCCACTCGCGGCTGCGCGAGCTGGTGCTCGGCGGGGCCACCCAGAGCCTGCTCGACCACATGCCGATCCCGGTGCTCATGGCGCACTGAAGCCCCGCAGGGCGCCGCCTCGCGTCAGCGCGGCGCCGGCGGTGGTGGCGGCGGCGTTGCGTTGAGATGCACCTCCTGCAGGGCGTCGAACCGGGCCCTGGTCTGGGCCAGCTCCACCTCCACCCCCTTCAGCCGGTCGAGTTCGGCCTGCAGCTCGGCGGTCGTCGGCGGGGGACCGTCGCCGAGCAGGGCCTCCAGCTCGATGATGCGCGCCCGCGCGGCGGCCAGCTCGGCCTCCGGCGCGGCGGCGGCGGCCGGCACGACCCCGTCCTCCGGCCGCAGCTCGGCGGCGAGCCGGGCCATGGTCCGCAGCTCCTCCTCGAGCCCTTGGATGCGCTGATTGGCGGCCGCATAGGCCTCGGGCGTGATGACACCGGCGTCCGTGGCGCGCGTCTCCAGCTGGTGCCGCAGCTCCGCATTCTCTGCCTCGAGCGCCGCGAGCTCGGCCTCGTGCGCCTCGGCTGCCGCCTCGAGCGCCGCCGTTCCCGCCAGGGCAAGGCTGTCGCGCTCGGACTTGAGCCCGGCCACCTCGCGCTCGGCCGCCGCCAGGGCCTCTTCGGCCGTCGCCAGCTC
>CAZGUW010000426.1:0-3424 GCA_964528705.1 uncultured Geminicoccaceae bacterium
GATGACCTGGCCGCCGGTGACGACGAAGGCCAGGGAGCGCGCCATCATCAGCGTGCCGAGCGTGACGATGAAGGAGGGGATGCGGCCCTTGGTGGTGATCACGCCGTTGAAGAGGCCGATGGCCGGACCGATCAGCAGCGAGAGCAGGACGGCCGGGACGACGCCCATCTGCTGCATGAGTGCCGCCGAGACGGCGGCGGCCAGCGCCACGACGGAGCCGACCGAGATGTCGAACTCGCCCGAGATCATGACGATGGTCATGCCGGCGGCGACGATCAGGTTGACCGCCATCTGGCCCATCAGGTTCGAGATGTTGATCCAGGAGAGGAAGCGCGGCGAGAGGATCGACATGACGACGACGAGGACGGCGAGCACCGCCAGCGCCTGGAGCAGGCCGTAGGACTGCAGCAGCAGCTCACGCCGCCTGGCTGGATCGCTCATCATCATCATGCTGCCGCGCGCGCTCCGCTGACCGAGGCGTGGAGGATGGCGCCGCGCTCGATGGCGTCGCCGGTGAGGTCGGCCACGATGCGGCCGCGAAACATGACCAGCACGCGATCGCACAAGCTGGTGAGCTCGTCGATCTCGGCGGTGATGAGGAGCACGCCGACCCCTGCCGCCGCCGTCTCGCGGACGATGGCACGGATCTCGGCCTTGGAGCCGACATCGATGCCGATGGTGGGCTCGTCCATGATGAAGACCTTTGGCTTGGTCGCCAGCCACTTGGCGAACAGCACCTTCTGCTGGTTGCCGCCGGAGAGGGCACGGGCCGGGGTGGTCGGGCCGGGGGCGCGGATGGTGAGCTTCTGGATGGCGTCCCGGCCGGCGGCCAGCATGGCCTTGAGGTCGAGGATGCCGCCCGGGCCGGCGAAGCGGCCGAGCACCGGCAGGGTGACGTTTTCCCAGATCGGGCTCTCGGGCAGGAGGCCCTCGCGCAGCCGGTCGTTGGTCAGCAGCACGATGCCGGCATCGAGCGCGTCGCGCGGCGTGGCGACCTTCAACGTGTCGCCGGCGAGGCGGAGCGTGCCCGCCTCGCGTTGCGTGTCGGGGCTGGCGACGATGGCCTTGCCGAGCGCGTCGAGGCCGGACCCGGTGAGCCCGGTGACGCCCAGGATCTCGCCTGCGTGCAGGGTGAAGGTGACGTCGCGCGGACCGCCGCGCACCGCCAGCCCGCTCACCTCGAGGAGTGGCGCGCCGATCGACCGGCCGGCCCCACGCTCGTGCTGGTGATCCAGCTCGCGGCCGATCATGGCGGCCACCACCTCGGGCAAAGTGAGGTCGGCGCGCTCGCCGACCAGCGCCACGGCGCCATCACGGAGCACGGTGATCGCGTCGGCGACCTCGAAGACCTCGTTCAGGTAGTGGGAGATGAAGACGATGCCGACCCCCTGCCCCGCCAGCTCCCTGATCAGCCTGAGGACCATGCGGACCTCGGTCTCGGTGAGCGACGAGGTCGGCTCGTCGAGCAGCAGCACGCGCGCCTCGCGGCTGATGGCTTTCAGGATCTGGACCATCTTGCGCTGGTCGTTGGGCAGCTCCGCCACCAGAGTGTCGGGCGTGCAGGCGATGGCGTAGCGCTCGAGCAGCTCGGCGGTGCGCCGGCGCAGCTCGCCGCCCCGGATGATGCCCAAGGGCCCGGCGGTCGGCTCGTTGGCGAGAAAGACGTTCTCGGCCACGGTCTGCGTCGTGATCAGGTTGACGTCCTGATGGACGGTGACGATGCCCCGGGCGAGCGCCGCCGCCGTGTCGGAGACGGCATGGGGCTCGCCCGAGAGGTGCATCGTGCCGGCATCGGCGGGGTAGAGGCCGGCGATGATCTTGGTCAGCGTCGACTTGCCGGCCCCGTTCTCGCCGACGAGGGCATGCACGCGCCCGGCATGGACATCGAAGTCCACGCCTCTCAGCGCCTGCACCCCGCCGAACGCCTTGGCGATAGCCCGGCAGGCGAGTAGCGGCTCCCCCGCCACCGGCCGATCCGATCCGCCTGGAATGACGGCTATTGGCCGCCCGTCACCTGCGGGTCTTCGGCGAACTCGGCGGCGTTCTCCTGGGTCAGGATCCGGGTGGGGATGTCCATGCGCTCGACCGGCGTGCCGCCCTGCAGCTTGGTGACCATCGCGTTGACGCCCTCATAGCCCATGAGGAACGGGTCCTGGACGACGAGACCGAGGATCCGGCCCTCCTTGACCAGCTCGAAGCTGACCGGGTCGAGGTCGAAGGAGACGAGCTTGACGTCGTCACGGCCGGCCGCCTCGAGGGCCGCCAGGGCGCCCTGGGCCACCACCTGGTTGAAGAAGAAGACGCCCTTGATGTCGGGGATGGCGACCAGCGTGTCCTCCATCAGCCGCCGGCCCTCCTCGAGCGAAAGCTTGAGGAACTTCTCCTCCTGCACGTCGAGGCCGAGCTCCCTGGCCCGGTCCTCGAAGCCGCGCTGGCGGTTCTGGGCGTTGTCATTGCCGGGGGCATGGTCGAAGGTGATGACCTTGGCCCCCTCCGGCACGTTCGCCGCCATGAGGTCGGCGCCGGCCTGCCCGCCGGCATAGTTGTCGGTGATGATGAAGGTGTCCCAGCTGCCGGACTGCAGGCCGATATCCGTGATGACGACCGGGATGCCCTCGGGGTTGTAGATGTTCTTGACCGGCTCGGCGACGACGATGCTGTCGCCCGGGAAGAGGATCAGCCCCTCGATCCCCTGGGCGTAGAGATCCTCGAGATCGGCCACCTGGCGCGTCGTGTCGGTGTCGCCGCCGTTGGTGAAGATGAGGTCGACATTGACACCCTTCTCGGCCCACTCGGCGGCGGCCTTCTTGGCGCCGTTGGCCATGGTGACGAGGAAGGGGTTGGTGCCCCAGAACTGCGAATAGCCGACGAGGTAGTCCTCGGCCGCGGCGGATGCGCCTGCCAGCAGTCCAAGGGCCAGAACTGCCCCGCCGATCACCCCGCGCCGATGCTGCATCGTCCTTTTCCTCCCCATGGCCGAAGTCGTCTGTTCGCTTCGTGCGGCGCGGAACTTGCCACGCGGACGGGACGGAAACAAGGCGGGTGGCAGGGCACGCATCATGGCTTTTGACAAAGCTCGGCCGGCGCTCATACTCTTCCGTTGCCCTTGGCAGGTAGACGAATAAAGAGACCGATCGACCGCAGAACGAGTCGACGCAACTCAGGGATCAGGGAGCGCGAAGAGCATGAAGACACTGGCAATCGGCCTTTTGGCCGGCACCTTCCTCGGCGGCCTCGCCGCCGGACCGGCGGCGGCCGAGGACCTCGTGATCTGGTGGAACAAGAGCTACTATCAGGAAGAGGACGACAAGTTCGACGAGATCGTCCAGGCATTCGAGGCCGAGACGGGCATCAACGTCGAGTACAGCCTGTTCATCAACGAGGACGCGCCGGTCAAGGCGCTCGCCGCACTCTCGGCCAACGA
>CAZGUW010000427.1:0-3419 GCA_964528705.1 uncultured Geminicoccaceae bacterium
AACCTCGAGCTCGATCGCGGCCGCTCCTTCACCAAAGCAATCGAAAAACTTACGACGACGCATCCCGAAGTGCGGCCGCTGATCGAGGCCTACCGGCAGCGCTGGCTCGAGATGATCGGCGGGCCCATCGACGGGACGGTGGCGCTCCTGGAGGCGCTGGCGGCACGCCAAACGCCGCTTCGTGCCCTGACCAACTGGTCGGCGGAGACCTTCCCGCTCGTCCACGACGACCCGGATTACGCCTTCCTCGGCCGGTTCGCCCGGATCTACGTTTCGGGCGCGCTCGGCATGATCAAGCCAAATGACGACATCTTCGAGCACGTCCTCGACGATACCGGCCTCGCCGCCGGTGCGGTCCTCTTCATCGACGATTCCGCCGCCAATATCCGCACCGCCGAGCGGCTCGGCTTCCTCACCCACCGCTTCGAGGACCCGGCCGGACTCGAGCACCACCTGCGCGACCTGCAGCTCATCGGCTGAGCGCCATGGGCCGGCTGCTCGCAGCGCTCGCAGCGGTCGCCTTCGGCCTTGCGCTGGGCGCGGCGGGCCTGGCCCTGGTCCTCGCCCGGGCCTCGCTGCCGGTGGTGGAGGGCGAGCTCCGTCTCGCCGGGCTCGAGGCACCGGTCCGGATCGTTCGGGACGAGCTCGGCGTGCCGCTGATCGAGGCCGGAAACGAGCGGGACGCGGCCATGGCGCTGGGCTTCGTCCATGCCCAGGACCGGCTCTGGCAGATGGAGACGAGCCGCCGGATCGGGGCCGGGCGGCTGGCCGAGGTGGTCGGCGAGCGCGGCCTCGGGGTCGACCGGTTCATGCGCACGCTCGGGCTCTACCGCGCCGCCGAGGCGAGCCTCGACCACCTATCGGCCGAAGCGCTCGACCGGCTCGCCGCCTATGCCGCGGGCGTCAACGGCTTCCTCGCCACGAGGTCCGGCCCGCTGCCGCCCGAGTTCCTGCTCCTGCGGCACCGGCCGGAGCCCTGGCAGCCGGCCGACAGCCTCGTCCTGATCAAGCTGATGGCGCTCGACCTCGTGTCGAGCTGGCGGAGCGAGCTGACCCGCGCCAGCCTGCTCGACCGCCTGCGGCCCGAAGCGCTCCTGGACCTCTGGCCGCCGGCCCGGCCTGACGCGGTGACGACCCTTGCGGACCCGGCAGGATGGGCCGGCGACGCGCCGCAGCGGGCGGCTTCGACCGACCCGGCTGCCGCCAGCGCCTCGGCCGGTCTCGCCGCAGCGCTCGCGGCGGCGCTGCCGCTCGCCGACAATGCCGGGCTCGGCTCCAACATCTGGGCCGTGGCCGGCGCCCACACCGCGAGCGGCGCGGCGCTCCTCGCCAACGACCCGCATCTCGGCCTCACAGCCCCGGCGCACTGGTACCTCGCCGCCATCCGCACGCCCGGGGGCACCGTCATGGGCGCCACGCTCCCGGCCCTGCCGGTCGTGGTCATCGGCCGCAACGAGCACATCGCCTGGGGCTTCACCAACACCGCCGGCGACACCGACGACCTCTTCATCGAGCGCCTCGACCCGGCCGACCCCGAGCGCTACCTGACACCGGACGGCAGCCGGCCCTTCCTGCATCGCGACGAGGTGATCCGGGTGCGGGGCGGCGAGCCGGTGCGCCTCGACGTGCGCGAGACCCGCCACGGGCCGGTCATCTCGGACATCGTCACCCGCGCCGCCGCCATCGCCGGCGACGGTCGGGTCATGGCCCTCGCCTGGACGGCGCTCCTGCCCGAGGACCGGACCGTCGAGGCCGGTATCGGCCTTGCCCGGGCCAAGGGCTGGGACGACTTCAGCCGGGCCATCGAGCTCTTCCACAGCCCCACCCAGAACGCCTTCTACGCCGACGCTGCCGGGCGGATCGGCATGGCCATGGCCGGCCGGCTGCCGCTCCGCCGGGCCGGCGACGGCAGCCTGCCGGCACCGGGCTGGGACGGCAGCCACGACTGGCTGGGCCTCCTCCCAGCGGCGGCGAACCCGAAGACGCCCGCAGCCAGCGACGCGGGCTTCCTGCAGAACGCCAACAACCGCCTGGTCGACGAGCGCTACCCCCATCTCGTCACCGCCGACTGGAACGACGATCTCAGGGCCCGGCGCATCACCGACGTGCTCGACGCCGCGACGACGGCCGGCGAGCCGCTCGACATCGAGGCCATGCGCCATTTGCAGAACGACCGGCTCTCGACCCTGGCCGGCGACTTCCGGCCCTGGCTCGAAGCCGTGCCGCCCGGGGACACCCTGACCGCCCGCATCCTCGACGCGATCCGTGCCTGGGACGGCGCGGCCATGCCGGACCGGCCGGAGCCGCTGATCTTCCAGGCCTGGTACCAATTGCTCGTCCGCCACGTCCTGGCCGATGAGCTCGGCGCCGATTTCGCCGCCTTCCGGGGCATCAGGTCAGAGGCCATGCGGCACATCCTGGAGCAGGCGCCCGGCTGGTGCGACGACGTCACGACACCCGATCTGACGGAGAGTTGCGGCGACATGGCGACCGCCGCGCTGACGAGCGCCCTTGCCGAGCTGCGGGCGGCGTACGGCGCCGACTGGCAGGCCTGGCGCTGGGGCGATGCCAGCCGGGCACGCCTCCCGCATCGCCCGCTGGACGGCGTCCCCGGCCTCGGCCGCCTCTTCTCGATCGCCACCGGCACCGGCGGCGGCGATGCCGGCACCGTCCGGGTGGCCCGCTACGCCGCCGCAGACCCCTACGGCACCGTCGCGGCAGCGAGCCTGCGCATGGCGACCGATCTCGCCCAGACCGGAACGCTCCACGCCATCCTGCCGACGGGCCAGTCCGGCCACCCCCTCTCGCCGCATTATGCCGACCAGACCGATCGGTGGCGCAACGGCCAGTTGCACACGCTGGAAATCGCGCAGCGGGCGGACCGGAGCCGCCCGGAGCTGGTGCTCAGGCCATGAATGCAGCAAAAACCACTACCGTGTTTCCCTCTAGTCCACTATGAGATTTACTCTCCTCACCCCAGATGCGAGAAACCGGAATGCAGCCGAGCGAGCTTCGCAGCTTCGGTCAACGCCTCCGCTCCCTGCGCGTTGGGCTGGAATTGTCCCAGGCTGAACTCGCGCGCCGTATCGGCCGGCATCAGACCGCCATCGGCCCCTATGAGCGCGACGAGTACATGCCGGGGCGCGACGTCGTCGAGAAGCTGGCGGCAGCGCTCGAAACCAGCCCGGAATACCTGCAGTTCGGCCGCATGCCCTACCGCAGCAGCCTGCCGCAGCTCGGCCGTCTGGGGGCCGCGGGACAGCTGGCCACCCCTGCCCACGCTGGGCCGCTGGCGCTGGCCGACGACCGGCTGGCGGCCATGACGGTCGAGGACGAGGCGATGCGGCCCGCCTATCGCGCCGGACAAATCCTCCTGGTCGCACGGCTGGCGACCGCCGCGCTGGAACCGCTCGTCGGCC
>CAZGUW010000428.1:0-3409 GCA_964528705.1 uncultured Geminicoccaceae bacterium
GCGGCCTGAGGCTCAGTCGACGATGACGTCCTCCGCATAGGCGAAGAGTGCCGGCGTGCCGCCCGTGTGGACGAAGATCACCTTGTCCTTGGCGGTGAGCCGGCCCTGGCGGATGTGGTCGATCAGGCCGGCCATCGCCTTCGAGCTGTAGACCGGGTCGAGGATGACGCCCTCCGTCCGGGCGACCAGCTCGAGCGCCTCCCGTCCCGCGTCCGATACGACGCCGTAGCGCGACCCGATATAGTCGTCCGAGCTCAGGATCGAGGCGGGGTCGATCGTGGCGTCGAGCCCGAGGCGGCGCGCCGTCGCCGTGGCGATCCGGGCGATGTCCCAGGCGCGGTCCGTTTCCCACTTGATGGGGGCGATGCTGTGCAGCGCCAGCTTGCGGCCGATCAGCTGGAAGCCGAGGGCGAGCCCGGCCGGCGTCATGTTGGCGCCCGAGAGGTAGAGGTGCCCCGGGTTGATGCCCAGCTGGTCGAGCTGCTCGTCGATCTCGAGTGCCGCCCGCACATAACCGAGGGCACCGGTGACGAGGTTCTCGGTCTGCATGGGCCCGACGATGTAGGGCTTGCGGCCGGCCTCGCGGAGCTTTGCCGCCTTCGCCTCGAGCAGCGGCTGGACCTGCTCGATGCTCGGCAGGTCGACCACCTCGATCTCGGCGCCCATCAGCCGGTAGAGCAGGAAGTTGCCCTGCACCCGCGGGCCCTTCTCGCCGTGCAGCAGGACCAGATGCATGTCAAGGCCGAGCTTCTTCGCCGCCGCGGTCATCTGTCGGCACCAGTTCGACTGCGTGTAGGCGCTGCCGATCACCGTGTCGGCACCCTTGGCCAGGATATCGGCGAAGACGTATTCGAGCTGGCGGGTCTTGTTGCCGCCGAAGGCGAGGCCGGTCAGGTCGTCGCGCTTCAGCCAGATCTCCGGCCCGCCCAGTGCTGCGGACAGCCTGGGCGCCGGCTCGAGCGGTGTGGGCAGGTGCGCCAGCGTCACACGCGGCAGGGCATCGAGGCGAAGAAGCAGGTCGTCGCGGGTCAAGTCTCAAGCCTCCAGTGGGCGGTTGGCACGGCGGTTGAATCGGGGTGGGTCGGGCGCTCGGGGTGTCGCGTATAACGCGACAGTTCGGCTCGGGTTGTCGCGTTATATGCGACAACCTTGGGTTCGATGTCGCGGTATACGCGACAGGAGCGATCCCGATGTCGCATATACCGCGACAGTTTCCCCTGAATGTCGCGGATTCTGCGACAGATTCGAGCGATCGAACCCGCCGATTCGACCAACGAACCCACCGATTCGACGATCGAACCCGGAGATTCGACGAACGAACCCAAAGGTCCGGTGAGCGAAATCGAGCAACCCGGCGCTCGCCGTCCCGAAAAGGAACCCGAAAACCGTATTCTGCCGAACGAACCCCGCACGCGCTTGCACTCGGGTGTGATGTAGGTTATAAATCCTACGTTAGGCTTCGTGCGGTTTCGTCGCCCGGCGCAGCTCGGCGAAGTTGTCGCGCAGGTGCTCGGCGGCGCGGAGCGCCAGGGCGGTCACGGTGGGCGTCGGGTTGACCACCCCGCCGGTGGCGAAGACGCTGCCGTCGACGATGAAGAGGTTGGGCACGTCCCAGCTCTGGTGCCACTTGTTGACGACCGAGCTTTCGGGGTCGGCGCCCATGCGGCAGGTGCCGAGCAGATGCCAGGCAGGGGTGCGGTAGACGCCATCGGCGTCCTTGTAGTCGTTGAGCCGGTAGTCGACGGCACCGGCGGCCTTGGCGATCTCCTCGAGCCGCTCGAGCTGGTAGCGCATCATCCGCTCGTCGTTGTCGCCCGGCTTGTAGTGCAGCTTCGGCGCCGGCCGGCCGAGCTGGTCCTTCAGCGTGGCGGAGAGGGTGATCCGATTATTGGGTGAGGGCAGGTCGTCGCCGATGGCGAAGACACCGAAGCCCCGGTCGAAGCGGGTCCTGAACCACTCGTGGTGGGCGGCACCCCAGGGGGCCGGGCTCTGGGTCAGCATGCCGAGCGACTGGCTGCCGGCATGGCCGGTGGCCGCACAGTTGAAGTTGAAGCCGTTGACGAAGCCGCGGCTCGTGTCGGTCTCGGCGAACTCCATGCTGATCAGAGAGCCGGTATAGCCCATGTGCGTGTCGACGATGTCCTCGCCCCAGATGTCGACCGAGGTCAGCGTGTGGTGCAGGAGGTTGCGCCCCACCTGGTCCGAGCTGTTCGCCAGGTTGTCGGAGGCGAGGAGCAGCCAGGGCGTGCCGACGCCGTTGCAGGCGAGGACCACCACATCCGCCGTCTGCCGCACCCGCCGGCCGGAGGCGCGATCGATGTAGATGGCCCCCGTGGCCCGCCCGTCGGCACCCTTCTCGACCCGCTCGACCGCCGCCTGGATGCGCAGCTCGACCCCGGCGGCGAGCGCCTTCGGCCAGATCGCCAGCGAGAACATGTTCATCGAGTTGCGCGCACAGCCCGCCGTGCAGGCGCCGCAGCCGTTGCAGGCCGGGCGGCCGTCATAGTCCTCGGCGATCACGCCCGCCGGCAGCGTCCACCAGTGCCAGCCGAGCCGGTCGAACGCCCTGGAGAGCGCCCGTGCCGACTTGCGCATCGGCAGGGGGCGGGTGGGGTAGGGGCCATGCGGCGGCAGGGCCGGGTTGCCGGCGAGCCCGCTCACCCCGATCAGCCGGTCCGCCCGGTCATAGGGGTCGGCCAGGTCCTCGTAGGTGATCGGCCAGTCCGGGGCGAGCCCGTGCTCGACGCCCTTCCTGAAGTCCGACGGCCGATAGCGTGGCCAGAGCGCACCATAGACATTGGTCGAGCCGCCGACCGCGTTCCACATGAGGACGTTGGAGGAGTTGGTCTCGACCGGGTAGTCGTTCGCCGCCCGGCGGACATTGGTGTTGGGGTTCCAGCGCCCCTGCTTCTGCCATTCCCAGTCGCGGCTGAAATGCGGGTGGTCCTCGGCCGCCGTCCAGCCGCCCTGCTCGAGGCAGACCACGTCGAGCCCGGCCTCGGCGAGGATCAGGCTGGTGATGGCGCCGGTGGCCCCAGCGCCGATGACGAGGACGTCGCTGTGCCCGCCCTGCTGCTCAGTGGCCATGCCGCAGCTCCTCGATGTCGAGGCCGCTCAGATCGACGCGCTGCACCTCGGATGTCTTCACATAATGGCCCCGGCCGTGGGTCGGCCGGTCGGTCGCCTCGTCGAAGCGGCCGATGCCGTAGCCCTTTGGCAAAGGCGTGGCGTTGTAGGCGAAGCCGAGGCCGCGGATCGCCTCCTGGACGAACGGGCTCTCGTAATAGGTCAGGAACGTGATGTTGCGGACCGACCCGAAGAGCGCCGGCTCGGCCTTCTCGAAGGCCCGCACCACGTCGGCGCCGGCCTCGCCCGCCGTGGCGAGCCCGGCGAGGCCGGTGATGACCTT
>CAZGUW010000429.1:0-3382 GCA_964528705.1 uncultured Geminicoccaceae bacterium
CGTCACCCACGACCAGGTCGAGGCCATGACCATGGCCGACAAGATCGTCGTGCTCCGCGCCGGCAATGTCGAGCAGGTGGGCACCCCCCTCGAGCTCTACCGCACGCCCCGCAACCTCTTCGTCGCGGGCTTCATCGGCTCGCCGAAGATGAACTTCATCGAGGGCCCGGAAGCCGCCCGCTACGGTGCGCACACCATCGGCGTCCGCCCCGAGCACATCGCCGTCTCCGCCGACGCGGGCACCTGGTCCGGCATCGTCAGCGTCTCCGAGCACCTGGGCTCGGACACCTTCTTCCACGTCCACGATACCGGCCTCGCCGAGAGCATCACCGTGCGCGCCGACGGCGAGGTGGGCTTCCGCCACGGCGACCGCATCCACATGACCCCCCGCGAGGACGTCCTCCACCGGTTCTCGGCCGACGGGCTGCGGATCGCAGCCTGAGGCCCGGGGCTCGCCCGAGACCGGGACTCGCCTGAGATCAGGGATCGCCTGACGTCGGGGATTGCCTGAGGCCCTCATTCGTGGAATGGACAGGCCGATGAAGCTCTCGAACGCCACCCTGGGCCAGCTGCCCGCCTCCATCCCGCGGCCGCGCTACGACCGCAGCACTCTGACACCCGGCATCGTCCATATCGGCGTCGGCAACTTCCACCGCGCCCACCAGTCCTGGTACCTGCACCGCCTGATGCAGGAGGGGCTGGCCCTGGACTGGGCCATCATCGGCGCCGGTGTCCGCCCCTACGACGCCGCCATGCGCCAGAAGCTCCTGGACCAGGACTGCCTGACCACCCTGATCGAGCTCGACCCATCCGGCAAATCCGCCGAGGTCGTGGGCTCGATGATCGACTACGTGCCGATCGAGGAGGGCAACGGCGCCCTCATCGCCGCCATGGCCGACCCCGCCATCCGCATCGTCGCTCTCACCGTCACCGAGGGTGGCTACTATGTCGACCCGGTAAGCCGCGCCTTCGACGCCGCCCACCCCGACATGGCCCACGACGCCGCCAACCCCGGCACCCCCCGCACCGCCTTCGGCGCCATGATCGAGGCGCTGAAGCACCGCCGCGATGCCGGCACCGGCCCCTTCACGGCACTCAGCTGCGACAACCTCCAGGGCAATGGCGCCATCCTCCGCCAGACCCTCGTCTCGCTTGCCCGGCTCTCCGATACCGGCCTCGCCGACTGGATCGAAGCCAACGCCACCTTCCCCAACTCGATGGTCGACTGCATCGCCCCCGCCACCGGCCCGGACGAGCTCGCCCTCGCCCGCTCCTTCGGCATCGACGACGCCGCACCCGTCACCCACGAGAATTTCCGCCAGTGGGTCATCGAGGACAATTTCTGCGCCGGCCGCCCCGACTGGGACCGCGCCGGCGCCACCTTCTCGGATCGGGTCCACGACTTCGAGGCCATGAAGATCCGCATCCTCAACGCCGGCCACCAGGTCCTCGCCAATGCCGGCGAGATCCTCTCGCTGCCCACCATCGCCGCCTGCATGGCCCACCCCCTCGTCGGCCCCTTCTTCCGCAAGGTCGAGCACGAGGAAATCGCCCCCCACGTCCAGGCCGTCCCCGGCATGACGCCCAAGGCCTATGTCGAGCTCATCGACCGCCGCTTCGCCAACCCCGCCATCAAGGACACCACCCGCCGCGTCGCCTTCGACGGCTCCGCCCGCCACACCGGCTTCGTCCTCCCCATCCTCCGTGACGGCCTGGCATCAAAGACCCCCATCGAGGGCCTCGCCCTCGTCGAAGCCCTCTGGGCCCGCATGTGCGAAGGCACCCGCGAGGACGGCACCACCATCGAGCCCAACGACCCCATCTGGCCCGCGCTCAATGACGCCGCCAGGGCCGCCCGCACCCGCCCGAAGGCCTGGCTCGAGCAGCCCAGCCTCTACGGCGACCTCGCCACCACCAGCGCCTTCACCGACACCTTCGAGCGGTGGCTCGGCCAGCTCTGGGCGGAGGGCGCCGAGGCGACGCTCAGGGCGTATCTCGGAAGGTGAGGGGGGGGCAGGGGCAGGAAGACAATTCCGGGAAGGCACGCCTTCCCGGGCCCATCCGGTTGTTGGGTGGAGTGGCGTTTTCCCCATGATTGCAAGACCAATGGATGGCGGAACATGCGCGTATGGTGCTCCGCCCCGCCTTCCCTAACCTGCCCGTCGGCTGCACCACGATCGGTTTCTATCGCCGTCGCCCCGCGGCCGAAGCTCTCCGCTACGGTGCTCCATAGCGCTGCCGTGCGCGCCCATTCGATATCAGAGCCATCCCTTATCTCGCCCCCACCGACAAGGTCGGACTCGTCCGAGAGTCGGGATTGAACACGAAGCGGTTGGCCGCTACTGCATACAGGCCGCCCGTGACATGCCACTCCTAGGGATCCCGCTGCCGTGCAACAGTATGTTCGACTGCTCATCGGCTTTGCGAGGCATTGGACGTAACTGGCCGAGCCGAGGGTTGAACCTTGTCAGGGGTCCGTTTCGGTCTTAGGCCAGGCCGCAAGACGCTGCGCACCCATGCAGGCGATTGCAGATCGAAGATGCCTATGTCTGGCGCGGATCAATGCCCATCTCAGGGCACTCATTCCTCGCTTGAGTTTCCGTGGTTCGGACCCCGAGCCCAGGCGGAAGCTCTTGCTGCATTCGGGTTTCGCTTAGAGGGCGGCGGCACCCACCAATCGAAAACAATGATGCTGACGGAATTGGATGCTCTGATTGCAACGGGCTCTTCAACTATTGGTGATATTAAGTCAGCGATAGTCGATCAGAATGTTCTGGGTAAATCAACCCGGAAGACTCGTGAAATAACCCTTCGACATTTATCTTTTCTTTTCGGCCTAGCGGAGCAGCCGCCGATCACGAAATTGCTGTTGAAGTTGTGGACGAAAGACATCGGCGGACACAGGCAACAAGCACTTCTGGTCGCCTTGGCTCGTGATCCGCTCTTGCGCGACACCGCGCAGGTCATTCTCACTGGAACGGTCGGCAAGCAGCTGCAGAGACCGATGTTCGAGGAGCTGCTGGAAGCGATCCATCCGCGTCGCTTCAGTAAGAAAATGTTGCGTTCTCTTGCGCAGAACTGCGCGTCCACTTGGACACAGTCGGCGCACCTCGAGGGAGCCGTAAAAAAGGTCCGCCGCCCTGTATCACCGACCCCGGCCACTGTCGCACTGGCGGCGACAATGGCAACGGCGGCGGGATATGGGGGGACAGCGATCTTGAGCTCGAACTGGATCAAGGTGCTCGATCTTTCTCCCGACCGGGCTCTCGATCTCTTGCGTCGTGCCGAAAGTCTCGGGTTGGCGCGCGTTAGGTCGGTTGGCGATGTCACCGAGATATCGTTGCGTCAGCCCATGGCGTCCACCTTGCAGGTGCCGGAACTT
>CAZGUW010000430.1:0-3374 GCA_964528705.1 uncultured Geminicoccaceae bacterium
GACCACTACGTCCAGTCGACCGAGCGCCACCCGATGCAGCATCTCGCCGCCCAGCTCGCCGAACGCGGGCTCGACAAGGGCCGCATCGGCGTCGAGATGGACAACTACTGGTTCTCGGCCGCCGCCTTCGCAGCGCTGGTGAAGGGGCTGCCGAACGCGCGATTTTCCGACGCCACGACCCTCGTCAACTGGCAGCGGGCGGTGAAGTCGGCGCAGGAGCTCGCATACATGCGGACAGCGGCCCGCTTCGTCGAGCGCATGCACAACCGCATCTTCGAGGTGATCGAGCCCGGCATGCGCAAGTGCGACCTCGTCGCCGAGATCTACGATGCCAGCCTGCGCTACGATCCCGCCATCGGCGCCGGCGGCGACTATGCGGCGATCGTCCCGCTCCTGCCCTCGGGCAGTGACGCCGCCGCGCCGCACCTGACCTGGGACGACCGGCCGATGGTCGCGGGCGAAGGTACCTTCTTCGAGATCGCCGGCGTCTATCGCCGCTATCATTGCCCCCTTTCGCGCACGGTCTTCCTCGGCACGCCGACTGCGACCTTCCTCGAAGCCGAGAAGGCCGTCCTGGAGGGCATGGAGGCCGGGCTCGAGGCGGCCAGGACCGGCAATCGCTGCGAGGATATCGCCAACGCCTTCTTCGCCGTGCTGGCGAAATACGGCATCCGGAAGGACAACCGCACCGGCTACCCGATCGGCATCTCCTACCCGCCTGACTGGGGCGAGCGGACGATGAGCCTTAGGCCCGGCGACCGGACCCTGCTCGAAACCGGCATGACCTTCCACTTCATGACGGGCCTTTGGATGGCCGACTGGGGCTTCGAGATCACCGAGAGCATCGTCATCGGCGAGAACGGGCCCGAGTGCCTCGCCAAGGTGCCGCGCCGACTGATGGTGAAGAACTGATGCGCTCCGTCTACCTGCCGCCCAACCCGATCTCCTGCACCATCCCCTTCGACCAGGACGGCAAGCATCACGGGTTCCTGCGCCTGCCCTGCAGCCGGGACGTCTCGGCCTGGGGCTCGATCATGATCCCCATCACCGTGGTGCACAACGGTATCGGGCCGACGGCGCTCTTCACCGGCGCCAATCACGGCGACGAGTACGAGGGGCCGATCGCGCTGCAGCGGCTCGCCTTCGACCTCGATCCGAACGAGATCACGGGCCGGGTGATCATCGTGCCCTACATGAACACGCCGGCCTTCCATACCGCGCGGCGCACCTCGCCGCTCGACGGGGTCAACCTGAACCGCTGCTTCCCCGGCCGGCCGGACGGCTCGCCGACCGAGAAGATCGCCGACTACTTCATGCGCACCCTCCTGCCGATGGCAGACGTGGTGCTGGACTACCACTCGGGCGGCAAGACGCTCGACTTCATCCCCTTCGCCGCGGCGCACATCCTCGACGACGCCAACCAGCAGGCCGCCTGCAGCGCGGCGATGCGCGCCTTCAACGCGCCCTATTCGATGATGCTGCGCGAGATCGACGCCGTCGGCATGTACGACACCGCAGCGGAGGACGCGGGCAAGACCTTCGTCACCACCGAGCTCGGCGGCGGCGGCACGGCGACGGCCCGCTCGGCGCGGATCGGGCTGCGCGGCGCCATCAACCTCCTCCGCCATGCCGGCATCCTCGAGGGCGAGCCGGAGGAGGCGCCGAGCGTGCTGATCGACACGACCGAGGGCGACTGCTTCCATCTGGCCGAAGGCAGCGGCATGGTCGAGATGCTGATCGACCTCGGCGAGGAGGTGGCGCGGGGTGCAACGCTCGCGCGGATCTGGTCGAGCGAGCGCACCGGTGCCAAGCCGCACACGGTCAAGGCCAAGGCGTCCGGTATCCTCGCCGCCCGCCACCACCCGGGCCTGATACAGCCGGGCGACTGCCTGGCGGTGGTCGCATCGGTGGTCGAGGAAGGCTGAACGAGCCGACCACGATCCGTTCGCGAAGGTCAGCTGCCGGCGGCGTCGAACTTCTGCAGGTCGACGGGCGCCACCCGACGCAGGTCCACCTCGGCCGGCGCGGCGTGGCCGAGCGCCACCCGGGCCGCCGCGTCGATATTGTGGATCATGTCGGCGATCTGCGCGTCGTCGTGCAGCGGGTGCATCGCGATCATCACCGTCCGGTCGAGGATGTCGAGCGAGCGGGCGCACATGTCCTTGCTGTAGTCCATCCGGCAGCCGGCGTTGGCGGGCATCAGATATGGGTTCATGGCGGGATGGCCGGCACCCTCCCGCATCAGGATCTGGTCCCATTCGGTGTAGGTGTGCCGACCGGTTCTGCCGGCGACGACGCCCGGCGCCAGCTCGGCCATGCGCTTCGCCTGGTCGGCCTGTGGCAGCTGGTACATGAGATGCGCACCGCAATCGTGATCGGGGCTGTTCATCGGCGCCACGCGCAGGCCCAGATTGTGCAGATGTGATGTGCCCGCGAGGATGCGGGAACGCTCGTCGCGCATCCGCTGCACCATGAAGTCCAGGCGATCGAGCTGGACGTTGAGCATCGCCCCCATGATCTCCGAGGCGCGCCCGCCATTGCCGGCGAAGGGCTTGGGCCCGTCGCCCCGGCCCTGCCAGTAGAAGTGACAGGGATCGATGGCGCAGCGCACCCGCTCCGCCACCATGTCGTTGGAGGTCGCGACCCCGCCGCCCTCGCCGCAGGTCATGTTCTTGAAATAGTTGAAGCTGAAGGCGCCCGCATCGCCGATCGTGCCGAAGCGGCGCCCCTCGAACGAGCCGCCGACCCCCTGGCAGGAATCCTCGATGACGAGCAGGCCCCGGCGCCTCGCGATCGCCATGATCGCGTCCATGTTGCAGGCGGCACCCCACATGTGCACGGGCACCACCGCCCGCGTCCTCGGGCCGATCGCGTTCTCGACCGCCGCCGGATCGATGGTGATGCTCTCGTCCACGTCGACGATGACCGGGATGGCGCCGACCGCCAGGACGGAGGTCGCCGATGCCATGTAGGTGTGCGCCGGGATCAGCACCTCGTCGCCCGGCCCGATGCCGAGGCCGATGAAGGCCGCGGTGAGCGCGTAGGTGCCACTGACGGTCAGCGCGAAATGGCCGCAGCCCAGATGCCCGGCATAGCGCTGCTCGAACCGGTCGCATTCGCCGCCCTCGCCGTAGCGGAACAGCGCACCGGAGCGGATCACCCTGGCAACGGCGTCCGCTTCCTCTTGCCCGACGATGTACATGGCAGCCCTTCCGACCGATGGCCTCACGCTCACCGACCGGCTTAGCCCGCCGCCCGGCATGGTGAAAGGTCCGAATCCGCCACCGGCCCCGGGAATTCCGGGGCGATGTGGTCAACAAAATCAAATATATCAAAAATCTAGCTAAGAAACCTGGATTCGAACCAGGACTGCT